>CALCDT010000028.1 GCA_937900425.1 uncultured Alphaproteobacteria bacterium | reverse complement strand
GCCATGCGCCACGCCGTGCTCGGCGGCGGCAAGCGCCTGAGGCCGTTTCTCGTGGTCGAGGCGGCCCGTCTGTTCGGCCGCGACCTCGGCGACGGCGCCGGCGACCTCCTGCTCGCGGCGGCCGCGCTCGAATGCGTCCACTGCTATTCGCTGGTCCACGACGACCTGCCGGCGATGGACGACGACGCGCTGCGCCGCGGCCGGCCGACGGTCCACGTCGCCTATGACGAGGCGACCGCCATCCTCGCCGGCGACGCCCTCCTCACCCTCGCCTTCGATCTCGCCGGCCGGCCCGAGGCCGATCCCGATCCGGCGATCCGCCTCGCCCTCGTCACGGGCCTCGCCCGCGCCGCCGGCCTCGGCGGCATGGTCGGCGGCCAGATCCTCGATCTCGCCGCCGAGGGCCGTTTCGATGCGCGCCGCCGCGACCTCGCCGAAGCCGAGATCCGCGACCTCCAGGCGATGAAGACCGGGGCGCTGCTGCGCTTTTCCGTCGAGGCCGGCGCCCTGCTCGGCCGCGCCGCGCCCGAGGACAGCCGTCGGCTCACCCGCTATGGCGAAATCCTCGGCCTCGCCTTCCAGCTCGCCGACGACCTGCTCGACGTCACGGGCGACGCCGGCACCCTCGGCAAGGCCACCGCCAAGGACGCCGGTCGCGGCAAGGCGACGCTGGTCTCGCTCCATGGCGTCGAGGCGGCGCGCGAGCTTCTCGCCGGCCTCGTCCGCGAAGCCGAGACCCTGCTCGCCCCCTTCGGCGCCCGGGCCGACACCCTGGTGGCCACGGCCCGCTTCGTCGCCGCCCGCGACCGCTGATATCGAGCCCGACCGGGCGTCGGCCGGCCTGCCCGGCGGCCTATTCCGCGGCGTTCGCGGCGCCGCCCGTGCCGAAGCGCTTCTCGATGTAGTCGAGCACCAGCTGGCGGAAATCCTCGGCGATCGTCGCCCCGCGCAGCGTCACCGCCTTCTCGCCGTCGATGAAGACCGGGGCCGCCGGGGTCTCGCCGGTGCCGGGCAGCGAGATGCCGATGTCGGCGTGCTTCGATTCGCCCGGTCCGTTGACGATGCAGCCCATCACCGCGACCTTCAGCGCCTCGACCCCGGGATAGCGCGTCCGCCACACCGGCATCTCCTCGCGGATCTGGCTCTGGATCCGCTCGGCGAGTTCCTGGAACACGGTCGAGGTGGTGCGCCCGCAGCCCGGACAGGCCGCGACCACGGGAACGAAGGCGCGGAAGCCCATCACCTGGAGAAGCTCCTGCGCCACCTGCACCTCCCGGCAGCGGTCGCCACCGGGTTCGGGCGTCAGCGAGACGCGGATGGTGTCGCCGATGCCCTGCTGCAGCAGGATGCCCATCGCCGCCGAGGACGAGACGATGCCCTTCGTACCCATGCCGGCCTCGGTGAGGCCGAGGTGAAGCGCGTGGTCGGACCGCTTCGCCAGTTCGCCGTAGACGGCGATGAGATCCTGCACCTGGGAGACCTTGGCCGACAGGATGATCCTGTCGCGGGAAAGGCCGATCTCCTCGGCGCGCGACGCGGAGAAGATCGCCGACTGCACGATCGCCTCGCGCGTCACCTCCGCGGCGGTCATCGGAAATCCGGCCGCCTTGTTCTCGTCCATCAGCTTCGTCAGCAGTTCCTGGTCGAGCGAGCCCCAGTTGACGCCGATCCGCACCGGCTTGTCGTGACGGATGGCGAGCTCGACGATCTCGCCGAACTGGGTGTCGCGCTTGGCCTTGAAGCCGACGTTGCCGGGATTGATGCGGTATTTCGCCAGCGCCTCCGCGCAGGCCGGGTGGTCCTTCAGCAACTTGTGGCCGATGTAGTGGAAGTCGCCGATCAGCGGCACGAAGACGCCGAGCCGCTCCAGCCGCTCGCGGATCCTCGGCACCGCCGCCGCCGCCTCGTCGCGGTCGACGGTGATGCGCACGAGCTCCGAGCCGGCCTTGGCCAGTTCGGCGACCTGGCGCACGGTGGTGTCGACGTCGGCGGTGTCGGTGTTGGTCATCGACTGCACGACCACCGGATGGTCGCCGCCGACCATCACCCCGCCGACGGAAACGGCGACGGAGCGGCGGCGCGGCTTGAGGCTCAGCGGGTCGGTCATCTCGGGCTCCGGAACGGTCGGGGGCGCGGCGAAGATATAGAGGCTCCGGCGCCGCGGCGGAAGGCGGCCCGTCACCGGGGCCGCGATCGAGCCGCACCTCACGATCGATGCGCACGGTCGGCGGAGCCCCCGCGCGGCATCCTGCCGGATCGCAGGGCGATCGGATGACGAGGCGAGATGGGCGCCCTCGACCCGATTTCGCTGCCCCGCCCGCCGCACCCTCCCCGCCTCCGCTCGTCCCGGTCGAGACAAAGTGAACGCCGGCCTCTGGATCGCCGCACTGGCGGTCCTAGTTATTGCAGTGCACACTCCCCGCGGTTCGCCGCCGGTCCCCGCCCCGATCGCTCCTTCCTTCCCGGCGACCCGACGCTCCCCTCCCCGGGGTTTCGACCCGAACGATCCTGTTTCAAGAAGGAGATTTCCGATGCTCAAAGGCAAGGCAACCCTCGTCACCGGCTCGACCTCAGGCATCGGGCTCGCCATCGCCACCGCCTTCGCCGAGGCGGGCGCCGAGGTGATGCTGAACGGCTTCGGCGACGCCGCCGAGATCGAGAAGACCCGCGCCGGGCTCGCCGAAAGGACCGGCGTCCGCGTCCTCTATTCGGCGGCCGACATGACGAAGCCGGACGAGATCGCGGCGATGGTGAAGGAGGCCCACGACGCCTTCGGCCGGCTCGACATTCTCGTCAACAACGCCGGCATCCAGCATGTCGCCCCGGTCGAGGAGTTCCCGGTCGAGAAGTGGGACCAGATCCTCGCGATCAACCTCTCCTCGGCCTTCCACACCAGCCGCGCCGCGATCCCTCACATGAAGGCGCAGGGCTGGGGCCGCATCATCAACACCGCCTCCGCCCACGCCCTCACCGCCTCGCCCTTCAAGTCGGCCTACGTCGCCGCCAAGCACGGCATCGCCGGCCTGACCAAGACCATCGCCCTCGAGGTCGCGACCGACGGCATCACCGTCAACGCCATCGCGCCGGGCTACGTCTGGACCCCGCTCGTCGAAAAGCAGATCCCCGACACGGCGAAGGCCCGCGGCATCAGCGAGGAGGCGGTCAAGCGCGACGTCATGCTGTCGGCCCAGCCGACCAAGGAATTCGTCACGGTGGAAGAGGTCGCCGCCCTCGCGGTCTATCTCGCCGGCGACCAGGCCCGCTCGATCACCGGTGCGATCCTATCGATCGACGGCGGCTGGGTCGCGCAGTGATGACCGCTGCGGGAATCCGCAAGCTGTTCTCGCTCGGCAAGGGTGCCAAGGCCGCCAAGCGCCGGCCGGCGCCGAACGGGCGGGTCGTCGTCAACCTCGCGCTCCAGGGTGGCGGCGCCCACGGCGCCTTCACCTGGGGCGTGCTCGACCGCATCCTCGAGGACGACCGCATCGACTTCGAGGCGATCTCCGGCACCAGCGCCGGGGCGATGAACGCCGTGGTGCTGGCGGACGGGCTGGAGCGCGGCGGAGTCGAGGGCGCCCGCGAGGCGCTGGAGCGGTTCTGGCGGTCCGTCAGCCGCGACGGCGACAGCCGGTCCTCGGCCAATCCGCTGATCGAAATGTGGTTCTCGGCCTGGAAGCTGCCGTTCGACGTTCCCCGCTTCCCCTTCTTCGACGTGCTCTCGCGCGTCGCCAGCCCCTACGACCTCAACCCGCTCAACATCAATCCGCTGCGCGACCACCTCGCCGGCCAGGTCGACTTCGACCGGGTGCGCGAGAGCGGGGCCTTCAAGCTGTTCATCTCGGCGACCAACGTCGCCACCGGCAAGATCAAGGTGTTCCGCAACGCCGATCTTTCCGCGGACGCGGTGATGGCCTCGGCCTGCCTGCCCTTCCTGTTCCACGCCGTCGAGGTCGGCGGCGAGCACTACTGGGACGGCGGCTACATGGGCAATCCGGCCCTGTTCCCCTTCTTCGGCGAGACCGAGACCGCCGACATCCTGCTCGTCCAGATCAACCCGATCGAGCGGCGCGAGGTGCCGCGCGGGGCGCAGGAGATCGTCGAGCGCGTCAACGAGATCACCTTCAACGCCTCGCTGCTGCGCGAGTTGCGCGCCATCGACTTCGTCAACCGCCTCGTCGACGACCACCGGCTCGACCGGATGAACTACCAGAAGAACCGCGTCCACCGCATCGCCGGCGCCGACGAGCTCGCCGCCTTCGGCGCGTCGTCGAAAATGGACACCTCCTTCGCCTTCTTCTGCGAGTTGCGCGAGATCGGCCGCCGCGCCGCCTCCCGTTTCCTCGAGGATCATTTCGACGACATCGGCGTGCGCAGCACGCTGGACCTGCGCGACGTCTTCATGTGACGAAGGACGGCCGGCCGTCGGCGGAACCCGGCGGGACGGATCGGGCGGCGCGGATCGGACGAGAGGAGCGGCGGCATGACGCGTGCGGACGACAGGCGGATCATTCTCGTCACCGGAGCCTCCTCCGGCATCGGGCTGGCGGCGGCGCGGACGATGGCGGCCCGCGGCTGGCGGGTCTTCGCCACCGCCCGGCAGCCGGCGGATCTCGCCATGCTCGGCGCCATCGACGGCGTCACCGCGGTTCCGCTCGACTATGCCGATCCTGCCTCGATCGCCGCCTGCGCCGACGCCGTGCTGTCGGCCACCGGCGGGCGGATCGACGCGCTCTTCAACAACGGCGCCTACGGCCAGCCCGGCGCGGTGGAAGACCTGCGTCCCGACGTCCTTCGCGCCCAGTTCGAGGCCAACGTCTTCGGCTGGCACGACCTCACCTGCCGGCTGATCCCGGCGATGCGCGCGCGCGGCTCGGGCCGCATCGTCCAGTGCTCGTCGGTCCTCGGCTTCATCGCCATGAAATACCGCGGCGCCTACACCGCTTCCAAACACGCCCTGGAAGGCCTCACCGACACCCTGCGCCTCGAACTCGTCGAGGCCGGCATCCACGTCGCCTCGATCCGCCCCGGCCCGATCGCCACCCGCTTCGTGCCGACCAGCATGAAGATGTTCCACAGGAACGTCGACATCGCCGCCTCGCCGCACCGCGACGACTACGAACGCCGGCTCGCCCGCATGGAAAAGGGCGGCGAGAACACCTGGAAGCTGCCGCCGGAGGCGGTGGTGAAGGCGCTGATCCACGCCGTCGAGAGCCCGCGGCCGAAGCCCTATTACGCCGTTACCGTGCCGACCGTGGTGATGGGAATTCTGAAGCGCATCCTCCCCTCGCGCGCCTTCGTCGCCTTCACCCGCAGGGCGTCGGACAGGGAGAACCGAAAATAGGGACACAATGCCTTCAGAGGCAAGCCATCACCGAAAGTTAAAATTCTCGCAATCTGGGGAAATTTCTTCTCACACTCCACTAGTATCAGTGGAAAACTAACCAAAATTGAATTCCTTGAATCGATGACGAACATCTACTATCGGCATTTCGGAGAGAATGCCGTTCGAGAATAAATCACTCAAAACATAATGTGGGTAAATTTTGAAACTATCGCCGTTCCTCTCATTGTATCGACAAACAATTACTCCGACCAAATCTAGCTTTTGATGCGCCGCGTCGCTTCGAAAGCAAATATTCCTCCAGGTGCGTGTCTTCGTCGAAACATACTGCCAAGCATCCTGAATTTCCTGCGGCGCATTATAGAACCACTTAGCGATCAAATTGGACAACGTGTAAATATGACCAAGCCCATCCGAGTGTTCTCGACCAAATTCAACGCTTAGGAAGTCCACCAAAAGACCGTACTTTATGCGCTCTTCATCCGTTAGCTCAGCAGGAAAAACAGGTGCCGCTATTGGTATTGTATTGATGGCTTCATTTGACTCATAAACTATAAGTGAAAATATCGTGTTCTCCTGTACGTTCTTCTCTAATATCGCCGTGGCTGGATCCAGTGCCGTATAGAGTAAGGATTCTCCTGCCTTGTTAATTCGCTGCGCTACAGCAAACTGGGTAGGAGGCTCCCAAGCGTCTGCAGTCATTGCCATTCCCTTTAGAGGAAGGTTAAAATCGTCTTGGCTCAGATCTCTGACCCTGTAAAATCTCGTGCACTTCGGAATTTTGTAGGTTTCAATGTAAATCGCATAGTGCAAATCCGTTTTGTCATTGACCCGAAAGACCGACTCAATTTCTCCAAGAATCTCCCTTTCCGTCATCTCATGGAGATTATTTGATCGGAATCCACGAATTCGATTCTGCAGTTCCAAAGCAGTAGTAAACGAGAGGTACTTTTGCAGGGTTGTTTCTGACATATTTTGCCTTCCGCTTGCACCGAGTTCAATGAATGTCAATACTCCTGAGTATATTACCGCAGCTTGCGTCACCTACAATTCATCAATCAAAGATAGCACTGATCCGCTTCTGCACCATGGGGCAGGCGCAGTCCTTTCAGGTGAGGCGCGTGTCCTCTTGGTCGGAGATATGCCTTTTCATATCACCTAACCCGTTAGGAGAATTCTAGACGCGCTTCACAGACGTGACACAGACGCTATACAATATGCGGGCGAAATCTCTGGGGGGACCTACGAGATTCGGGTGAGGAGAGCGAGAGGTGACGATCGCGGTCTCGCCGGACGGACATCCGGCCCTGGTGCTCAACGCGGACTACAGGCCGCTCAGCTACTATCCCCTGTCGCTGTGGTCGTGGCAGGATGCGGTCAAGGCTGTCTTTCTCGACCGGGTCAACATCGTCTCCGAATACGACACGGTGGTCCGCAGCCCGACCTTCGAGTTCCGCCTGCCCTCGGTGGTCTCGCTCAAGACCTACGTCCATCCCTCGCGCCACCCGGCCTTCACGCGCTTCAACGTCTTCCTGCGCGATCGTTTCCAGTGCCAGTATTGCGGCTCGCGGGACGAACTGACCTTCGACCACCTGATCCCGCGCTCGCGCGGCGGCCAGACCACCTGGGACAACGTCATCACCGCCTGCTCGCCCTGCAATCTCAGGAAGGCGAACAAGTCGCTGAAGGAATCCGGGCTCCAGCTCGCCCAGCTGCCCTATCCGCCGACGGTGCAGGACCTTCACAACAACGGCCGGCAGTTCCCGCCGAACTACCTCCACGACAGCTGGCTCGACTTCCTCTACTGGGACACCGAACTCGATCCCTGAGCCGGCGAAGCTTCGGCTTTGCGGATTTTGTCGCCGTCGTCGTCTGGCCTGCAGGCCCGGCCGACAGTGCTTGTGCCGAAAGCCTTCATCTGGCCCCGCGAGATCGTCCTGAAAGACCCGGCCCGGCCCTGCCCGGCGCGATCGTCGCGAATTCCTCGCCGCGTACCCCGTCCCGCCGAGCCCCTCCCACCTCTCCTCCCCGTCATCCCGGCCTTCGAGCCTGGATCCAGCTCTCCGCGAGGGAAGGGCCGGCAAGGGTGCGAGGGCGGCTCCGCGAGGGCCGTCGTGAACCAATGACCGTTTCCCTGCCGACCGCCGGATCCCGGCTCGAAGGCCGGGATGACGGGTGGGGGTGAGGAAGCGGGACTCGCCCGCCTCGCGCTGAAGACGAGGTGTCAGGCGAAACACGGCGGCGTCCGGCCGCACGACGCGCGCCGGAACCACCCGGTTCCGCGACCCGCGATCGGAAACCGGTGGGGACGACACCGCCCGCAGCGGGACGACGCGCTCAATAGCGCCGGAGCAGCGCCACCAGCTTGCCCTGGACCCGCACCCGGTCCGGGCCGAAGATCCGCGTCTCGTAGGCGGGATTGGCCGCCTCGAGGGCGATCGAGGCGCCGCGCTTGCGCAGCCGCTTCAGCGTCGCCTCCTCGTCGTCGACGAGGGCGACGACGATGTCGCCGGCGTCGGCGGAATCGGTCTTGCGGATCACCACGGTGTCGCCGTCGAGGATGCCGGCCTCGATCATCGAATCGCCACGGACCTCGAGCGCGAAATGCTCGCCGGCGGCGACAAGGTCAACCGGGATCTGGATGGTGTGCGAATGGGTCTGGATCGCCGAGATCGGCACGCCCGCGGCGATGCGGCCCATCACCGGCACCTCCAGCGAACCGCCACCGTCGAGGCTCGGCGCCGGTGCCGGCGGAGCCGCCGGTTTCGCCCGCCCGCGATCGCCCTCGATCACGCTCGGCGAGAAGCCGCGCGGCCGCGCGGCGAGGCCCGGCCCCATCGAATCGGGAAGCTTGATCACCTCGAGCGCCCGCGCCCGGTTCGGCAGGCGGCGGATGAAGCCGCGCTCCTCGAGAGCAGTGATCAGGCGGTGGATGCCGGACTTGGAGCGCAGGTCCAGCGCGTCCTTCATCTCGTCGAAAGACGGCGGCACCCCGGATTCGCGCAGACGTTCGTGAATGAACATCAGCAGCTCGTATTGCTTCTGGGTCAACATCCCGCCAAACCTCTCTCGCCGGTTTCCGCACCACTGCCGGGCGCAACCGGACCCTCGCCCGGTCGTGCCCTTGCGACCCGCGAATCGGATTAGGTACAAATCACGAACAAACCATAGCCATTCGTCGTGTCTCTGGCAACAGCGACGGTGAGCCGGCTGCGCCGCGTTCCGCAGAACCGTCGCGACGCGGCCCTTCGCCCCACGAGGCGACGGCCATCGCCGCCCGGCGCGCATCGCGCCGAGATGGGAACGGGAGCCGCGGCGCTGCCGGCTGCCGTCCACAACTAAAGGGATGCCGTCCTGCGCAACCCACTACCGCCGCCTTTTCAAGAGAATCCGCATTTTCGCCTGAATCGATAAGGGTCCCTTTACCGTCTCCGACGATCATCGGGCGACAGACCTCGGGCGTGAACATTCCCGGGAGTGCCAACCGCAGGATGCGTCCGTGATGTCAACGAGAAGGCCGAAGGCCCCGATGGATGGCCTGCCCGCCGGGGTGGAGGCGCTCGCTCGCCGGCCCGCCCGCGCTTCCGGGCCGCGCACGCCCCGGAGCCCCTCCCATGGGCGGTGAGAGCCGCGCCCCCTCGGCGCCGGCGATCGGCGTCACCGCCTCGGGGGCTTTCGAGAGCGTGCTGCGCGGCCTTCGGGTGGCCATCGCGGTCGCCAGCTACAAGACGTCCGCCGTCGCCGTCCTCTCGGCGGCATCTGGCGGGCTGTCGCTTCTCACGCGCGCCTTCGACAAGCCGATGGGCCTCGCCGCCGCCGGCAACAGGCTCGCGATCGCCTGCCGCGACGAACTCGTCGTCTTCGCCGACAGCCCGGAACTCGGCCGCCGCTACGACCGCGTCCCCGGCGGCTACGACCATCTCTGGCTGCCGCGCTCCGTCCGCTATACCGGCGAGATCGATCTCCACGATCCGGCCTTCGCCGGCGAGACGGTGGTCGGCGCCGCGACCCGCCTCTCCTGCCTCGCCCGCTTCGACGACGCCGCCAGCCTGACGCCGCTGTGGACGCCACCCTTCGTTTCGGCGCTGGAGGCCGACGACCGCTGCCACCTCAACGGCCTCGCCCTCGACGAGGCCGGCGCCCCGCGCTTCGCCACCGCCCTCGGCACCGGCGACGGGCCGGAAAGCTGGCGGGCGGGCCGCCTCGACGGCGGCGTCGTCCTGTCGGTCCCGGACGGCCGCGTGCTACGCGGCGGCCTGTCGATGCCCCATTCGCCGCGGCTTCACCGCGGCGCTCTCCACGTCCTCGATTCCGGACGCGGCGAGATCCTGCGGCTCGATCCCGACACCGGCGAAGGCGACGTCCTCGCCCGCCTGCCGGGCTTCGCCCGCGGCCTCGCGATCCACGGGGACTTCCTGTTCGTCGGCCTGTCGCGGCTTCGCGACCGCGCGGGGGCCGGGGCCGAACCGCTCGAGATCGAGCGGAGGGCGCAGCCGCCGGTCTGCGGCCTCGCCCTCGTTCAGCTCTCCTCGGGCCGCCGCCTCGGCATGATCGAGTTCGCCGAGGGGCTCGACGAGATCTCCGACCTCGCCCTGCTGCCGGGCGCGGGCCGCCACGGCCTGCTCGGCCACACGGACCCCGCCCACCGCGCCGCGCTCGCCCTGCCCGGAAAGGGCTTCTGGGCGCCGCCGACATCCTGATTCGACCGAGAACAATTCCTCCGCAAGCGGAGGCGCAGCAATTCCGACTGGAGAAGAACGAGATGGCCGACACTCTCGTCAACACCTACACCACCGCCGAGCAGAATACCCCCACCGTGGCCTCCGACGCCGACGGCAACTTCGTCGTCGTCTGGCAGTCCAGCGGTCAGGACGGCAGCGGCGGCGGCATCTACGGCCAGCGTTACGACGCCGGCGGCAACACCGTCGGATCCGAGTTCCGCGTCAACACCTACACGAGCAGCACGCAGGCGGACCCGGCCGTCGCCATGGCTCCCGATGGCCGTTTCGTCGTGACCTGGTCGTCCTTCGGCCAGGACGGAAGCAGCCGGGGCGTCTACGCCCAGCTCTACGCGGCCGACGGCACGCCCAACGGTGACGAGTTCCTCGTCAACACGACGACGTTTAACGCGCAGGGCATTCCCGCCGTGTCGATGGACCACGACGGGGACTTCGTCGTCGTCTGGCAGTCCGCCAACCAGGACGGCAGCGGTTACGGCATCTACGCCCAGCGCTATGATGCCGACGGTGTCGCGCAGGGAGGGGAGTTCCTCGTCAACAGTTTCACGACGAACGAGCAGGCGCGGGCTTCCGTTGCGATGGACGCCGACGGCGACTTCGTCGTGACCTGGTATTCGGCCTATCAGGACGGCAGCTACACCGGGGTCTACGCCCAGCGCTACAATTCCGCCGGCGTTCCCCAGGGCGGCGAGTTCCTCGTCAACACGACGACCGAGGGCCGGCAGCAGTATGCGGTGGTCGCCAGTGACGACGCCGGCAACTTCGTCGTCGCCTGGTACGAGGACGACACGAACGGCATAATGAATGTCAAGGCCCAGCGCTACGACGCCAACGGCGCGCCCCAGGGCTCGGAATTCATCGTCAACACCACCACGAGCGGCTACCATCTGTTCCCGGCCATCGCCATGGACTCCGACGGCGATTTCATCGTCGTATGGCGTGCCTTCAACTTCGACCAGTTCGACTACGACGTCTTCGCCCAGCGCTACTTCGCCGACGGCACGATGAACGGCGAGGAGTTCCAGGTCAACGTAACGGACGCGGGCGACCAGACCGATCCCGCCGTGACCTTGCGCGACGACGGCACCGCCATCGTCACGTTCACGTCTTACGACGGCAGCTCCAACGGCATCTTCCTGCAGACCTTCTCGACGAGTTCCGCCCCGACGGTCACCGCCGAGGCCATCTCCGTCTCGGGCGCGAGCGGCACCGGCGGCGCCTTCAGGATCGGCGACACCGTCACCGTCACCTGGGACGACACCGTCACCGGCGACGCCAACACCGACACGATCGACGGAGTCACCGTCGACTTCACCGCCTTCGGCGGCGGCTCGGCCGTGACCGCGACCAACGCATCCGGCATCTGGACGGCGACCTACACCATCGTCGGCGGCGCGATCGACACCACGAACGCCGGCGTCGCCGTCACGGCCACGACCTCCGGCGGCTCCACCACCACCGCCGACGACACGGCCTCGACCGTCGACACCGTCGCCCCGACCGTGAGCGACGGCGCCATTTCGATCTCGAGCGGATCCGGCACCGGCGGCGCCTACAAGATCGGCGACACCGTCACGGTGACCTGGAACGCCGGCACCGACGCGAACGCCGACACCATCGCCGGCGTCACCGTCGACTTCTCGCAGTTCGGCGGCGGATCCGCCGTCGCCGC
The DNA here is from genome assembly GCA_937900425.1 of uncultured Alphaproteobacteria bacterium. Taxonomy (GTDB): domain Bacteria; phylum Pseudomonadota; class Alphaproteobacteria; order Rhizobiales; family Pleomorphomonadaceae; genus CALCDT01. The sequence goes on along the minus strand of CALCDT010000028.1, from coordinate 10,767 downwards.
CTCCAATTTCTCGGGGATGTGGGCGGCGAGCTACATGATAACCGCCGGCACCGTCGACGCCGCCAACCGCAACGTTTCCGTGACGGTGACCGACGACGCCGGCAACACAACGACCACGGCCGACACCACCAACGCCACCGTCGACAATCAGGTGGCCACCGTGACCGATGCCGCCATCTCGATCTCCGGGGGCACCGGCACGGGCGGCGCCTTCCGGATCGGCGACACCGTCACCGTGACCTGGGACAACACCGCGGCGGGCGACGACAACGCCGACGGCGTCACCGCCGTCCTCGTCAACTTCACCGCCTTCGGCGGCGGCAACGCCCGCCCCGCGAGCAACCTCGACGGGATCTGGACGGCGTCCTACACCATCACCGCCGGCATCATCGACGGCACGGACAGGAACGTCTCCATCATCGTCGTCGACGACGCCGGCAACAGGACGGCGTCGATCGCCGACACCACCGACGCCGTCGTCGACAACGTCGCTCCGGCCGTGACCGACGGCGCCATCACGGTCTCTGGCGGCTCCGGCACCGGCGGCGCCTACAAGGTCGGCGACACCGTCACCGTGACGTGGAACGACACCGCCGCCGGCGATGACAACGCCGACACCATCGCAACCGTCACCGTCGACTTCACCCAGTTCGGCGGCGGCGCCGCCGTCGCCGCGACCAATGGGTCCGGCAGCTGGACCGCGAGCTACACCATCACCGCCGGCGCCATCGACGCGACCAACCGCAACGTCGCCGTCACCGCCACCGACGACGCCGGCAACAGCACGACCACCGTCGACACGACCAACGCCACCGTCGACACCGTCGCCCCGACCGTGACCGATGCGGCGATCTCGATCGCCGGCGCCACCGGTGTCGGCGGCGCCTACCGCATCGGCGACACCGTCACGGTGACCTGGAACGACGGCGTGAGCGGCGACGACAACGCCGACACCATCGCCGCCGTCACCGTGGACTTCTCCCAGTTCGGCGGCGGGGCGGCCGTCGCCGCCGTCAAGCTCGGCGACGTCTGGAGCGCGAGCTACACCCTCGTCGACGGCGTGATCGACGCCACCGGCCGCAACGTCTCCGTCACCGCCATCGACGACGCCGGCAACGCCGCCACCACCGGCGACGGCACCGACGCCGTCGTCGACATCGTCGCACCGACGATCACCGACGACGCGGTGTTCGTCGTCTCCGGCGCCAGCGGCACCGACGGTGCCTTCCGGATCGGCGACACGGTCTTCGTCACCTGGAACAATACCGCGAGCGGCGATGCCAACACCGACACCCTCCTCGGCGTCGGCGTCGACTTCACGATGTTCGGCGGCGGGGTCGAACTGGCCACCAGCGCCGGCGGGCTCTACTTCGCCACCTACAAGATCACCGACGCCGCGATCGACGTCGACGGGGCGAGCGTCACCCTCATCGCCGTCGACGACGCCGGCAACGTCGGCCGCCTCGTCGACGGAGCGCAATTCACGGTCGACGCCGAAGCCCCCGTGGTGAGCAAGGCGGCCATCACCGTCTCCGGCGGCTCCGGCCGGGGCGGAGCCTATCGCGCCGGCGACACCCTGACGGTGACCTGGGACAACTCCAGCCTCGGCGACGACAACGACGACGTCGCCGCCGTCACCGTCGATCTGTCCGCCTTCGGCGGCGGCGCCGCCGTCGCGGCCACCGAGACCGATGGCATCTGGACGGCGAGCCTCGTGATCGGCGCCGACCCGGTCGATGTCATGGACCGGATCTCGCTCACCGTCACCGACGACGCCGGCAATCGGACCGTCCGGCAGGACGACACGCTCGTCGCCGTCGACACCGCCGCCCCGATCGTCTCCGACGCCGCGATCACCGTGACCGGCGGCAGCGGGACGGGCGGCAGCTTCCGCATCGGCGACACCGTCACCGTGACCTGGAACGACGCCGAAACGGGCGACGGCAACGGCGACATCAACAAGGTCACCGTGGACTTCTCGAGCTTCGGCGGCCCCGCCTCCGTCATGGCGGAAGAGACGGATGGGGTCTGGTCGGCGTCCTTCGCCTTCACCACCGGTGTCACCGAGCGGAGCTTCCGCACGGTCTCGGTCACCGCGACCGACGACGCCGGCAACGGGACCACGACGACCGACGGGGGCCGCTACTACGCCAGCATCGTCGACACCCTTGGAAATGGCGGCGGCATCCTGCATGGCGGCTCGACCGACGACCGCCTGACCGGCGGCGACGGCGACGATCAGCTCTACGGCAAGGCGGGCAAGGATGTCCTGCGCGGCGGCAAAGGCAACGACCTGCTCGACGGCGGCGACGATCGCGACCAGCTCTACGGCGGCAGCGGCAACGACACCATCAAGGGCGGCGCGGGCACCGACGTTCTGAGGGGGGAAGGTGGCAACGACACGCTCGACGGCGGCTCCGGCGCCGACACGCTGATCGGCGGAAGCGGACGCGATCTGATGACGGGCGGCTCCGGCGCCGACAGCTTCGTCTTCACCAGCCTCTCCGACAGCGTCGCCGGAACGGCTCGCGACGTCATCCTCGACTTCGAGCAGGGCCTCGACATCATCGACCTCTCCGCCATCGACGCCATCACCGGCGGCGCCGACGACGCCTTCACCTGGATCGGCGACGGGGCGTTTTCGGGAAGCGGCCGCAGCGGCACCGCCGGCGAGTTGCGTTTCGTGCAGAACGGCGTCAGCACGATCATCCTCGCCGACGTCGACGGCGACCGCGTCACCGACTTCTCGATCAAGCTGATGGGAGACTATGCGCTCGGGGCGAGCGACTTCGTTCTCTGACCGACGGCGACGGCGGCGGCGGGGCGAACACGCCCGCTGCCGCCCCTTTCCTTTTGCCTCTCCTCAGGGCCGGATGCGCACCGGCACCGACTTCGAGGCCGGCGTCTTCGATTTGCGGTCGTGCATCCAGAGCGGCACCAGCGGGTTGAGTTCGGGATAGTAGCCGGCGACGCAGCCATCGGGCAGGTCGAAGGGCGTGACCGCCAGCCCGGAGACCTCGCGGTGACGGCCGTCGCCGGCGTCGCCGACCAGCGTCACCCGCTGCCCCGGCTCCAGCCCGGCCCGTTCGATCTCGGCGGGGTTCATCAGCAGCACGTCGCGGGTGCCTTCGATACCGCGCAGACGGTCGCTGAAGCCGTAGATCGTGGTGTTGAACTGGTCGTTGCTGCGCAGTGTCACCAGCCGATAGCGCCCTTCCGCCTCCTCGAAGCCGGTCGCGACCAGCGTGTCCGGCGCGGTGAACTCGGCCTTGCCGCTCGCCGTGTGCCAGATCCGCTCGCGGGCCGGATTGCCCTTGAAGAAGCCGCCGGGTGTGAACAGGCGGGCGTTGAAGTCGCGGAACTTGTCGGGATAGCAAGCCTCGATCAGGTCGCGGACCCGGCCGTAATCGCCGACCCATTCGTCCCAGCGAACCTTCGGGTTGGGCGCGAGCGTCGCCTTGGCGATGCCGGCGACGATGGCGAGTTCGGAGAGGAGATGCTCGCTCGCCGGCTTGCGCCGTCCGATCGAGCCGTGGATCGAGGACAGGCTGTCCTCGACGGTCACCGTCTGGCGGCCGCTCGCCTGGACGTCCTCCTCGCTGCGGCCGAGGCAGGGCAGCAGGTAGGCGACCTCTCCGTTGACGAGATGGGACCGGTTGAGCTTGGTGGCGACGTGAACCGTGAGGCGCAGCTTGCGGAACGCCGCCTCGACCGGTCCGTGGTCGGGGACGGCGCGGGCGAAGTTGCCGCCGAGGCCGACGAAGGCGTCGACCCGTCCCTCGATGGCGGCCTCGCAGACCTCCACCGTGTTCATGCCCTTCTCGCGCGGCGGCTCGAAGCCGAACACTTCCGCCAGCCGGTCCAGCGGGACGAGTTCGGGTTTTTCGGCGATGCCGACCGTGCGCTGGCCCTGGACGTTAGAGTGGCCGCGCACCGGGCAGATCCCGGTGCCCTCGCGGCCGATGTTGCCGCGCAGCAGCAGCAGGTTGAGCAGCATGGCGACGTTCTCGAAGCCGCGAACGTGCTGGGTCAGGCCCATGCCGTAGATCCCGATCACCTTCTGCGAGGTGACGTAGACCTCCCCCGCCGCCTCGAGGTCGGCGCGCGCAAGGCCGGAGTCCCGTTCGATCTCCTCCCAGGAGGTCGCGCGCACCTTCGCCTCGAAGGCGTCGAGGCCGGAGGTGTGGCTGGCGACGAAGTCGCGGTCGATGACCGAACGCCCCGCCGCCCGCGCCTCGTCGTCGCGGGCGAAGACGTGCTTGCAGAGGCCGAGGATCGCTGCGATGTCGCCGCCCGGACGGACCTGGTGATACTGGCACGAGATCTCGGTCTGGCGGCCGGTCAGCATCTCGGTCGGGTTCTGCGGGTTGACGAAGCTTTCGAGCCCCTTCTCTCGCACCGGATTGAAGGTGACGATCCGGCAGCCGCGCCGCGCCGCCTCCTGCAGGGGGTGCAGGAAGCGCGGGCTGTTCGATCCGGTGTTCTGGCCGAAGAAGAACATCGCGTCGCACTTCTGGAGGTCGTCGTAGACCACCGTGCCCACCGGGGCGCCGATCAGGCTCTTCAGCGCCACCGACGTCGTCTCGTGGCACATGTTGGAACTGTCGGGCAGGTTGTTGGTGCCGTAGAGCCGGGCGAAGAGCGCGTAGAGGAACGAGGTCTCGAGGCTGGCGCGGCCCGAGGTGTAGAACACCACCGACTTCGGATCGAATGTCTTGAGCTCGCGCCCGATCCCGGCGAAGGCCTCGTCCCAGCCGACCGCAAGATAGCGGTCGCTCTCCGGGTCGTAGCGCAGCGGATGGGTGAGGCGGCCCTGCTGCTCGAGATCGTAGTCGCGCCAGCCGCGCAGTTCGGACAGCGTGTGCTTCTCGAAGAAGTCCGGCTCGCAGCGCCGGCTCGTCAGTTCCCAGAGCGTCGCCTTGGCGCCGTTCTCGCAGAACTCGAACGGGTGGTGGTCGGCGGGCTTGGCCCAGGCGCAGGAAACGCAGGCGAACCCTTCCGGCTTGTTCTGGCTGGCTAAGGTTTCGAGCGCCGCCGGCGACGCCCACTCCTTGCCGAAGATGCGGGCGATGCCGCGCAGCGACCCCCATCCGCCCGCCGGACCGTCGTATTCGACCGGGGTCATCGTCTCGTGTCTGCTCGCCATCGTCGCTCTTCCCGTGGTCGCCGCCCGCCCGGTCGTGTCGGGGGAACGGGCGAGGATTGCGATCGTTCCAGACTGCGCCCGGGCGAGCGGGGACGGTCCTGCCGATCGAGAGGGCGGCGGCGGGATGCCGCCTCGCGGCCGAGACGCCGGCCGTCTCTCACCGCCTGCCCTCGATCGACGCCGATTCCGAGCATCGAAAGGCGGAACATCCCCACGCGGTCATTGTTCGACGGAAGGCGCCTTCGGGCTCCTTTTTTCCGAACACCGACCATGGAGAGAGACATGACCGCCTGGCACCGGCAGGATCCGAGGATGGCACGCACGAGCGGGAGGGGGTCGTGGCCCGTGGTCGCCCTCGGCGTCGTGATCGCGCTGATCGGTCTCGTCCTCGGTGCCGGCGGGGCTTGGCTCGTCGCTCTCGGCGGCTCCTGGTACTATCTCCTCGCCGGTCTCGCCCTCGTCGTCTCCGGCCTGCTGCTCGTTCGCGGACGCGCCTCCGGCGGCTGGCTCTATGTCGCCGTCTTCGCCGCCACCGTGGTCTGGGCGCTGTGGGAGGTCGGCCTCGCCGGATGGCCGCTGCTGCCGCGCGTCTTCGCGCCGACGGTCATCCTCGTCCTCGTCCTCGCGGCGATGCCGACGCTGCGCCCGGCGCCGCTGCGCTGGCCGGCCGCGATCGCCGGCATCGTCGCCGTGCTCGTCGTCGTCCTCGGCGGCTTCACTTGGCTGTTCCGGGATTTCGCCGAGCCGAGCCGGCAGGCGGCGCTGCCCCAGCCGGGTCCCGCCGCCATGGCCGACCCCTCGCCGCTCGCGACCGGCGCCGACTGGCCGGCCTACGGCGGCACCACCGCGTCCCGGCGCTATTCCCCGCTCGCCGAGATCAACCGCGACACCGTCGGCTCGCTGGAGCGGGCCTTCGTCTTCAACACCGGCGATCTGCCCGAAGACCTCTCCGACAACAAATACGGTTCGGAGAACACGCCGCTGAAGATCGGCGACACGCTCTATCTCTGCACGCCGATGAGCCTCGTCATCGCCATCGACGCGGCCACCGGCGAGGAACGCTGGCGCTTCGACCCCGAGGTGCCGGAGGAGAACATCCCCTATACGGCCGCCTGCCGCGGCGTCGCCTATTTCGAGGTTCCGGACGCCGGCCCCGACGAGCTCTGCGCCCGCCGCATCGTCGAGGGCACCCTCGACGGTCGCCTGATCGCCCTCGACGCCGCCACCGGCGCCCGCTGCACCGGCTTCGGCGAAAACGGCGAGGTCGACATCAAGGTCGGCATGGGCGACGTCGTTCCCGGCATGGTCTCGATCACCTCGGCCCCGACCATCGTCCGCGGCATCGTCGTCACCGGCCACCAGGTGCTCGACGGCCAGACCCGCTCGGCGCCGTCGGGCGTGATCCAGGGCTTCGACGCCGTCACCGGCGCCTTCGCCTGGGGCTGGGACGCCGCCGCCTCGACCCGCACGGAGCGCCCCTCCGGCGACGACACCTGGCCGCGCGGCACGCCGAACATGTGGACCACCGCCTCCGGCGACGAGGCGCTCGGCCAGGTCTACCTGCCGATGGGCAACTCGGCGGTCGACTACTGGAGCAGCGACCGCCGGCCGGGATCGAACGAATTCGCCACCTCGCTCGTCGCCATCGACGTCACGACCGGGCGCCCGGTCTGGCACTTCCAGACCGTCCACATGGACGTGTGGGACTACGACCTCGGCTCGCAGGCGACCCTGGTCGACTATCCCGGCGAAGGCGGGACGGTGCCGGCGCTGATCCTGCCGAGCAAGCAGGGCGACCTCTACGTCCTCGACCGCCGCACCGGTGCCCCGCTGACCCCGGTCGAGGAACGCCCGGTTCCGCAGGGAGGCGTCGAGCCGGATCAGCGTACGCCGAGCCAGCCCTTCTCGCTGTTCCACACGCTGGCGAAGCGCGACCTCGACGAGGCCGACATGTGGGGCATGTCGCCGATCGACCAGATGATCTGCCGGATCAATTTCAGGCGCGCCGCCTATGACGGCATCTACACTCCGCCCGAGAGCGAGCGCCGCTGGATCCAGTATCCCGGCTACAACGGCGGCTCGGACTGGGGCGGCATCGCCGTCGATCCGACCCGCGGCGTGATCGTCGCCAACTACAACGACATGCCGAATTACAACCGGCTCGTCCCGCGTGCCGAGGCCGACGCGCTCGGCTGGGCGCCGCGCGGCGAGGCCCGCGGCGATTTCGGCGGCGCCGAGGGCGCGGGCGACCCCCAAGCGGGCACGCCCTTCGGCATCGACGTCAACGCCGGCTGGCGCATGCCCTTCACCAAGCTGCTCTGCAAGGAGCCGCCCTACGGCGGTATCCGGGCGATCGACATCGCCACAGGCGAGACGATCTGGGACCGCCCGCTCGGTGAGGCCCGCAAGAACGGCCCCTTCGACATTCCCTCGATGCTGCCGATCGAGATCGGCACGCCCAACAACGGCGGCGCCGTCGTCACCGCAGGCGGCCTCGTCTTCATCGCCGCCGCGACCGACGACCTGATCCGGGCGATCGACCTCGAGACCGGCGAGACGCTCTGGCAGGACGTCCTTCCCGGCGGCGGCCAGGCGACGCCGATGACCTACGAGGCGGACGGGCGCCAGTATCTGGTGATCACCGCCGGCGGTCATCACTTCATGGAGACCCCGGTGAGCGACGCGGTCATCGCCTACGCGCTGCCGCGACGCTGACCGGCGCGCACAGGCCGCCGCCGGCGCCCTCGCGGCCCCGGCGGCGAGCCCTTCGCCCCCGGCCGGCACGGAGGAACTTTCTCTTCTTCCCGCGGTTCGGTCGGTCCGAGGGGTGGAGCGGCGCGACGGCGTTCGCCCGCCCCTTCCGCCATCGTCGCGGCCCGCTCCGCGCCGGCCGCCCCTTCAGAAGAAGCAGCGAAACGATGCCCAAGACCTATCTCGTCACCGGCGGCGCCGGGTTCATCGGCCGTCACCTCTGCCTCGAACTGCTGTCGGCCGGCTGCGAGGTCCGCATTCTCGACGCCCTGATTCCCCAGGTCCACGGCGAGTCGCCGATGGCCGACCTGCCCGAGGGTATCACCTTCGTCGAGGGCGACGTCCGCGACGCCGCCGCCGTGCGCCGGGCGGTGTCGGGCGTCGACGGCGTCTTCCACCTCGCCGCCGAGGTTGGGGTCGGCCAGAGCATGTACGAGATCGCCCGCTACGTCGGCGTCAACGACCTCGGCACCGCGGTGCTGCTGGAGGCCCTGATCGAGGAGCCGGTGCCGCGCATCGTCGTCGCCTCGTCGATGAGCGTCTACGGCGAGGGCCGCTATGTCGATACCGACGGAACCCCGCTGGCGGTCGGCCGCCGCAGCGCGCAGGCCATCGCCGCCGCCGACTGGAACCCTGCCGGCCCGGGGGGCGAGGCGGCGACGCCGGTTCCGACCGACGAGGAGAAGCCGGTCGACCTCGCCTCGATCTATGCCCTCACCAAATACGCCCAGGAACGGGCGGTGCTGCTGTTCGCCGAGGCCTACCGCCGCGAGGCGGTGGCGTTGCGCCTCTTCAACGTCTTCGGACCCGGCCAGGCCCTCTCCAACCCCTATACCGGCGTCCTCGCCAACTTCGCCTCGCGCATCGCCGCCGGCGAGGCGCCGATGGTGTTCGAGGACGGCGCCCAGCGGCGCGACTTCGTCCACGTCCGCGACGTCGCCCGCGCCTTCCGTCTCGCCATGGAGGCGCCCCGCGCCAGCGGCCACGTCGTCAACATCGGCTCGGGCCGCTCCTATGCCATCGCCGACGTCGCCCGCATGCTGGCCGCCGCCATGGGCCGGGACATCGAGCCGGACATCCTCAACCGCGCCCGCGCCGGCGACATCCGCAACTGCTTCGCCGACATCGGCAAGGCCGCCGACCTGCTCGGCTTCTCACCCGCAGCCCCGCTCGAGACCTCGCTGCTCGAACTCGCCGCCTGGGTCGCCGGACAGGCCCACGTCGACCTCGGACCGGAAATGCGCCGCGAACTCGAACGGCACGGACTGATGTCGTGACGGCAGAGGCGGACGCCGGTACGCGCTTCCTCGACGGCCGCAATGCACGAAGGTCCGCAACGCCGCGCCCCGGCCCGGAATTCGGCTTCGTCGAGTGGTTCCGCCCGGGCGAGCACGCCCGTGTGATCGCCGCCCTCGACGGCATGACGCGGGCCGGTGCGAAGGGATTGCGCACCCATCTCTCCTGGGCGGAATATCACGCGCCCGGCGGCGAGGCCTGGTACGACTGGCTGATCCCGACCCTCGGCCGCCACATCGAGCTGCTGCCCTGCATCCACTACACCCCGCCGTCGCTGTCGCGCACCGGCCGCTCCTCCGGTGCGCCGCGGCGGCTGCTCGACTACGCCGATTTCGTCGACCACGCCCTCACCCGCTACGGCCGCCATTTCCGCGAGATCGAGCTCTGGAACGAGCCCAACAACCTGCTCGACTGGGACTGGCGCGACGACGGCGACTGGAGCGCCTTCTGCGAGATGGTCGGCGCCGCCGGGCACTGGGCCCGCACCCGCGGCTTCCGGGCCGTGCTCGGCGGCCCCTGCCCCTTCGACGCCCACTGGCTCGAGCTGATGGGCGAACGTGGCGTGCTCGGCGTCGTCGACGCCGTCGGCCTCCACGGCTTTCCCGGAACCTGGGACGCCGAGGCCGGCGCCTGGACCGGCTGGGCCGACCAGATCGACCGCACCCGGGCGATCCTTTCCCGCCACAACCCGGCGGCCGCGATCTGGATCACCGAGACCGGCTATTCGACCTGGCGGCGCGACGAGATCGGCCAGGTCCGCGCCTTTGTCGACGCTCTCGCCCTGCCGGTCGAGCGGGTCTACTGGTACGGCTGGCAGGACGTCGCCGCCGACGTCGCCGTCCAGGAGGGATTCCATTTCGACGAACGCCACTATCACCTCGGCGTCGTCGCCGAGGACGGCCGGCGCAAGCTGCTCGGCCGCGCCCTGACGGAGGGCGGCCCGACAGCGGCGAAGGGCCTGCTCCGGCTCGCCGGTCCGCCGCCGCAGGCCGGTCCTGCGCAGGCGACCTCGCCGGCGCCCCGTGCCACCGCTTCGTCGGAGCCCGCCGATCCGGCGCTCGCGCACCCGGCCCTTCGCCGGGTCGGGCCGCACCGGGCGGTCCGGCCCGTGGTCGTCACCGGCGGCGCCGGACATCTCGGCGCCCGCCTCGCCGACCGTCTGCTCGCCCGCGGCGAAACCGTGATCGTTCTCGACAGCCTCGCCGCCGCCGCCGCCCCGGCCAACCTCGCCGCGCTGAAATCCCGCCACGGCGGCCGGCTCTCCGTCGCCGTCACCGACCTGCGCGACCGCCCGGCCGTGCGCGACGTCGTCGCCGGCGCGGCCGCGGTGATCCACCTCGCCGCATCCGTCGAGGACGGCGACGAGGCGGGGGGCGATCCGGTCGAGGCGCTGTCGGCCGATCCGCTCGCCGCCCTTCATCTCGTCGACGCCGTCACCCGGGCCGAGGCCCGCGGCGGCAGGGCGATCCCGCTCGTCGCCGCCTCGACCGACGCCGTCTACGGGCGGCTCGACGGCCTGACCCTCGCCCGCACCGCAGACGGCCTGCTGCCGGTCGACCGGCAGCTGCGGCGCG
>CALCDT010000027.1 GCA_937900425.1 uncultured Alphaproteobacteria bacterium | reverse complement strand
AACGGCGACTGCTACGACCGCTATCTCATCCGCATGGAGGAGATGCGCCAGTCGGTCCGCATCATGAAGCAGTGCCTCGAGAAGCTGCGTGTCGAGAAGGGGCCGGTCACCACCGTCAACGGCAAGTTCGCCCCGCCCAAGCGCGGCGAGATGAAGCGGTCGATGGAAGCGCTGATCCACCACTTCAAGCTCTACACCGAGGGCTTCCACGTGCCCGCGGGCGAGGTCTACGCCGCAGTCGAGGCGCCCAAAGGCGAGTTCGGCGTCTTCCTCGTCGCCGACGGCACCAACAAGCCCTACCGCTGCAAGATCCGCGCTCCGGGCTTCGCCCACCTTCAGTCCATGGACTTCATGTGTCGCGGCCACATGCTCGCCGACGTCTCGGCGATTCTCGGCTCGCTCGACATCGTGTTCGGAGAGGTTGACCGCTGATGGCCGTCCGTCGTCTGCACCACGAACAGCCCGAAAGCTTCGCCTTCTCGGACGAGACGCGCGCCTTCGCCGAGGCCTGCGTAAAGAAGTATCCGGCAGGCCGTCAGGCGTCGGCGGTGATTCCGCTGCTCTGGCAGGTCCAGCTCCAGGAGGGCTGGGTGTCGGAGCCGGCGATCCGCACGATCGCCGACTATCTCGGCATGCCCTACATCCGGGTGCTGGAAGTCGCGACCTTCTACACGATGTTCCAGCTGGCGCCGGTCGGCCGCAAGGCCCACATCCAGGTCTGCGGAACGACGCCCTGCATGCTGCGCGGTTCGGAAGACCTGATCGCCGTCTGCAAGCGCCGCATCGCCGAGCACCCCTTCGAGCTCTCGGCCGACGGCGACTTCTCGTGGGAAGAGGTCGAGTGCCTCGGCGCCTGCGTCAACGCGCCGATGATCCAGGTGGTCAAGGACACCTACGAGGACCTGACGCCCGAGAGCTTCGAGAAGATTCTCGACACCTTCGCAGCCGGCGGCATGCCGACGCCCGGCCCGCAGAACGGCCGTCACTTCGCCGCGGCCGCGGGCGGTCCGACCACCCTGACCGATCCCGACCTCTACCGCCGCCGCCCGGCCTCCGGCCCGGCCGACGAGGTTCCCCCCGCCGGTCCGGCCACCGACGTTCCCCCGGAAACCTCGGAGGCGCGCCACGAGAACGCGGGCCGTCCGACCGGCGAGGAGCGCGCCGAGGAGGAGATCGCCCGCACCGGCGCCGCCGACGTGGCGAACGGCGAGGCGAGCATTCCCGACGAGTTCAAGCCCGAGACGCTGACGGCGCCCACGGACGGTGCCGGCGACGACCTCAAGCGCATCAAGGGCGTCGGCCCCAAGCTCGAGGCGATGCTCCACGAGATGGGCGTCTATCATTTCCGTCAGGTCGCCGATTGGACGGAGATGAACCTCAAGTGGGTCGACCAGAATCTCGCCGGCTTCAAGGGCCGCGCCTCGCGCGACCGCTGGATCGAGCAGGCGCGGATCCTCGCCGAGGGCGGCGACCCGGACGGCGTGGTCCGTGTCGACGCGGGCGAGACGACGGCGGGCGAGTGACGAAGAAGGGAGGGCGGCCTGCCGTTCTTCCGGAGGATGAACCGATGACGGAAGTCACGAACGAGCTGATGTTCGAAGTGCTGAAGCAGATGCAGAACGATCTCAGGATCGTTCGCACGACGCAGCTCGAAATGCGTTCGGAGTTCGCCGCGGTTCGTGGCCATATGCTGGCGATGCAGTCGGATATCGCGAATATCTATGCGCGCCTCGGACATGTCGAAGACCGTCTGGAGCGCGTCGAGCGCCGCCTCGGCCTCGTCGACATCGAATTGAATTGAAGTCCGGAGACCGGAAATGCTTCAGGACAAGGACCGCATCTTCACCAACATCTACGGGTTCCACGACCGGGGCCTCGAAGGTGCGCGTCGTCGCGGCCAGTGGGATGGCACGAAGGACATCCTCCTCAAGGGCCGCGACTGGATCATCAACGAGATGAAGGCCTCGGGCCTGCGCGGCCGCGGCGGCGCCGGCTTCCCGACCGGCCTCAAGTGGTCGTTCATGCCGAAGGAGAGCGACGGCCGGCCGCACTATCTCGTGGTCAACGCCGACGAATCCGAGCCCGGCACCTGCAAGGACCGCGAGATCCTGCGCCACGACCCGCACACCCTCGTCGAGGGCTGCCTGATCGCCGGCTTCGCGATGGGCGCCCACGCCGGCTACATCTACGTGCGCGGCGAGTTCGTCCGTGAGCGCGAGCATCTGCAGCAGGCGATCGACGAGGCCTACGAGGCCGGCCTGCTCGGGCCGAACGCCTGCGGCTCGGGCTGGGACTTCGACCTCTTCGTCCACCACGGTGCCGGCGCCTACATCTGCGGCGAGGAGACCGCGCTGCTCGAAAGCCTCGAGGGCAAGAAGGGCCAGCCGCGCCTGAAGCCGCCGTTCCCGGCCAACGTCGGCCTCTACGGCTGCCCGACCACGGTCAACAACGTCGAATCGATCGCCGTCGCCCCGACCATCCTGCGCCGCGGCGGCGCCTGGTTCGCCGGCCTCGGCAAGCCGAACAACACCGGCACCAAGCTGTTCTGCGTCTCCGGCCACGTCAACAAGCCGGCGACCTTCGAGGAGGAGATGGGCATCCCCTTCCGGGAGATGATCGACAAGCACTGCGGCGGCATCCGCGGCGGCTGGGACAATCTCCTCGCGGTGATCCCGGGCGGCTCGTCGGTGCCGATGGTCAAGGCCGAGAACATCATCGACTGCCCGATGGACTTCGACAGCCTGCGCGGCCTCGGCTCCGGCCTCGGCACCGCCGCGGTGATCGTCATGGACAAGTCGACCGACGTCATCAAGGCGATCGCCCGGCTCGCCCACTTCTACAAGCACGAGAGCTGCGGCCAGTGCACGCCGTGCCGCGAGGGCACCGGCTGGATGTGGCGAGTGATGGAGCGCCTCGTTCGCGGCGAGGCCGACAAGCGCGAGATCGACATGCTGTTCCAGGTGACCAAGCAGGTCGAGGGCCACACCATCTGCGCCCTCGGCGACGCCGCCGCCTGGCCGATCCAGGGCCTGATCAAGAACTTCCGCGACGTGATCGAGGCGCGCATCGACCAGCGCGCCGGTCGCGGTCTGTCCGTCGCGGCGGAATGAGGATCAGGACGCGGCCGGGCGGTGCCCGGCGTCGCACATGACCTATCGAGGCAAGACATTGCCGGGGAAAGACGATGGCTAAGATCAGTATCGACGGGATCGTGGTGGACGTCGCGCCGGACACGACGCTGCTGCAGGCCTGCGAGGCCGCCGGCGCCGAGGTGCCGCGCTTCTGTTTCCACGAGCGGCTTTCCGTCGCCGGCAACTGCCGCATGTGCCTCGTCGAGGTCAAGGGCGGCCCGCCCAAGCCCGCGGCCTCCTGCGCGATGGCGGTCAAGGACCTGCGGCCCGGCCCGAACGGCGAGCCGCCGGAGGTCTTCACCAACACGCCGATGGTCAAGAAGGCCCGCGAAGGCGTGATGGAGTTCCTGCTGATCAACCATCCGCTCGACTGCCCGATCTGTGACCAGGGCGGCGAGTGCGACCTGCAGGACCAGGCGATGGCCTACGGCGTCTCCGGCTCCCGCTATCACGAGAACAAGCGCGCGGTCGAAGACAAGTACATCGGCCCGCTCGTCAAGACGATCATGACGCGCTGCATCCACTGCACGCGCTGCGTCCGCTTCACGACCGAAGTCGCCGGCGTCCGCGACCTCGGCCTGATCGGCCGCGGCGAGGATGCGGAGATCACCACCTATCTCGAACAGGCGATGACCTCGGAGCTGCAGGGCAACGTCATCGACCTCTGCCCGGTCGGTGCCCTGACCTCCAAGCCCTACGCCTTCCAGGCCCGGCCCTGGGAACTCGGCAAGACCGAATCCGTCGACGTCATGGACGCGGTCGGCTCGGCGATCCGCATCGACACCCGCGGCCGCGAGGTGATGCGCGTCATGCCGCGCCTCAACGAGGCGGTGAACGAGGAGTGGATCTCCGACAAGACCCGCTTCATCTGGGACGGCATCCGCACCCAGCGCCTCGACCGGCCCTACGTGCGCGTCGACGGCCGCCTCAAGCCGGCGTCCTGGGCCGACGCCTTCAACCTCGTCAAGGCCAAGGTCGCCGCCAGCACCGGTGCCCGCATCGGCGCCCTCGCGGGCGATCTCGCCAGCGTCGAGGAGATCTACGCGCTGAAGGCCGTGATGGCCGGCCTCGGCAGCCCCAACACCGACTGCCGCCAGGACGGCACCGCGCTGCATCCGTCCTACGGCCGGGCCTCCTATCTGTTCAACGCCACGATCCCCGGCATCGAGCAGGCCGACGCCATCCTGATCGTCGGCTCCGACCCGCGCCACGAGGCGGCGGTGCTCAATGCCCGTATCCGCAAGGCCTGGCGCGCCTCCGACCTTCCGATCGGCGTCATCGGCGCGGCGCTCGACCTCACCTATCCCTACACCCACCTCGGCGCCGGCCCCGACAGCCTCGCCGACCTCGCCGCCGGCGGCGCTTTCCTCGACGTACTGAAGAACGCCGCCCGTCCGCTGATCATCGTCGGCCAGGGCGCGCTCGCCCGGCCGGACGGCCTCGCCGTGCTCTCCGCCGCGGCGAAGCTCGCCGGCGACGTCGGCGCTGTGGCCGACGGCTGGAACGGCTTCTCGGTGCTGCACACCGCGGCGGCCCGCGTCGGCGGCCTCGATCTCGGCTTCGTGCCGGGGGAGGGTGGTCTCGACACCGCCGGCATGGTCGCCGCCGCCGGTTCCGGTACGCTCGACGTCCTGTTCCTGCTCGGCGCCGACGAGATCGACACCCGCGCCCTCGGCGAGGCCTTCGTCGTCTACATCGGCAGCCACGGCGACGCCGGCGCCCACCGCGCCGACGTCATCCTGCCGGGCGCGGTCTACGCCGAGAAGTCGGGCACCTGGGTCAACACCGAGGGCCGGGTCCAGGTCGGCCTGCGCGCCGGCTTCCCGCCGGGCGAAGCCCGCGAGGACTGGGCTATCCTGCGCGCGCTGTCGGGCGTGCTCGGCACGACGCTGCCCTTCGATTCGCTCGCCCAGCTCCGGGCGCGGCTCTACGCCGAGCTGCCGCACATGGCGCGCGAGGGCGAGATCGTTCCGGCTGCGGCGGATCTTTCGGCGCTCGCCGCGGTCGGCGGCACCATGGACGGGGCGGCCTTCGTCAGCCCCGTGAAGGATTTCTACCTGACCAACCCCATCGCCCGCGCGTCGGCGATCATGGCGGAGTGCTCGGCGCTCGCCCGGGGTCAGGTCAAGGCGGCTGCGGAATAAGGGGCAACCGATGGACGGGTTCTGGTCTACCTACGTCTGGCCGCTGATCGTCATGGTCGCGCAGAGCGTCCTGCTGATGGTCGTCCTGCTGGTGGCGGTCGCCTACATCCTCTACGCCGACCGCAAGATCTGGGCGGCGGTGCAGATCCGCCGCGGGCCGAACGTGGTCGGACCCTGGGGCCTGTTCCAGTCCTTCGCCGACCTGCTGAAGTTCGTGCTGAAGGAGCCGGTGATCCCGGACGGCTCGTCCAAGGGCATCTTCCTGCTCGCCCCGCTCGTCACCGTGGTGCTGTCGCTGCTGGCCTGGGCGGTGATCCCGGTGGACGCGGGCTGGGTGATCGCCGACATCAACGTCGGCATCCTGTTCATCTTCGCGATCTCGTCGCTGTCGGTCTACGGCATCATCATGGGCGGCTGGGCGTCGAACTCGAAGTATCCCTTCCTGTCGGCGCTGCGCTCGGCGGCGCAGATGGTGTCCTACGAGGTCTCGATCGGCTTCGTCATCATCACCGTGCTGCTCTGCGCCGGCTCGCTCAACCTCACCGACATCGTCGAATCCCAGCGCAGCGGCCTCGCCTCGGCGATCGGCCTGCCGTGGCTCGCCTTCCTCAACTGGTACTGGCTGCCGCTGTTTCCGATGTTCGTGATCTTCTTCATCTCGGCGCTGGCCGAGACCAACCGCCCGCCCTTCGACCTCGTCGAGGCGGAATCGGAGCTGGTCGCCGGCTTCATGGTCGAATACGGCTCCACGCCGTACATGATGTTCATGCTCGGCGAATACGTCGCCATCGTCCTGATGTGCGCGATGATGGCGATCCTGTTCATGGGCGGCGGGGCCGCGCCGATCGACCTGCCGCCCTTCACCTGGGTTCCGGGCATCGTCTGGTTCTCCCTCAAGGTGCTGCTCGGCTTCTTCATGTTCGCCATGGTGAAGGCGATGGTGCCCCGCTACCGCTACGACCAGCTGATGCGTCTCGGCTGGAAGGTGTTCCTGCCGATTTCGCTGGCGATGGTCGTCATCGTCGCCGGCGTGCTGCAGGTCACCGGCTGGGCCGGGTGAGGGCGCGATGGAACTCTCCCTCCCCGTGATCATCGGCGCCGCCGTCGGTCTCGGGGTCGGCGTGCTGGACTATGGAATCATCGCGGCGCTGCTGCGAAGGGCACTGGCGAAGGGCCGTCCGGAACCGGGCGGTGCCGGAGCGTCGAACCGCCGGCACGACCTGCTGTTCAAGCTGCTCTTCGTGGTCAACGCGCTCGCCTTCGCCGCCGTCGGGGCGCTGCTCGGCTCGCAGGTCGCGGGCTACGGGCTCTGAGCGGGGCGGGGGATTTTGCGAGAGGTCAGGAAATGAGACTCGATCAGGCCGCGAGGTCGCTGTTCCTCAAGGAGTTCGTATCGGCGTTCTTCCTCGCCATGCGCTACTTCTTCAAGCCGAAGCCGACGATCAACTACCCCTTCGAGAAGGGGCCGGTCAGCCCGCGCTTCCGCGGCGAGCACGCCCTGCGCCGCTATCCGAACGGCGAGGAACGCTGCATCGCCTGCAAGCTCTGCGAGGCGATCTGCCCGGCCCAGGCCATCACCATCGAGGCCGGCCCGCGCCGCAACGACGGCACCCGCCGCACCACGCGCTACGACATCGACATGGTGAAGTGCATCTACTGCGGCTTCTGTCAGGAAGCCTGCCCGGTGGACGCCATCGTCGAGGGTCCGAACTTCGAGTTCGCGACCGAGACCCGCGAGGAGCTCTATTACGACAAGGAAAAACTCCTTGCGAACGGCGACCGCTGGGAGCGCGAGATCGCGCGCAACATGGCGATCGACGCGCCCTATCGCTGATCGCGGCGATGGACGGTCCGGGACGGACCGACTAGAAGACGGCACACCGCGAGGCGGCGCCCGGCACCCGGCCGGACACCGCGTCAAGACCAGGACACCATCGGGGCTCGACGTGGAATGATCCTTTCCCTCTTCTTCTACATCTTCGCGGTGGTGACGATCGCATCGGCGGTGATGGTCATCTCGTCGCGGAACCCGGTGCATTCGGTGCTGTTCCTGATCCTCGCCTTCTTCAACGCGGCGGGCCTGTTCCTGCTGCTCGGCGCCGAGTTCCTGGCGATGCTGCTGATCGTCGTCTACGTCGGCGCGGTGGCGGTGCTGTTCCTCTTCGTCGTGATGATGCTCGACGTCGATTTCGCCGAGCTGCGCCAGGGTTTCCTGCAGTATCTGCCGGTCGGTCTGCTGATCGGCGTCGTCTTCCTGATCGAGCTGATCTTCGTCGTCGGCGCCTGGGTGATCTCGCCGGAAATCGCCGGCCAGGGCGCGGTACCGATCCCGCCGCAGTCGGAAGTCTCCAACATCGCCGCGCTCGGCGCGGTGCTCTACACCCGCTACGTCTATTTCTTCGAGGCGGCGAGCATGGTGCTCCTCGTCGCGATGGTCGGTGCGATCGTGCTGACGCTGCGCCACAAGCCCAACGTCAAGCGCCAGGACATCTCGGTCCAGGTCGCCCGCAACCCCGCGTCCTCCATCGAAGTGCGCAAAGTCGAATCGGGGAAGGGGCTCTGAGCCGGTCCGGCTCGCATCGCCCCTCCCACGCTCGCAAAGAGAGAAGAGGCAAGACGCCATGGAAATCGGGCTGTCTCACTATCTGTCGGTCTCGGCCATCCTGTTCACGCTCGGCATTCTCGGCATCTTCCTCAACCGCAAGAACGTCATCGTCATCCTGATGTCGATCGAGCTGATCCTGCTCGCGGTGAACCTCAACTTCGTGGCCTTCTCGGCCTTCCTCGGCGATCTCGTCGGCCAGGTCTTCGCGCTGTTCGTGCTGACCGTCGCCGCCGCGGAGGCCGCGATCGGCCTCGCCATCCTCGTCGTCTTCTTCCGCAACCGCGGCTCCATCGCCGTGGAAGACATCAACATGATGAAGGGCTGATGATGTATTCCCTCATCGTCTTCCTGCCGCTGGTCGGCTTCCTGATCGCCGGCGCCATCTCGCTGAAAGGCGCCATGGACAAGGCCGGCTCCGCCGTCGACGGCGCCGGCGGCCACGATCACGGACACGGGCACGGCCATGCGCACGCCGCTCACGCGGCGGCCCACGACGGCCACGGCACTCACGACGACCACGGCCACGACCACGACGACCATCATGTCGAGGCGGCGCCGGGCTCGCGCGCGGCGGAACTGGTGACGACCACCCTGCTCGGCGTCTCGGCCCTGCTGTCCTGGGTCGCCTTCTTCCAGGTCGCCTTCGGCGAGGGCGAGGCCTTCCGCGTGCCGGTGCTGACCTGGATCAACTCCGGCGCCTTCACGACCAGCTGGGCCTTCCACATCGACACCCTGACGGTGGTGATGCTGGTGGTGGTGAACTCGGTGTCCTTCCTCGTCCACCTCTACTCGATGGGCTACATGAGCCACGACCCGGCTCGCCCGCGCTTCTTCGCCTACCTGTCGCTCTTCACCTTCGCCATGTTGATGCTGGTGACGTCCGACAACCTCCTGCAGATGTTCTTCGGCTGGGAGGGCGTCGGTCTCGCCTCCTATCTGCTGATCGGCTTCTGGTACCAGAAGCCCTCGGCCAACGCCGCGGCGATGAAGGCCTTCGTCGTCAACCGCGTCGGCGACTTCGGCTTCCTGCTCGGCATGTTCGGCGTCTTCGTGCTGTTCAACACGATCTCCTTCGAGGCGATCTTCGCCAACGCCGCGACGCTCGAGGGCACACAGCTCACCTTCCTCGGCTCGTCGTGGGACGCGGCCACCATCGTCTGCCTGCTGCTGTTCATGGGCGCCATGGGCAAGTCGGCGCAGTTCCTGCTCCACACTTGGCTGCCGGACGCGATGGAAGGCCCGACCCCGGTGTCGGCGCTGATCCACGCCGCCACCATGGTGACGGCCGGCGTCTTCATGGTCGCGCGGATGTCGCCGGTCTTCGAGATGTCGCACACCGCGCTGACGGTCGTGACCTTCGTCGGCGCCACGACGGCCTTCTTCGCCGCCACCGTCGGCCTCGTCCAGAACGACATCAAGCGCGTCATCGCCTATTCGACCTGCTCGCAGCTCGGCTACATGTTCGTCGCGCTCGGCATCGGCGCCTATCCGGTGGCGATCTTCCACCTCTTCACCCACGCCTTCTTCAAGGCGCTGCTGTTCCTCGGCGCCGGCTCGGTGATCCACGCCGTCTCGGGCGAGCAGGACATGCGCAAGATGGGCGGCCTGCGCAAGCACATCCCGGTCACCTTCTGGATGATGACCATCGGCACCCTGGCGCTGACCGGCTTCCCGCTCACGGCCGGCTACTATTCGAAGGACGCCATCATCGAGGTCGCCTTCGTCGGCGAGAACGCCTTCGCCGGCTACGCCTTCGCGCTGCTGGTCTTCGCGGCGACGCTGACCTCCTTCTACTCCTGGCGCCTCGCCTTCATGACCTTCTTCGGCAAGCCCCGCGCATCCGCCGACGTCATGAGCCACGTCCACGAGAGCCCCCAGGTCATGCTGGTGCCGCTCTACGTGCTGGCGGCCGGCGCGCTGCTCGCGGGCATCGTCTTCCACGGTGGCTTCGTCGGCGAGGGCGTCGAGGAGTTCTGGAAGAGCGCGGTGGCGCTGCCGCACGGCGAGCACTCGGTGCTCGAGGCCATGCACCACGTGCCGTTCTGGGTGAAGGCCTCGCCCTTCGTCGCCATGGTGATCGGCTTCCTCGTCGCCGTGCAGTTCTACATCGTCGATCCCGAGGCGCCCAAGCGGCTGGCCAAGCGTCACGACGCGCTCTACCAGTTCCTGCTCAACAAGTGGTACTTCGACGAGCTCTACGACATCCTCTTCGTGCGCAGCGCCAAGTGGATCGGCTACCAGCTGTGGAAGGTCGGCGACGGCAAGGTGATCGACGGTCTCGGCCCCGACGGCGTCGCCGCCCGGGTCCAGGACGTCACCGCCCGGGTCGTGCGTCTGCAGACCGGCTATCTCTATCACTATGCCTTTGCCATGCTGGTCGGCGTCGCTCTGCTGATCACCTGGGCCATGTTCTACGGCTGAGGAGAGGATTTCCTTCCCATGAGTGACATGCCGCTCCTCTCCATCGTCACCTTCCTCCCGCTCGTCGGCGTGTTCCTGATCCTGTGGAACAACGCCCGCGACGAGGTGGCGCTGCGCAACATCAAGATGGTGGCCCTCGTCACCACGCTGTTCACCTTCTTCGTTTCGCTCTTCGTCTGGGTGAAGTTCGATCCCTCGAACCCCGGCTTCCAGATGGTCGAGGAAGCGGAGTGGATGGGCAGCTTCGTCGCCTACCGCATGGGCGTCGACGGCATCTCCATGCCCTTCGTCATCCTCACCACCTTCCTGATGCCCTTCTGCATCCTGGCGAGCTGGTATTCGGTCGAGCACCGGGTGAAGGAGTACATGATCGCCTTCCTGGTGCTGGAAACGCTGATGATCGGCGTCTTCTGCGCCCTCGACACGGTGCTGTTCTACGTCTTCTTCGAGGCCGGCCTGATCCCGATGTTCATCATCATCGGCGTCTGGGGCGGCAAGCGCCGGGTCTACGCCTCCTACAAGTTCTTCCTCTACACCCTGCTCGGTTCGGTGCTGATGATGATCGCCATCATGGCGATGTACTGGCAGGCCGGCACCACCGACATCGCCATGCTGCTCCAGCACGCCTTCCCGGCGTCGATGCAGCCATGGCTCTGGGTCGCCTTCTTCGCCTCCTTCGCGGTGAAGATGCCGATGTGGCCGGTCCACACCTGGCTTCCCGACGCCCACGTCGAGGCGCCGACCGCCGGTTCGGTGATCCTCGCCGGCATCCTGCTGAAGATGGGCGGCTACGGCTTCCTGCGCTTCTCGCTGCCGATGTTCCCGCTGGCCTCGGCCGACTTCGCGCCGCTGGTCTTCGCCCTCTCGGTGATCGCCATCGTCTACACCTCGCTGGTGGCGCTGATGCAGGAGGACATCAAGAAGCTGATCGCCTACTCGTCGGTCGCCCACATGGGCTTCGTGACCATGGGCATCTTCTCGATGAACGTGCAGGGCATCCAGGGCGCGGTGTTCCAGATGATCTCCCACGGCATCGTCTCGGGCGCTCTGTTCCTCTGCGTCGGCGTCGTCTACGACCGCATGCACACCCGCGAGATCGCGGCCTACGGCGGCCTCGTCAACCGGATGCCGGCCTACGCCGTCGCCTTCCTGATCTTCACCATGGCCAACGTCGGCCTGCCGGGCACCTCGGGCTTCGTCGGCGAGTTCCTGACGATGATGGGCGCCTTCCAGGCCAACACCTGGGTCGCCTTCATCGCCGCGAGCGGCGTCATCCTCTCGGCCGGCTACGCGCTCTGGCTCTACCGCCGGGTGATCTTCGGCGCGCTCGAGAAGGACAGCCTCAAGTCGATGATGGACCTTTCCCTGCGCGAGAAGGTGATCCTCGCGCCGCTGGTCGTGCTGACGATCTTCTACGGCGTCTATCCGGCGCCGATCCTCGACGCCTCGGCCGCCTCGATCGACCTGCTGGTGCGCAACTACCAGGCCGCCATCGACATGGCCGGCAACAGCACGGCGCTGCTGGCGCCCTGATCCGCAGGCCCTCCGCAACCCTTCCGGCAATGGAGGGCGCGAGGGCGGGGCGGACGGGTGCGCCGCCCGCCGGAGACGACGAAGGGACGGGATGCGTGGGGCCTCCCGCCCGATCATGAGACACAGCCGGGCCGCCGGCCGCACGACGCGGCGAGGCCCATGAGGAAGCCACGATGACTGCTTTCCCCGACCTGTTGCCGGTGATGCCCGAGCTGCTGCTCGCCGTCGGTGCGCTCGTGGTCCTGATGATGGGCGCCTTCGGCGGCGACAACGCCGCCACCGCCGTCACCGGCGTTTCGGCGGCGCTGCTGATCTGCGCCCTCGGCATCCTGATCTTCGCCCCCGAATACGGCGTCACCTTCGAGGGCGCCTTCATCATGGACGGCTTCGCCCGCTTCCTGAAGATCCTGGCGCTGATCGGCTCGCTGGTCGGCATCGCCATGTCGGTCGCCTTCGGACGGGCCGAGAAGTTCGACCGCTTCGAGTATCCGGTGCTGCTCGTCATCGCCACGCTCGGCATGATGATGATGATCTCGGCCAACGATCTGATCGCCGTCTACCTCGGCCTCGAGCTGCAGTCGCTGGCGCTCTATGTCGTCGCCTCGATCAATCGCGACCAGCTGCGCTCCACCGAGGCCGGCCTCAAGTATTTCGTTCTCGGCGCGCTCTCGTCCGGCATGCTGCTCTACGGCGCCTCGCTGATCTACGGCTTCACCGGTCACACCGGCTTCCCGGAGATTTCCGCGGTGCTCGCGCGCGAGGGCGCCTCGACCGGCTTCGTCTTCGGCCTCGTCTTCCTGCTCACCGGGTTCGCCTTCAAGATCTCGGCGGTGCCCTTCCACATGTGGACGCCGGACGTCTACGAGGGCGCGCCGACCCCGGTGACCGCCTTCTTCGCCGCGGCGCCGAAGATCGCCGCGATGGGCATCCTGATGCGCGTCGTCGTCGACGCCTTCGCCCCCGCCACCGCCGACTGGCAGCAGATCATCGCCTTCATCGCCCTCGCCTCGATGGTGCTCGGCGCCTTCGCCGCCATCGGCCAGACCAACATCAAGCGTCTGATGGCCTATTCCTCGATCGGCCACATGGGCTTCGCCCTCGTCGGACTCGCCGCCGGCACCGAGGCCGGCGTCCAGGGCGTGCTGATCTACCTCGCGGTCTATCTGGCGATGACCGCCGGCACCTTCGCCTGCATTCTCGCCATGCGCCGTGAGGACGGCATGGTCGAGGACATCTCCAGCCTCGCCGGCCTGTCGCGGACCAGCCCGGTCATGGGCACGCTGCTGGCGCTGCTGATGTTCTCGCTCGCCGGCATTCCGCCGCTCGGCGGCTTCTTCGCCAAGTATTTCGTCTTCGCCGCCGCCGTCGAGGCCGGGCTCTACTGGCTCGCCGTCATCGGCGTCGTCGCCAGCGTCGTCGGCGCCTACTACTACCTGCGCATCGTCAAGCTGATCTATTTCGACGAGCCGAACACCACCTTCTCGCCGATGCCCGGCGAGTTGCGCCTGATGCTCGGCGCCTCGGCGGCCTTCGTCGTGCTCTACGTCTTCGTCGCAGGCCCGGTCACCTCGGCCGCCGCCGCCGCCGCCAAGACGCTGTTCTGAGATGGTGCGAGCGGAGCCGGCGCTGCCGGACGGCTTCAGGCTCCTCACCTTCGACACCATCCGCTCGACCAACGCCCTCGCGCTCGACATGGCGCGCGAGGGCGAGGCCGGCGGTCTCTGGCTCCGCGCCGACCGCCAGACCGGTGGCCGCGGCCGCCAGGGCCGGGTCTGGACCTCCGAACCCGGCAACCTCCACGCCAGCCTGCTGCTGATCGACCCGGCGCCTCGGCCCCGCCTCGCCGAGTTGCCGCTCGTCGTCGCCGTCGCCGTCCACGAGGCGGTGGCCGGCCTCATCGGCCCCGCACAGCGGGCCGCGCTCGCAATCAAGTGGCCGAACGACCTCCTCCACGACGGCGCCAAGCTCTCCGGCATCCTGATCGAGGGCATCGACGTCGCCGGCGGCCGGGCCGTCGTCGTCGGCATCGGCGTCAACCTCGCCCACCATCCGGCCGACACGCCCTATCCGGCGACGGACCTCGCCGCCATCGGCTTTCCGGTCGCGCCGGACGAGATGCTCGTCCGGCTCGCCCACCGTCTCGACGGCTGGCTCGATCGCTGGCGCACCGAGGGTTTCGCGCCGGTGCGCCAGGCCTGGCTCGCCCGCGCCCGCGGCCTCGGCGAGCCGATCCGCGTCCGCCTGCCGCGCGGGGACGTCGCCGGACGGTTCGAGGCGCTCGACGACGAGGGCCGCCTGCTGCTGCGCCTCGCTTCGGGGGGGCTCGTCACGGTGTCGGCCGGCGACGTGTTCTTCGGCCCCGCCGCCGGGGGGTGAGGGCGAAGGCCGCTCGCCGCCGACACGCGGCGGATTTCTCGGAAATTTTCGACGAATCGGGAATATTCCGCACGAGATGTGCTAGGGGAGGGCGCAACGCGGCCTCCCGCCTTCCGGATTTCTTTCAAGAAGTGAGACTTGCATGACAGGATCGACCGACGACCTCGTTTTCGTAGCCCTCGGCGGTGTCGGCGAAATCGGCATGAACCTCGGGCTCTACGGTCTCGGTCCGGCCCATGCGCGCAAATGGTTGATGGTCGACTGCGGTGTCAGCTTCGGCGGCCCCGACCTCCCCGGCATCGACCTCGTCACCCCCGACATCCGCTTCATCGAGCAGCGCCGCGACGATCTCGTCGGCATCGTCATCACCCACGCCCACGAAGACCATTACGGCGCGCTCTACGATCTCTGGCCGCGCCTCGGCGTGCCGGTCTACATGACGCCCTTCGCCGCCGGCCTCCTCACCGCCAAACGGGCGATGGAGCGCAACGCCCCGAAGATCGACGCCGAGATTTTCCGCCAGGGCGAGCGGCGGATGATCGGGCCCTTCGACGTCGAGATGGTGCCCGTCTCCCATTCGCTGCCCGAGCCCAACGCCCTCGTGCTGCGGACCCCCTTCGGCACGGTGCTGCACACCGGTGACTGGAAGATCGACATGGACCCGGTGATCGGCCTGCCGATCGACCTCGACCGCCTCGCCGCCGTCGGCGAGGAGGGCGTCATCGCCATGGTCTGCGATTCGACCAACGCCCCGCGCGAAGGCACCAGCCCGTCCGAGGGCGAGGTCGCCGCGGGCCTGCGTGAGGTCATCGCCGCGGCGCCGGGCCGCGTCGCCGTCACGATCTTCGCCTCCAACGTCGCCCGCATCCGCTCGGTCGCGGAAGCCGCCGCCGCCACCGGCCGCGAGGTGGTCGTGGTCGGCCGCGCCATCCGCAGGGTCATCGACGTCGCCGGCGAGCTCGGCTTCCTCGACGACCTGCCGCCGTTCCGCGACGAGGAGTCCTACGGCTACCTGCCGCCGGAGAAGGTCGTCGCCCTCGTCACCGGCAGCCAGGGCGAGCCACGCGCTGCGCTGGCCAAGATCGCCTTCGGCGAGCAGCGCAACGTCACCCTCGCCGCCGGCGACACGGTGATCTTCTCCTCGCGCACCATTCCCGGCAACGAGAAGGCCGTGGGCGCGATCAAGAACGCGCTGGTGACCCGCGGCGTACGCCTCGTCACCGACGCCGACGCCCTCATCCACACCTCGGGACACCCGCGCGCCGACGAGATCCGCCGGCTCTACGGCATGATCCGCCCGGCCGCCGCGCTCCCCGTCCATGGCGAGGCGGTGCACCTCGCCGCCCATGCCGACATCGCCCGCAAATGCGGCGTCAAGACCGTGGTCGTCGCCATGAACGGCAAGGTCGCCCGCCTCGCGCCCGGCAAGCCGGAGATCATCGAGACCGTGCCCTCGGGCATCCTCGTCAAGGACGGCACGCTGCTGATGACGCCGGAGACGTCGGGCGTCTCCGAGCGCCGCCGCCTCGGCTTCGCCGGCGCGATGTCGGTCGTGGTGCTGCTCGACGAGCGCAACGAGGTCGCCGGCGACCCGATCGTCACCCTGTTCGGCCTGCCGGACACCGACCGCGACGGCACCGATTTCCTCGCGGTGGTGGAAAAGGCGGTGGACGGCGCCGTCGTCTCGATCCCGCGCCAGCGCCGGCGCGACGAGGAACTCGTCGCCGAGGCCGTGCGCCGGGCGGCTCGCGCCGCGGTCAACGAACGGTGGGGCAAGAAGCCGCTTTGCGAGGTCGTCGTCGCCCGGATATGACCGGGCAACGGGGCCGCCGCCGCGGCCGGATGTCGGGATTGCTCACATGATCGGACGCCTCAACCACGTCGCCATCGCCGTGCCGGACCTCGCCGCCGCGACGGCGCTCTATCGTGACACCCTCGGCGCGAGGGTGACCGAGCCACTGGCCCAGCCCGAGCACGGCGTCACCGTCGTCTTCATCGAACTGCCCAACACCAAGGTCGAACTGCTCGAGCCGCTCGGCGAGGGCTCGCCGATCGCCGCCTTCCTCGAGCGCAACGCCGCCGGCGGCATCCACCACGTCTGCTACGAGGTCGACGACATCCTCGCCGCCCGCGACCGCCTGAAGGCCGACGGCGCCCGCGTACTCGGCTCCGGCGAGCCGCGCATCGGCGCTCACGGCAAGCCGGTGCTGTTCCTCCACCCCAAGGACTTCTGCGGCACGCTGGTAGAGCTGGAGCAGGTCTGACGGCGGCGAACGTTCGAACCGACCTCTCCCCACCCTTTCCGTCGTCGTTCCCATAGCCCTTTCGACCGTCATTTCCGCGCAAGCGGGAATCGAGCGGGAGGCGAGGGAAAGGCCGGCGATCTTGTCAGAGTGGCGGGAGCGACGGTCGACGCCATTCGCGAAAACGACCCCGCGGATGGCCGGAGTCCCGCTTGAGCGGGAATGACGTCGGCGAGGCTTGTGGAAGAGTGTCCGCTTCGCCGGTTCCGGGGGCGATCCGCTGCCGTCCTGCGCGACGCTCGCCGCCGCTCGGGTGAGGGCGGAGAGGGGCCGACTCTGACGCAAGCGGACGGCACGGTGGGCAACGAAGGCCGCGACCCGTCGCGCTCCGCCCGCGAATCCGGCAGCGGGTGACGAGTTGATCGCTCGCCGCCGTCGCCACGGTTCATCGAGTTCGGGCACCCTCCGGGGCGACGGCCCCATTCGCTGCGGCCCTGCGACTAGGGAAACTCCACCTCGTCCGACCACACCTCGAACCCCGCCAGCGTGTTGACGCCGAAGGTCGTGGCGATCGCCACGTCGGCGGCGTCGCGGCCGCGCGCCATCAGGACGCGGCCGATCCGGGGCGTGTTGTTGCGCGGGTCGAAGGTGTGCCAGCGCCCGCCGAGATAGACCTCGAGCCAGCCGGCGAAATCCATCGGGCCATAGGGTGGCGGCATGCCGATGTCGCCGAGGTAGCCCGTGCAATAGCGCGCGGGAATGTTCAGCGCCCGGCAGAAGGCGATCGCCAGATGGGCGTAGTCGCGGCAGACGCCGGCGCCTTCCCGCCAGGCTTCGAAGGCGGTCTTGGTCGGGCGGGCGTGTTCGTATCCGAAGCGGATGTGGTTGTGGACGTAGTCGCACACCGCCGCCACGCGGGTCCAGCCCGGCGCCGTTCCGCCGAAGTGATTCCAGGCGGTCTGGGTCAGCAGGTCCGACTCGCAGAACCGGCTCGACAGCAGGAAGACCAGCGCGTCCTCGGGCAGTTCCTCGATCGGGTGCTGCCGCGCCTCGGGGACGGCTTGCTCCGGCAGGCCGCTGTCCCTGACGACGCCCGTCCCGGTGATCTCGATCCGCCCGGCCGGAGCCGTGATCCGGGTGCACCAGTTGCCGAAGCCGTCGCGATAGGCGGCGACCGGCACCGGAGGGTTGGTCTTCATCAAGTCGGGGACGATGATGTCGGAGGCCCGGCTGTAGTGAACGTTGAGCACCAGCAGCATCGGGGTGGGCTGGGGGCAGTCGAAAGTGAGTTTGTAGCCGACCCTGATCGCGATCATGGTACCTCTGGCGAACGGAATGATTGATGAGGAATTTCTCCCATGCAGAATAGTCCATTCGGCGTGATGGCGCAAAAGTAAAATGAGGGCCTGTCTCGACGATAATTCCCACGAAATATCGGTGTGAAGCACCGAGAATGGGCTATGAGATCAAGAAATAGTCATACCTGTCGCCAGATTCGACATTCATGATCTTCCGGAAATTTGGGAAGGGGTGACTTTCGTGCCGCCCGGCACCGGGCAGAACGACGGTTCCGTTCGGGTCGGGTCGAGGGGGGCGTCCCGACGGAGCCATCCGGAGGGAGCGGGGGCGATGCTCGCCCCCGGTTCCTGATGCAGACCGGTTGCGGGCGCCGGTCGCCCCAGGACTGCCGGCACACCCCGTCGAGATCCGGCCGGAGAATCATCCGGCCGGATTCGCCCGCTCGTGCCTGCCGGACCGATCGATCAGAACACGAAATCGGCCGCCTGAAGTCCTGCGACGTCGAAGTTCTGCAGGACGATGACGTTACCGTCACCGGCGTCGATGAGAACGTTGGGTCCGGAGATCCGCAGGTGGTTCGCCTGAAGATCGGCGAAATCGGTGATGGTCGACACGCCTCTCAGATCGATCTTCTCGGTGTTGGCGGCATCGAAATCTGTGATGATGTCGTAGCCGAAGTTGCCGCGGAACACGAAACGGTCATTGCCGGAACCTCCGGTCAGCACGTCGTCGTCGGCGCCGCCGTTCAGGGTATCGTCGCCGGCCCCGCCGAAAAGCACGTCGTCGCCACGACGGCCGTTGAGGACGTCGTTGCTCGCTTCGCCGTCGAGGGTGTCGTCGCCGTAGCCGCCCATCAGGTTGTCACCGCCGCCGCCGCCGAAGACCGTTCCGGTGACCGTTCCCTCGCTGCTGCCACGATAGATGTCCGCCGCCCCCCCGAGATAGACGTTGCCGTCGATCACCCCCGAGTTGATGACCTTGTCGACCGCTGCGCCGGCTCCGAGATCGACATCGCCGACGATACGGCCCGAGTTCACGACGACGTCGCCGAGCGTGTCGCTGCCCCGAATGGCGGTGACCGGTGACGAGATCAGGCCGGAGTTGCGGATGTTGAGAACGCCGGTGGTCGACCAGGTGAAATCGAAAGCCGCTTGCATCGACGACAGGATCGTCCCGAGGTTGTCGATCGACAGGCCGGCGAACCCGGTGAACGCGGCCGCGCCGGCGGACACGGTCCCGAGGTTGACGACGGTCGTCCCGGTGGAACTCGTCAGATCGACGGCGATACCGGAGCCGATGACATCGCCGCTGTTGGTGATCGCCACATTGGTCGCAACGTTGAGTGCGATCGCCGCATCGATGAAACTCGGACCTGTTCCAAGGCTCTGGATCGTCCCGCTGTTCTGGACGACGGACCCCGTCCCGTTGAGCCAGAGGCCGCAGGACAGGCCGAGCAGGGCCCCGTTCTGACCAATGGAGACGTTGGCGCCGCCGCCGAACTCGCCGCCGTTGTCCTGTCCCGCGACGATACCGTCGATGTAGGCCGTCAGGTTGGTTGCACTGAAGCCGGCGATACCGTCACCGGCGGAACTCACCACGGCGCCGGTCTTCACGATGATGATGTCGCCGCTGTCGGGCGAGACCGGGGTCGCGGTATCGGCCGAGACGATTCTGAAAGCCATGACACTCTCCCTTGAAATGAACGGGCCGACTGTCTTCGCTGAAATCGATTGAAATAACGATGCTGTGAAATTACGACGACGCGGACCGCCCTGAAACCGGCGGAGTATCCGCCCGGACCCGTCGTTTGTCGAGGCGTTTGCAGACCTCGATCGCGCTGCGGTGCGAAGGCCGGCGGTGTCATCTGACCATCGCGGAACGAAACCGCAAGCAACGGCAGCGGCATGAGAGCCGGACGCGATGCAGGGATGATCGATCGACGAGAAGAAAATGGCGGGAGTGACGGGGCTCGAACCCGCGACCTCCGGCGTGACAGGCCGGCACTCTAACCGACTGAGCTACACCCCCGCTCGCCACCTTGCAGCTTGCCGCCGCCCGGTGTGGCGCTTGAGTATGACAGTGCCGCGAAGGTGTCAAGCGTCGATTTCGGGAAATCGGAAGAGGCGTGACGAGGTCGGCGGCGGGTATCCCGAACCCCTGGAATCCAGCCCTTCCCCGGTCCTCTCGCAGCCGGGGAAGGGCTTGCGGCGGCTCAGCTTTCCGCAGCCTCCGCGACGATTACCGGCGCGGGATCGCCGTCCGGCAGAATCGCGGTCAGCAGGATCGCGGCGAGGCCGGAGATGGTGATCGGGGCGTTGAGCACGCTCTTCGCCAGAGCGGGGAGCTGGCCGAGTGCATCCGGCACCAGCGAAACGCCGAGGCCGAGCCCGAAGGACACCGCCATGACGTAGATCGATTTCCGCGTGATCGGCACCGACGACAGGATGCGGATGCCGGCGACGGCGATCGAGCCGAACAGCACCAGGGTAGCCCCGCCGAGAACGGGCTTGGGGATCAGCAGGAACAGCGATCCGACGATCGGGAAGAGGCCGAGCAGCACCAGCAGGCCGGCGACGAACAGGCCGACGTGGCGGCTGGCGACGCCGGTCATCTGGATCACGCCGTTGTTCTGGCTGAAGGTGGTGTTGGGGAAGGTGTTGAAGATCGCGGCGAGGCCGGAGTTGATGCCGTCGCCGAGCACGCCGCCCTTGATGCGGGCGATGTAGGTGTCGCCGGAGACCGGCTGGTTGGAGATCACCGAGTTGGCGGTGAGGTCGCCGGTCGTCTCGATGGCGGTGATGAGGTAGAGGAAGGCCATCGGCAGGAACAGGCCGAAATCGAAGTCGAGGCCGTAGCGAAACGGCATCGGCACGGCGAAGAGCGGCGCGCCGCCGAATGCCGAGACGTCGACCCGCCCCATCACCGCCGCCACCACGACGCCGGCGACGAGGCCGATCAGCACGGCGCCGATCCGCACCGTCGGCGAGCGCGCGAAGCTGCAGGCGAGGATCACCGCGATCACCAGCGCGCCGAGCAGCAGGTTGACGAGGTCGCCGAAGGCCGGCGGCTTGGCCGCGGCGCCGCCGGCGAGGTCGGTGAAGCCGACTTTCACGAGCGACAGGCCGATCACGGTGATGACGATGCCGGTGACGACCGGCGTGATGACCTTGCGCAGTTTGTCGATGAACTGGCTGAGAACGACTTCCACGAGGCATCCGGCGAGGCAGATGCCGAAGATCATGGCGAGCATCTCCTCCGGCGTGCCGCCCGCTCCCTTCACCGCGAGGCCGGTGGCGAGGATGGTGCCGAGAAAGGCGAAGCTGGTACCCTGCAGGCTGAGCAGGCCCGAACCCACCGGCCCGATCCGCCGGGTCTGGATGAAGGTGGCGACGCCGGAGACGAACAGCGACATCGAGATCAGATAGGGCACGTGTTCGCCGAGGCCGAGCACGCCACCGATGATCAGCGTCGGCGTGATGATGCCGACGATCGAGGCGAGGATGTGCTGGGAGGCGGCGAGCAGGCTCGTCGGCACGTCCGGCTTGTCCTCGAGGCCGTAGAGCAGGCCGAGGGGAGTGGTGGAAGTCGCGGTCATCGGAGCCTCGCGCTGTCGTGGGTGCACGACAGCACCAAGCAAGGCGTGTGCCGCGAAGGCCATGTGGCAGGTCCCGCCGTCTCGCGAGACAACGACACTCATCGGCGCGGACAGATTAACGCGCTTCTTGCACGCGAGCATTGCCGGCTCCGCGGTACGATGGCAGTCTGCGGATATGGCTGAACATTCGTACATTCGCGTCCGCTGGCTTCGTTGGTCTCCTGATGATCCGGTAGATCTGTGGAGCGAGCTTGACGCCGATCGGCAGGAGGTGCGGAAGGTCGAAATCTGGCGTGATGGACGAGTCGGTTATGCCTCGAAGACAGAAGAGGTCGGAGGGACACGACTTGGTGAGTTTCCGGTCCCCCCTTTGAACAAAGTCAATCGCGACCCAGAATTTCGGGGCGAGGCGATCACAAAGATTGATTTTGAAACGTGCTGGATCGACGTCATCGGTAGGGACCGATTCAAGGCTCCCTATTCCTAAGCCGCCCTCAGCGCCGCGCGCCGCCGATCCGGCCGGAGCCCGGCTCGGGGCCGCCGCCGAACAGGCCGGCCGGCCGCAGCACCAGCGCCGCCATCAGCACGGCCAGCACCGCGATGTCGCGGTTCTCGTGCGGCAGATAGGCCGCCCAGAACACCTCGGCCACCGCGATGGCGAGACCGGCGAGCGCCGCCCCGCCGACCGAGCCGACGCCGCCGAGCACCGCCGCCGCCAGCGCCTTCAGCGTCAGGGCGAGGCCGCCGGCGTGGCTGGCGACGCCGTAGTGCAGCGTCGTCAGCGCGCCGGCGAGGGTGGCGAGGCCGGTCGACAGGACGAAGGAGACGAGCACGATCCGGTCCGGATCGACGCCGACGAGGCGCGCCATCCGCGCGTCGTCCGCCACCGCCCGCCAGGCCCGCCCGAAGCCGGTCCGCCGGATCAGCGCGACCACGCAGAGCGTCGCGGCGAGGCCGACGGCGACCTCGGCCGCCTGCATCCGGGTGAAGCCGACGCCGATGCCGCCGCGGAAGAGGTCGATCCGCTCCGAGAGCAGCGGCTGGCTCCAACGCTCGCGCCCGCCGAGCAGCAGCCGTGCCGCCTCCGCCGCCGCGATGCCGAGGCCGAGCGAGGCGATCATGAAACCGCGCGCCGAGGCGGCGGCGAGCGGGCGCACCACCAGCCGGGCGAGCGCGGCG
>CALCDT010000026.1 GCA_937900425.1 uncultured Alphaproteobacteria bacterium | reverse complement strand
GGCGCGCTCGCGGGCCCGCACCCGTTCGCGGGCGAGGAGATAGATGCCCGAGGTGATGACGATGGCGGCGCCGAGCAGGGTGAAGCCGTCCGGCACGTCGCCGAAGACGAGATAGCCGAACAGGATCATCCAGACGATCTGGGTGTAGGTCACCGGCGCCAGCACGTTGGCGGCGAGATGGCGGTGGGCGAGGATCAGCAGATAGTGACCGAGCCCGCCGAGGACGCCGAGGACGAGCAGCAGGCCCCACAGGCCCGGGGACGACGGCCACTCGAACACCGGCACCATCGCCGGGGTCAGGATCACGCTCGGCACCAGGGCCGAATAGAGGATGAGGCTCGCCGCCGTCTCGCTCTGGCCGAGCTGGCGCGTCAGCATCACGTAGACCGCGAAGCAGGCGACCGAGCCGAGCGACAGCAGGAAGGCCCAGTGGACGTCGCCGAAGCCCGGCCGCGTCACCACGACGATGCCGACGAAGCCGACCACGATCGCCGCCCAGCGCCGCGGACCGACCCGCTCGCCGAGGAACAGCGCCGACAGCATGGCGATCAGCAGCGGCGACAGGAACATGATCGTCACCGTCTGCGCCAACTGCAGATACTGCAGCGCGAAGAAGTTGAGGCTGGTGTTGAGGGTGAGCATCAGCGCCCGCGTCACCTGCAGCCCCGGCCGCCGCGGCCGCCACAGCGCCGGATCGCGCCACGGCCGCAGCAGCGCCGTCACCAGCACCAGATGCACGGTGTAGCGGAACCAGATCACCTCGAGCGCCGGCACGCTCGCCGTCGCGATCTTGGCCGAGAGATCGAGCAGCGAGAACAGCAGCATCGTCAGGATCATCAGGCCGAAGCCCGCGACGACGCGCCGGAAGGAGGGACCCTCGCCCTCCGCGGGAGCGGAGCCGCCACCCGAGGCCGGCGCGGCGACCGGACCGGCGAGCGGACGGGATGTGGCGGGGGCAACGGAACCGGCGGGCGAATCGACGGCGAATCTTTCACCGCTGCGGCCGGCCGCAGCCGAAAGGGACGTCGATCTCAAGGTGGCGGCTTTCGACGGAAGGGAGAGTTGCCACTATGCCGGGCCGGCGCCGCCCGCGCGAGTGCCGCCGGGACATGGCTCGGTTGCCGACGCGGCATGACTCGGTGCCGCAGGGACAGGCCCGGCCGTGCGGTCCGTCAGTCCGCCTCGGCCTCCTCCGGCTCGTCGATTTCGGCATCGAGCACGGTGCCGGGCGAGAGGTTCTTCTCGATCGAGCGCAGCAGCTTGCGCAGCTTCTTGCGGTCCTTGTCGTCGATGCCGTGCATCGCCTCCTTCTCGATCCGCTTCCAGGCGAGGTCGATCGCATCGATCTTGTCGCGGCCGAGGCTGGTGAGGAAGACGCGGGCGAGCCGGCCGTCGGTATCGGAAGTCCGGCGCTCGACGAAGCCCTGGGCCGCCAGCCGCGAGATCATCTTGGTCACGGTCGGCGGCTGGACGCCGAGCGCGCCCGACAGCTCGCTCATGCTCTGGCCGTCGGCGTCGGCGAGCACCTTCAGCACCGATTCCTGGCCCGGATGCAGGCCGATGCGGCCGAGATGCACGGCCGCTCGAGTGCGGTGGGCCCTTGCGGCCTGGGCCAGCCGCCAGGTGGCGGTCTTGCGATGGTTGAGGGTCATGGCTCCCCGCTCTCTCCGGTGCGAAAGGTCACCCGCCCCTCGCCCGCCCCGTTTCCTCGCCGCGCCGGCTCGACTATGGTTCGTCCCGGACGCCGGAGGCGGCGCACCGGTTGCGCCTTTCTCCGGCCGGCCTATCTAGAACCCGTCGCCGACCCGTGAAAAGCACCTTCGCCCGCGACCCACGTCGAGGCGCGACGGCCGGCGGCATCATTAGCCGCCTGCGATGACGGTTCGATGAAGCGGCCGGCGAGAGCGAAGCGAATTCGAGGAGTTAGACCCATGGCCGTCGTCGAGGCCCCCGCGAGCGGAACCGAAACCGGCCCCCGGGCCGCGGACGCGTCCGTCCCCGTCACCGTGCTCACCGGCTATCTTGGCGCCGGCAAGACCACCCTCCTCAACCGAATCCTCTCCGAGGACCACGGCAAACGCTACGCCGTCATCGTCAACGAATTCGGCGAGATCGGCATCGACAACGACCTGCTCGTCGACACCGACGAGGAAGTCTACGAGATGAACAACGGCTGCATCTGCTGCACCGTGCGCGGCGACCTGATCCGCGTCGTCGAGAATCTCGCCAAGCGCCGCGGCAGTTTCGACGCCATCATCGTCGAGACCACAGGCCTCGCCGATCCGGTGCCGGTCGCCCAGACCTTCTTCATGGACGAGGCGGTGCGCGAGGCCGCCCGGCTCGACGCCATCGTCACCGTGGTCGACGCCAAGCACTTCATGGCCCGCCTCACCGATGCCGCCGAGGCCGAGGATCAGGTCGCCTTCGCCGACCTGATCCTGCTCAACAAGGTCGACCTCGTCGACGCTGCCGAGCTCAAGATGGTCGAGGAGACCATCCGCCAGCTCAACCCCTACGCCCGGGTGATCCACACCGCCCGCTGCGAGGTTCCCCTCGCCGAGGTGCTCGACCGCGGCGCCTTCGACCTCCAGCGCATGGTCGAGCTCGACCCGCAGTTCCTGAACCCGGCCGACGACCCGGAACACGTCTGCGGCCCCGACTGCGACCATGACCATCATCATCACGATCATGGCCATGGGCACGATCATGATCACGACCATGGGCACGGCCATGGCCACCATCACCACCACGACACCGACGTCACCTCGATCTCGCTCAAGGGCGGCGACGTGGTGCCGGAGCGGTTCATCCGCTGGATCGGCGAAGTCACCCAGACCGAGGGGCCGAACATCCTCCGCCTCAAGGGCATCATGGCCTTCAAGGACGAGCCGAAACGCTACGTGCTGCAGGGTGTCCACATGATCGTCGAGGGCGACCTCCAGCGCGACTGGCGCGAGGGCGAGCCGCGCGAAAGCCGCCTCGTCTTCATCGGCCGCCACCTCGACCGCGCCGCGCTCGAGAAGAGCTTCCGCGAGTGCCTCGTCTGAAGACACCCTCCGACGACGCGTCCCCCTCGCGGACGCTGTCGCCGGGAAGGGGCGCGACCCGACCGCGGCGCGCGCAACGGGCTTTCGCCGGCGGTGCGCCCGCCAGGGGTGCGCTCGGCCCGCGCATGCGCTATCACGGCCGCACAGCCCTTCGATCCTGAGGTCACAGCGTCCGTGGTCGCCATCACTCCCGTTCCCGTCTCCGGCTACGTCGTCCACGCCGGCTTCCTCGGCGACACCCCGGTCTTCGCCGACGGCACCGGCCGCCTCGCCCGCGGCACCGCCGGCGAGGCCGTCGCCGTCCACGCCGGCGCCGTGCTCACCGCGGCCGAGGCCCTCGACGGCAAGGCCCTCGTCACCGGCGGCGACGACGGTCGCCTGATGCGCACGAAGGCGACCGGCGAGCCCGAATTGCTCGCCGAGCGGCCGCGCAAGTGGCTCGACCAGGTCGCCTGCGGTCCGAACGGCACCGTCGCCTTCGCCTCCGGCCGCACCGTCTGGGTGCTCGACGGCAAGGCGCAGCACGAACTCACCCGGCCGCGCGCCGTCGGCGGTCTCGCCTTCTTCCCCAAGGGCCTGCGCCTCGCGATTTCCGGCTACAACGGCGTCGGTCTCTGGTTCCCCGGCACCGCCGGCGCCGTGCAGGAGCTCGAGTGGAAGGGCGCCCACCTCGCCGTCACGCTCTCGCCGGACGGGCGCAACGTCGTCACCGCCATGCAGGAGCCCTCACTGCACGGCTGGCGCATCGCCGACGGCCAGCACATGCGCATGTCGGGCTACCCGACCAAGGTGCGCTCGATGTCGTGGTCGGTGAAGGGCCGCTACCTGCTGACCGCCGGCGCGAGCGCCTCGGTCGGCTGGCCGTTCCATTTCAAGGACGGGCCGATGGGCAAGCAGCCGCTGGAACTCGGCGCCCGCCAGGAACTCGTCACCCGCGTCGCCTGCCATCCGAAGGAGGAAATCGTCGCCCTCGGCTATTCCGACGGCATGATCCTGCTGGTGCGCTTCTCCGACGGCGAGGAGGTGCTGCTGCGCCGCCCCGACGACGGACCGGTCTCCGCGCTCGGCTGGTCGCCCTCGGGCCTTGAACTCGCCTTCGGCACCGAGGCCGGCACCGCCGGGGTCGTGGATCTGTCGGCGTGAGCGCCCTCGCCGCTCCGCCGGCCGTGCGATGCGCCGACGATGCGCCAGCCGCCCCGGCGGGCCTCGCCGCAACCGACCTCGACGCCCGCTACGCCGCCCTCGCCGCCCGCGATGGGCTGCTGCCGGTGCGCATGACCGCCTTCTACCGGGCCAAGGTCGAGGCGGAGATCGCCGCCCTCGGCGGCCGCCACGGTCCGCTCGCCCGCACCGCCCTGCCGACCGAGGACCGCATCGCCCTCCACGTCGGCGACGAGGTCGCAGACTGGGTCGACGACCGCTCCAACATGGGCGCGCCGGCGACGAAGGCCGTCGTCCACAAATACGCCGACCGTGTCCTCTTCATGCCGACGGCGCTCTGCGCCGGGCACTGCCAGTATTGCTTCCGCCAGGACGTGCTGTCGGAAGCCCACGACGCCGCCCGGACGCGGGTCGCCGAGGAACTCGCCCACCTCCTCGGCTATCTCGCCGGCAAGCCGGAGGTCTCGGAAGTGGTTCTCTCCGGCGGCGATCCGATGATGCTGCCGGCGCGCGATCTCGCGATGGTGCTGGAGCGCCTTCGCGCCCTGCCGCAGATCCGCTCGATCCGGCTGCACAGCCGCGTGCCTGCCTTCGCCCCGCGTCTCCTCGTCGACGAGGCCCGCCTCGCCGCCCTCGCCGAGGCGCGCGTGCGATTCGTCTGCCATTTCGTCCATCCGGACGAGATCTGTGACGAGGTCGCCGCCGCCCTCGCGGTGATGACGCGCCGGGGTGTGCGGCTCTACAATCATTTCCCGATGTTGCGCGGCACCAACGACCATGTCGCCGTCGTCGCCCGGCTGATCGAGCGGCTCGACGATCTCGGCGTGCGCACGCTCTCGGTCTACGTGCCCGAGCCGATCCGCCACTCCGCCGCCTTCCGCTTGCCCCTCGACCGCTTCTTCGCGATCCAGGACCAGCTCACGACCGGCTATCCGAGCTGGATCAACGCCGTCCGCTTCACCCTCGACAGCCCGATCGGCAAGGTCCGCCGCGAGCAGATCGTCGGCCGCGACGCGGCGAAAGGCGTCGTCACCTTCCGCCGCGACGGGCGCGACTTCGACTATCCCGATTTTCCCGCGCACCTCGACCGCCCCGGGGATCCGGCGGTGATGCTGTGGAAGGAACGCCTCGGGCGGAGCAGCTGAGGCGTCCCGCGCTCACGCCGCCGGGCGGAACACCGCGACGGCGAAGGACACCGCCCCGGCAGCGACCACCAGCGAGGCGATGGCGACCACCGGCTCGATCTCGGGATGGCCGGTCAGCAGATAGACCAGCGCCGGAAACATCGCCACGGTTCCCGTGGTGTGCAGGCCGTAGACGAGCCGCGGCAGAAGTCCGCGCGCCCTGTCGGGGAAGAGCGCGAAATAACCGCCGTAGATCGACGTCACGACGAAGCCGAGCAGGTTGAGGTGGGCGTGGGCCGAGGCGACGGAATGGTCGCCGCTGGCGGCCATGACGATGCCGGCGAGCATGCCGGTGATCAGGAGGAGGATGGCGGTGCGGAAATAGAGATGAGCGATGGAAGGCTTCATGACGACCTCGATGGCCGCCTTGAAAAAACGGCGGCCGGAACGAAAAAAACGGCTCGGAGGGCATCCGGGCCGCCTCGATTGGCCGGGAAGAAAATCCCGGCCGGCAATGGACGAAAAGGGTCAAGATGGTGGGCGATACAGGGATTGAACCTGTGACCCCTTCGATGTCAACGAAGTGCTCTCCCGCTGAGCTAATCGCCCGACACCATCTCGTGCGCCGGTCGTCCGACCGGCGTGGCCAGCGATATACAAAGCTTTGCCGGGGCGTGCAAGGGCGGATCGCATGTTTTTCCGAACGCCCGTCGAACACCCTCCCCGACCCGTGGCGGCAATGAAAAACGGGGCCGGAAAACGGCCCCGCGACCGGCACCGTGGCCGGCGGTTCGACCCGGCGCCCGAGTCAGGCGGCGGCGAGCATCCGCTCGACTTCGCGGACGAGGTCCTTGAGGTGGAACGGCTTCGACAGCACCTTCGCCTCCTTCGGCGCCTGGCTGTCCGGGTTGAGCGCCACCGCGGCGAAACCGGTGATGAACATGATCTTGAGGTCGGGATCGAGTTCGCTGGCCCGGCGGGCGAGCTCGATGCCGTCCATTTCCGGCATGACGATGTCGGTCAGCAGCAGCGTGAAGGGCTCTTCGCGAAGACGGTCGTAGGCGCTGCGCCCGTTGTCGTAGGACACCACGTCATAGCCCGCGCTCTGCAGCGCGCGGGCGAGGAAGCGGCGCATGTCGTTGTCGTCTTCGGCGAGCAGAATGCGGTTCATGTCGAATTCCAGGTCTGTCGTTGCGTCTGGCGGCGCGCCCGGGGCGTGCGTACCGCTCGCCGCGTCACGCGGCGCGACCGGCACGGCCCGTTCCGCCGGCAGCCGGCCGGACGTGTTCCGTCGCCCTCCCATAAGCCGGAATCACCGTAAACATCCGGTGAAGGGGCCGGTGAATGGGACCGGCCGGCGGCGATCTTATCCCGAAGCCGGCGGATGGTGCACGCAAATCCGCAGCTTCCCGTAAAGCAAGCGATTCTGTGGACTTTTGGCGCGAATGACGGCACTGTCGCAGGATGATCGCCGGGACCGCGCGTCGGCCGCCCGGAGCCCTTGGCGGAGAGCCGGACATCCATGCAGGTCTTCGATCCGCTGCGCACGGAAGATGCCTTCGAAGTCGAACGGCCCCGTGAGCAGACGGCCCCCTTCGTCTTCAATTCCCCCCATTCGGGCGCACGCTATCCGCGTGCCTTCCTCGAGGCGTCGCGGCTCGACGCCTCGCGCATTCGCCTGTCGGAGGACGCCTTCGTCGACCGCCTGTTCGCCGGCGCGGTCGCGAACGGCGCGCCGCTGCTCAAGGCCCATTTTCCCCGCGCCTTCCTCGACGTCAACCGCGAGCCCTACGAACTCGACCCGAAGATGTTCTCCGGCCGCCTGCCGTCCTATGCCAACATCCGCTCGATGCGGGTCGCCGGCGGGCTCGGCACCATCGCCCGCGTCGTTTCCGAACAGGACGAGATCTACCCCGGCCCGATTCCGGTCGAGGAGGCGATGCGGCGGATCGAGACCTATTACAAGCCCTATCACGCCACCTTGCGCCGGCTGATCGCGACGACCCAGCAGCAGTTCGGCCACGCCGTGCTGATCGACTGCCACTCGATGCCCTCGGCCGCCCGCAGCCTCGAGATCCGCGGTCGCACCGACATCGTCCTCGGCGACCGCTTCGGCACCAGTTGCTCGGCGGTGCTGATGGAGGCGAGCTACGCCATCCTCGACGACCTCGGCTTCTCGGTCTCGATCAACAAGCCCTACGCCGGCGGCTTCATCACCGAGCATTACGGCCGGCCGACCCGCAACGTCCACGCCCTGCAGATCGAGATCAACCGCGGCATCTACATGGACGAACGCTCGTTCGAGCCGCTGCCCGGCTTCAGCGAGGTCGCGGTGGCTCTCGGCGAATTCGTCCGGCGCATCGTCGCCCAGCCGCTCGGCCTCGACGACGGCGGCGAGACGCCCGTCGCGGCGGAATGATCAGCCCGGCCCCTCGCCTTTCGCACCTACTGGCGAAGGCCGGCCCGCGTCCACGGCGAACGCCCGGTCACGTCTCCCCTCCCCTTGCAGCGGCGGTCCGGCCAAAAAAAAGACCGCGGCGAACCGCGGTCTGAGAGTCTAGGGAGGAAACGCCCAAGGAGGGCAGGCGACACCAGAAGTGCCGCCTCACCGGATATGTGATTTGCTGCTTTTTCCGTCAAGGGTGGATCGGGCGCCGGAATGCCGCAGGTATTCGCCACCGTCATTCCTCATTTCAGTGACCGATAGCGCTTCGTCGAGAATTCATTAATCTTATCAATGCCCTGGACCAACCTCCAATAACGTCGAAAGAATGAGCCATGAATGAAAATCCCGGAGCGGTCATGTCTGCCATGCACGAGGGCATGGCCTGGGCGGGCTTCGCCGACCGCCTCGCCGACGCCGCCGGTGCGGCCATCCTGCCGCATTTCCGCAGCCGTCTGTCGGTGGAGAACAAGGAGGCCGCCGCCTTCGATCCGGTCACCGTGGCCGACCGCGCCGCCGAGGTCGCGATCCGCGAACTCGTCGCCGCCGAGCATCCGGACCACGGCATTCTCGGCGAGGAGTTCGGCGACGATTCCGGCGAGGCGGAGCACGTCTGGATCGTCGATCCGATCGACGGCACGAGGGCCTTCATCTCGGGCCTGCCGGTCTGGGGCACGCTGATCGGCCTGATGAAGGCCGGCCGGCCGCATTTCGGCATGATGGCCCAGCCCTTCACCGGCGAACGCTTCTTCGGCGACGGCACCACCGCCCGCTACACCGGCCCCGGCGGCCCGCGAGCCCTCGCGACCCGGCCCTGCGCGAGCCTTTCCGAGGCGACGCTGTTCTGCACGACGCCGGCGCTGTTCTCGGGCGCCGCCCGGGCCGCCTACGACCGGGTCGAGGCCGCCGTCCGCCTCGCTCGCTACGGCTGCGACTGCTACGCCTACTGCATGGTCGCGGCCGGCCAGGTCGATCTCGTCATCGAGGACCAGCTCAAGATCTTCGACATCATGCCGCTGATCCCGGTGATCGAGGGCGCCGGCGGCGTCGTCACCAGTTGGACCGGCGGCCCCGCCGTCTCCGGCGGCAAGGTCGTCGCCTCGGGCGACGCGCGCGTCCACGACGAGGCGCTACGCCTGCTCGCCGCCGGCTGAGACCGTCGCCGCGACGGCGGGCGCTTCGGCATCCTCGCCCGCCTGACGCGGCATCGTCGCCGCGGCGCTCCCGCCCTCGCCGGGCAGATGCTCCCCGGGCAGAAAAGCGTCGATCGCCGCGAGCAGCGGGCGGCGGTGGCGGTCGATCTCCATCAGCGCCTCGTGGCGGGCGCCGGGCAGGTGGAGGTAGCCGGCCATCTTGAGGCGCGCCGCCAGCCGCTCGATCGCCGGCGTCGACACCACGTGGTCGGCGCCGCAGCCGACCATCAGCGTCGGCGTCTTGAAACGCTGCGGCAGCCGCGGATCTTCGAACAGCGCCATCGACTGCACCGCCGCGCGGATCCAGCCGATCGTCGGCGCCGCGATGCCGAGTTCGGGATGCGCGTCGAGCATCCGCATGGTTCGCTCGAAGCGGACGCGGTCGTGGGTCAGCGGATTGCCGGCGAAGGCGTCGACCTCGGCCACCTTGCGCATCGGCGTCGGGATGAAGCACCGTCCGAAGCCGAGATAAGTCAGCGTCCGGGCGACCTTGCCGACCATCGACCGCGGCAGCGGCGTGCGCCCGAAGTCGAGGAACGGGGCGGTCAGCACCATCCGCGCGATCCAGCCGCCCTTTCCGGAGGCGGCGTGAGTCAGAAGCACGTTGGCGCCCATCGAATGGGCCAGCACGTGACAGGGCGTCGGCGCGAGGCGGCGCACCACGCCCTCGACGAAGGCGTCGAGATCGAGGTCGAAATCGGAAAAGCGCCGGACGTGGCCCTTCGTGCCATCGGGCAACAGCCGTTGCGAGCCGCCCTGGCCGCGCCAGTCGAGGGCGGCCACCGCGAAGCCGCGATCGAGGAAATGGCCGATCACCTCGTAGTATTTCTCGATGAACTCGGCCCGGCCGGGAAAGAGGCAGAGCGTGCCGACGGGAACCTCGCCCCGCGCCGGCCAGAAGGCGGCGCGCAGCCGCACCCCGTCGCGGGCGACGAGCGGCACGGCGCGCCCGCCCGCCGGCATCGGATTGTCGTCGAAGTCGAAAAGGTCCATCGCTTCGCCCCTCGCACCGTCGGCCGCATCAGCCGCCCGCTCCAGGCTGGTCGCGGCCCCAAGCTAGTCTCGGATGAAGCGTACGGGAACCCCGTCCGGTTCACCGGGCGGGGGCGAAAATTGCGCATCACGCGAGCCCGACACCCTTGACGGCCATCCGTTCGGCACCAAATGAAGCCCTGCGGACGC
This sequence comes from uncultured Alphaproteobacteria bacterium, assembly GCA_937900425.1. Lineage (GTDB taxonomy): Bacteria > Pseudomonadota > Alphaproteobacteria > Rhizobiales > Pleomorphomonadaceae > CALCDT01. The sequence continues at coordinate 3,173 of CALCDT010000026.1, read as the reverse complement.
CAGACGGGTCCGCTGCGACGACAAGGTCCGGCCGGAACGGCGGAAGACTTCGTCGCCAACCTGCTTGTTGCTTCCATAGGAGAACGAGAATGCGCCACTTCGACTTGAGCCCGCTCTACCGGTCCACCGTCGGTTTCGACCGCCTGTTCTCTCTGCTCGACCAGGCCTCCAACAGCGAGGCGTCGGCACAGAGCTATCCGCCCTACAACATCGAGCGGACCGGTGAGAACGAATACCGTATCACCATGGCCGTCGCCGGCTTCTCCGACCGCGACATCGCAATCGAGACGCGCCAGAACCTTCTCTCGATCAAGGCCGAGAAGGGCGAGACCGCCGAAGCCGCCGGCGAGGTGCTCTATCGCGGCATCGCCGCCCGCTCGTTCGAGCGCCGCTTCCAGCTCGCCGACCACGTCGAGGTCAAGGGTGCGAGCCTCGAGAACGGCCTGCTGCACATCGACCTGAAGCGCGAGATTCCCGAAGCCGCCAAGCCGCGCCAGATCCCGATCGGCAAGCCCGCGAACGGCCCCGCGACCATCGAGACCAGCGCCGCCTGAACCGCGGCGACCCATTGAGAACGCGAAAGGGCGTGCCGAAAGGCGCGCCCTTTTCTTTCGTCCTTCCTGGGACGGGAGCGAGAACAGGAGAGTGGGGCCGGTGGCGTCGATGGGGAAAGCGCTCCTCCCGGCGCGCCCATGTCAGCCCCGGAACGCCTTGAGCGCGTCGATGAAGGCGGCGACTTCGCTGAGGCGGGTGGCGAAGCTGGTGACGAGGCGAACCATGTCCTCGCCAGGTCCCGGTCGCTCCTCCGGCATCAGGCCGACCCCGGGCCAGGTGTAGAAGCGGGCGCCGGCGGCCTGGAGATGGGCCGTCAGCGTCTTCGGCCAGGCCGCGAACACCTCGTTGGCCTCGACCGGGAAGACCAGCCGGGCGAGCGGCGTATCCTCGATCGCCTGGGCGAGGCGCTGGGCCATGTGGTTGGCCTGCACCGCGTTGTCGAGCCAGTGGCCCTGCTCGAAATAGCCCTCGAACTGGGCGGCGATGAAGCCGCTCTTCGAAAACAGCTGGCCGGCGCGTTTGCGCAGGTAGCCGAAGTCGTCGGCGAGCGTCTTGTCGAAGAAAACCACCGCCTCGGCGCACCAGCAGCCGTTCTTGGTGGCGCCGAAGGACATCACGTCGACGCCGGCCTTCCAGGTGATCTCGGCGGGCGAGACGTTGAGGGCGGCCAGCGCGTTGGCGAAGCGGGCGCCGTCGAGGTGGACCTTGAGGCCGTGGCCGTGGGCGACGCGGGCGATCGCCTCGATCTCGGCGGCGGTGTAGACGGTGCCGGCCTCGCTCGCCTGGGTCAGGCTGACGGCGACCGGACGGCCGTGGTGCACCGCGGGGGGCAGGTAGCGCGCGATCGCCGCCTCGACGCCGGCGGCGTCGAGCTTGCCGCGCGCGCCCGGCAGCGGCGCGAGCTTGCCGCCGCTGAAGAATTCCGGCGCGCCGCATTCGTCGACGGCGACGTGGCTCTGCTCGTGGCAGAGCACGACGCCGCCCGGCTTCATGGCCGCGGCGAGGGCGAGGCTGTTGGCCGCCGTGCCGGTGCCGACGAAGAAGACGGAGACCTCCTTCTCGAAGATCTCGCAGAACCAGTCGCAGACGCGCGCGGTGCGCTCGTCGGCGCCGTAGGCGGGGTGGGCACCGTTGCCGATGCCGGAAAGGGCGGCGGCCACGCGCGGCGAGGCGCCGGCCCAGTTGTCGCTGGAAAAGTTCATGAACCTCGTTGTGGCCCGCCCGGCGGCCGATCGCAACCGGCCGGGCCGCAGGTCTGGATTGCGGCGGCCGACGGGCTGCCCGCCGCCGGACCCGTCAGTGGAAAGCGCCCGCGAAGCGACGGCGCAGCAGGTGGTCCACCGAGATCGGCCCGGCGCCGCGCGCCACCAGAGCCAGCAGCACGGCGGCCCACAGCCCGTGGGTCACCCAGGCGTCCGGATAGACGAAGAACTGGATCACCGCCGTCATCGCCAGCAGGCCGAGCGCGGAAAAGCGCGTGGCGAGGCCGAGGAACAGCAGCACCGACAGGCCGTGCTCGGCGAGGGTGGCGAGAACGGCGGCGACGACCGGGTCGATCACCGGCAAGTCGTATTCGTAGCGGAAGAGGTCGAAGGTCGACGGCTTGATCGTCAGCCCCTCGACCTTGGTTCGCGCGGAGAGGAAGAACACCGAGGCGACGGCGACCCGCCCCAGCGTCAGATAGGTCGCCTCCGGCAGACGCTCGCACAGGCGGATGGCGGCGACGGCGAGGGCGGCGAGGCCGGAGCCGGCGGGACGGTCGTGGAGGGTTGCGGGCTTCATGGTGGGGTCCCCTTGGAAGCGGCTCGGGCGGTGATCGGAAGAAGAGGTGCGGTCGCGGTCTTGGGACGTCGCCGGGCCGTCGCGGCCCCCGCGCCAGGGCGCCCGACGTCAGGGCGAGGCCGACGGCGCGCGACAGGTCGAAGCCGGCGGCATCCGCCCCGGCTCCGGCGGCGCCGGCCAGCGTCTCGCCGCGTCCGAGCGCGAGCAGGAAGGCGGCGGCACCGGCGGGCAATGCGGTGACGATCACCTCGGCCCCCGGCCGCGTCACCAGCGCATCCTCGCCGCCGGGCGGCAGGGCCGGCATCGCGGCGGCGCCCTCGCGGTTGGCCCGCCAGATCGTCAGCGCCGGATGGGCGGAGACGACGATCCGCGTCGCCGGGTGCAGCCCGGGCGCGAAGGCGCCGAGACGGTCCGGAGCGATCCGGCTAAGGCCCGCGCCCTCCAGTGCCGGCACGTCGGCCGCCTGCCAGGCGTCGAGCCAGCAGCGGTCGAGCCGGGCGACGTCGGCGAGATACGGAAGGTCCGCCGCCGGCGGAAATCGCGCGAGGAAGTCGGCAAAGGTCTCGCCCCATTCGTTGAGCACCGGCCCCCGCGGCGGCGACGCCACCAGATAGGCCCGCGCCGTCATCGCGAAGAAGTCGCGGCCGACGAGGCGGACCACCGCCGGGAAGAGATCGGCGAGCGCCGCGCAAAGGCTTGCCGTCACGTTGTTGCGATAGACGGCGAAGCGGCGGTCGATCCGGCCGCCGTGATGGGCGGAAAGGCCCGGCGGCGGCGGCGCTCCGGGAACGAGCAGCGCCGCGGCGAACGCCGCCTCGACGCCCGCGTGGCCGCCG
>CALCDT010000025.1 GCA_937900425.1 uncultured Alphaproteobacteria bacterium | reverse complement strand
TGCATGAGCAGGATCAACAGGATGCCGTATATGGCGAGCCGCATTTCGGCGGCGAAGGTGAGAGGCAGGTCCACGTAGCGTAGCGCCTCAGGCAACAGGATGAGGACGAGGGCGCCGCAGATCGGCCCGATGACGCTGCCGCCGATACCGCCGACGATGATCATGGCGAGGAACAGGGTCGACTGGTCCAGACTCGCAAGTTTGGGATCGACGAAGGCGTTGTAGGAACCGAACATGGCGCCTGCGAAGCCAGCCAGACCGCAAGCGAGGGCGACGCCCTGCATCTTCAGGAGCCGGATGTTCTTGCCGAGGCCCTTTGCCGCCAGTTCGTCGTCACGCACCGCCGTGATGAGACGGCCCCACGGTGAGGTGAGGAGGCGGTTGGTAAGGAATATGACGACGAGCACCAGAATGCTGAACAATAGCGCCACCGACACCGAGCTCTGGAAGACGTATCCGAAGATTTCCGGCCGCTTGGCGCCGATGATGCCGAAGTCGCCGTTGGTCATGTTGGTCCACGAGCCGAGCGGCGTCTTCGGGTCGTGCCAGTTGCGCAAGACCGTGTAGATGACGACCTGCACGGCGAGCGAGACGAGCACGAAGAAGTCGCCGCGGAAGCGCCACGAGGCGATCGACAGGGCGAGGCTCAGCACCACCGCGACGCCGGAGCCGGCGAGAGCGCAGGCGATGAAGTTCCAGCCGAGCAGGATCGAGGCGAGCGAGCCGACATAGGCGCCGACGGCGAAGTAGCCGGCGTGGGCGAGGGTCAGCAGGCCGAGGTGGCCGACGATCAGGTTCGCGCTCACCGCCACGACGAGATAGATCTCGAACAGGATGAGCAGGTGGAGGAGGTAGTTCATCGTCAGCCCTCCGCCTCGACGCGCCGCGCCTTCGAGATGATCCCGAACGGACGGAACAGCAGGAACAGGACAAGGATCACGAAGGTCGACACGTTGACCCAGCGCGGCGAGAGGAACCATTCGACCTCGGCGCGCAGCACGCCGAGCAGGAGGCCGCCGAGGACCGCGCCGAAGAAGGAGAAGCGGCCGCCGATGATCGCCGCGACGACGGCCAGCATGAACATCGGCAGGCCGCTGTAGGAGTAGAAGCCCGAATCGAGGCCGCTCAGGGTGGCGAGGCTCGCGGTCATGGCGCCGCAGAGGGCGAAGGCCGTGAGCCGCAGCCGGCTGATGTTGTAGCCGCGCATGGCGAGCTCGCGGGCGTTGTCGGACAGCGCCCGGAACTCGAGGCCGACGCGGGTGCCGCGCAGCCAGAGGAAGAAGGCGACGATGATGGCGAGGCAGCCGATCGCCTGGATCAGCCGCGATTCCGTGATGACGAGGCCGCCGAACTGGTGGACCGTGTCGGCGGTGGCGCGCAGCAGCCTGGGATCGTTGCCCCAGATCGCCGAGAGGATCTGGGTGATGACGATGTAGAAGCCGAGGGAGGCGATGAACTGGGCCGAGAAGGAGCTGCGCCGCCGGTCCATCGGGCCGTGGGTGAGAAACTCCATCGCGGCGGAGAGAACGGTGCCGGTGGCGATCGCACCGGCGAAGGCCGCCGGCGCCGGCACGCCCCACGCCATCAGCTGCCAGGCCGCGAAAGGAGAAGCGGCGTAGACGGCCGCCATGGCGAAATAAAAAACCCGTGTCGGCAAGTACACGAGCTGGAAAGCCAAGGCCAGAACAGCGGCGGCCAAGCCGCTGACCAACCCGTTCAATAGAAGTTGCATCCAAATCTCCCGCGGCCTGCTCCCGCCGGGATCCAGACCATCCTCTCCTGCGGCGGACTGTGTCGCAGCGGCTGTGTGCGCACAATTAAAAAAATCAGACGAGTGTGTGCGACTATCGGCAACGCTCGCCGCGACGGAACCCGCTTTCCCACGCTCTGCACCACCGGCCGCGGCAACGGGCGCTTTCGACCGTTGCCGGACGTGGAACAGACAGGTCGGCATTTTGCACTTGTTCCAACAGGCACGAGACCGGAATGTCCCGGCGTCACAAGCAGCATGAGGTGTTCCTATGTCGTCCGAGACGCGCGCGGTGCCCGGTTCGGCCCGGCTCTTCTACGACGGCAGCTGGCACCCGGCCGCCGCCGGGGCGACGATGCGGACGTCGAATCCCGCCACCGGCGCCGATCTCGGCGCCGTCGCGGTCGCCGGTACCGACGACGTCGATGCCGCGGTTCGGGCGGCGCGCCGCGCGTTCCCGGCTTGGCGCGGTCGCACCCCGACCGAGCGGGCCGGCGTGCTCAAGGCGATGGCGGCGGTGCTGCGCGCCAACGCCGACGAACTCGCCCGCATCGACGTGGCCGATTCCGGCGGGCCGGTCACGGTGATGCTGCGCGACGTCGAAACGTCGGCGCAAACGCTTGAATTCTTTGCAGGACTTGTCTCCGAACTGAAAGGCGAGACCGTCCCGATGGGGGACGGCAACCTGAACTACACGGTGCGGGAGCCGTGGGGCGTGGTGGCGTGCATCCTCGCCTATAATCACCCCCTGCTGTTCGCAATCGGACGAATCGCCCCGGCGCTCGCAGCCGGCAACACCGTCGTCGTCAAGCCGGCCGATCAGACCCCGCTGTCGGCGCTGCGCCTCGCCGAACTGTTCGCCGACGTGCTGCCGGCCGGCGTCTTCAACGTCGTCACCGGCGACCGCGGCACCGGCGCGGCCCTCGCCGCGCACCCGCTCGTCGCCCGCTCGTCGCTCGTCGGCAGCGTCGCCACCGGCAAGGCGGTGCTGCGCGCCGCGGCCGAGTTCGTGCGGCCGGTCGCCCTCGAGCTCGGTGGCAAGAACGCCATGATCGTGCGGCCCGACGCGCCGGCCGACGTCGTCGTCGCCGCCGCCGTCGGCGGCATGAACCTGGCGCTCGCCGGCCAGTCCTGCGGCTCGATCACCCGCCTCTTCCTGCACGACAGCGTCCACGACGCGCTGTTGCCGCAGATCGTCGAGGCGGTGGCGAAGGTCAGGCCCGGTTCGCCCGAGAGCCCCGACACCCGCATGGGCCCGCTGATCAGTGAGGCGCAGCGGCAGAAGGTGGTGGGCTACGTCGAGAGCGCCAAGGCCGAGGGCGCGCGGCTGATGCTCGGCGGCGGCGTCCCGGCCGACCCCGCGCTCGCCGGCGGCTTCTTCTTCGAGCCGACGATCTTCGCCGACGTCACCATGGACATGCGGGTCGCCCGCGAGGAGATCTTCGGCCCGGTGCTGTCGGTGCTGCGCTGGTCGGACGAGGAGACCGTCATCGAGCAGGCGAACATGCTCGACTACGGCCTCACCGCGGCGATCTTTACCCGCGACCTCGACGCGGCGCACCGCTTCGCCCGGCGGCTCGAGGCCGGCTACGTCTGGGTCAACCAGATCGGCAACCACTTCCTCGGCGCGCCGTTCGGCGGCGCCAAGCAGTCCGGCCTCGGCCGCGAGGAGTGCCTGGAGGAGTTGCTCGCCTCGACGCAGGTGAAGAACGTCAACATCCGCTTCCTCGAGCCTTGACGTTGCCAAGAAGGCAACGTGGGGCTCGAAATATTCTGTTTGCAATAACTCTACCGGTCACGCGACGATCATGCGGCCGCGGTCGGAAGATTTTTCGCCGCGCACGCCTCGGAAGGTAAGACTAGTAGAGGGATCGGGATCTATGTCCACGAGCATCAAGCACGAGAGACCCGAGCATCTGAAGGGTGTCCCGCTCGAGGAAATCATGGAGCGCTACACGAAGGCGTTCCGTGACATCATTCCCGACTGGCACGCCTTTGCCGACTCGCAGATGGAAGGGCGCAAGCGGGCGCAGCACCGGTTCATCGGTGCCGGCGGTTCCGGCAAGCACGACGACCCGAACCACATTCCTGGCGCCGACCTGACGCTGAGTGTTATGTACCTGCCCCCCGGGCAGGGCGGCTCGGCGCACACCCACGAGGTCGACGAGGTGTTCTTCGTCCTGAAGGGCATCGTCACCTTCTTCATCGAGGACGAAGAGGGCAACCGCGTCTCGAAGCGGATGGGGCCGTGGGAGTGCATCTGCTGCCCGACCGGCGTCCTGCACGGCTTCATCAACGAGGGCCTCGAGGGCGCCTACCTGCAGACCATCATCGGCACCGGTCGCCCCGGTCCGGTCGGTTTTGCGGACAACAGGATCTTCGAGGAAGAGAAGGCGAAGCTGCGCTCTCAGGGCGTCAACGTCTGATCGAAAACGCCTGATATCGGCCAGCCATCCGTCGCCAGCAGCCACGAGTAGCTCATGCGTACCGACGTCATCGAAGTCGACTATGTAGTTGTGGGCGCGGGGTCCGCGGGCTGCGTGATGGCCAACCGCCTGTCCGAGGACGGCACCAGCGAGGTGCTCGTCCTCGAGGCCGGCGGGCGGGACGTCGACCCGCTGATCCACATCCCGCTCGGCTGGGGCAAGATCCTCCAGAATCGTCTGCACGACTGGATGTACTTCTCCGAGCCGGAGCCGCGGCTGAACAACCGCCGGATCGAGTTCGCCCGGGGCAAGGTCCTCGGCGGCTCGTCGTCGGTCAACGCGATGACCTACGTGCGCGGCCATCGCGGCGACTACGCCCGCTGGGCGGCGCAGGGCCTCACCGAGTGGTCCTACGACAAGGTGCTTCCCTACTTTCGGAAGCAGGAATCCTGGGAGGACGGCGAGAACGCCTACCGCGGCGGCTCCGGGCCGCTGACGACGCGCCGCTCGCATTTCCGCGACCCGCTGATCGACGGCTATTTCGCCGCCTGCGAGGCGCTCGGCTTCGCCTTCAACGACGACCACAACGGCGCCGAGCAGCTCGGCTTCGGCTGGATGCAGATGATGATCCGCGACGGCCGCCGCTGCAGCGGGGCGACGGCCTATCTGCGCCCGGCGATGTCGCGGCCGAACCTGACCGTGCTCACCAACGCGCTCGCCTGCCGCATCCTCCTCGAGGGCGGCCGCGCCGTCGGCGTCGAATATCTCCGCCACGGCGAGATCTGGACGGTGCGCGCGGCGAAGGAGGTCATCCTCTGCGGCGGCGTCGTCAACTCGCCGCAGCTCCTGATGTTGTCGGGCATCGGCGATCCGGCCGACCTCGCCGCCAACGACATCGAGGTGCAGGTGCCGCTGCGGGGCGTCGGCAAGAACCTGCAGGACCACCTGTCCGTCGGCATCGAATATTCGCGCAGCGGCAGCGGCACGCTGCGCCGCCAGATGCGGCTCC
>CALCDT010000024.1 GCA_937900425.1 uncultured Alphaproteobacteria bacterium | reverse complement strand
CCCGCCGGCGCTCGCCCACCGGCTCGACAAGGACACCGCCGGCTGCCTCGTCCTCGGCCGGCACCGCAAGGCGCTCGCCCTGCTCGGCAAGCTCTTCGCGACCGGCGCGGTGGAGAAGACCTACTGGGCGGTGACGCTCGGCGCGCCGCCGGACGACGAGGGCGTGATCGAGGCGCCCCTCGCCAGGCGCGACGCGACCGGCCGCGGCTGGTTCATGGCGGTCGATCCGAAGGGCCAGCCGGCGACCACCGGCTATCGCGTCCTCGGCCGCGGCGGCGGCCTCACTTGGCTGGAGCTGACGCCGAAGACGGGCCGGACGCACCAGCTGCGCGTCCACTGCGCCCACGTCGGCGCGCCGATGCTCGGCGATCCGATCTACGGGCGGGCCGCGGCGAACGGGCCGCGGCTGCATCTGCTGGCCCGCGCCGTCTCGCTGCCGCTGTCGTGCAGCCGCCCACCGGTGCGCGTCGTCGCGCCGGTGCCGGAGCACATGGCCGCCGTGCTCGCCGCGTGCGGCGCCAGGCCCGAAGGTGAAAAAGACAGGTAAGGGACGGGACCCCTGCCTCGCCGCGGAGGCAGGGGCCCGGAGGCCGGGCGAACGCAGGACAGCGCCCGACGAGAAGCAGGGGAGCGTCCGCCGGAGGGGGGTGGGCCGGCGGACGCTCCCGGAACGACCTCGGACGAACTCGATACAGGTCCGGGTCACTCCGGCCGAGGCGAGGGAGGGAACCTCGGCCGAACTCAGAACTGATCGGTGCCGCCGCCCGAGGGGGCGTCGGCCCAGCGTCGTGATCCCCGGTGAGGGAGACGACGCGACATCATCGTGATTGTCGGGCGCAGCGTTCACGACGCATGGCCGAGCGGCCGCCGCAACCGCGGCCGACCGTTTCACCGTGGCGAAGGAGTTCGACCGCCGCGGGAACATGTTCGGATTATCACAATCAGCTGTTACGCATCAATCGCTGCACTGCAACATTCTTCGACCCCGGCGATCACGAACCCGTGTTCGCGTGGCAGTCGTCGCGGCAGATCCGGTGCGGCCGCGCGCCAAAAAAGACGCCCGCCGGGGGAGGACCGGCGGGGGGGGGGGGGGGGGACGCCCCGCGGCCGGCAAGCGGAGCGGACGAGGTCCGCTCCGCCTCAAGTCTTCGTCCTCACCGGGACGCGCGGCGGGCGATCGCCGGGATCTCGGCGCGGTTGATGCCGAGGTCCGCGAGCTCGCGATTCGAAAGCTGCATCAGCTCTTCGTAGGTGGTGCGATAGGTGCGCCAGCTGCGATAACGGTTCACGAGGCTGTCGAACATGACCTTGTTCCTTTGAAGGTAGGCGCGGGGAGCGGAAAACGCCTCTGCGTCTCGACGCGAGCCCGCCGTGTTTCTGTTGACGCCTATCTAGTGGGGGCGAGCCATGTGCGGGAGTGTCTTCCGTGCATGGCAACCCTGCGCCAGGCGCCGTTCTCGTTAAGCGTTCGCCAACAGTCCCGATCCGGCGGATGGCGGCCTCGCGAGCCGTCGAACGCCAGGTCCGCGACCGCGCCACGCCGGCCGTTCCGGACCGCGGCGGACCACGCGGGATGCCGGCACCATTTCGCATCGGCAACGCCCGTGCGCCGGTGGCGGCGCAGCCGATGCGGAACGCCGGCGGGTGCGGCCCGTCGGCGCACGGGTGCGCGACGGGAGCGAGATCCGGCGATCGCCGGACGAGATCGCGCGGAATT
>CALCDT010000023.1 GCA_937900425.1 uncultured Alphaproteobacteria bacterium | reverse complement strand
CGACGCTCGCCGCCGCCGCCTCGGGGCCCGGCAACGCCGTCGCCGGCGTCGTCCTCGCCGCGCTCGCCGCGGCCGCGCTCGCCGCCCTCGCCCGCCGGCAGATCGGCGGCCAGACCGGGGACGTCCTCGGCGCCGTCCAGCAGGGCACGGAGATCGCGGTGCTGGCCGGTCTTCTGCTCTGACCAGTGGATACCGTCGCCACCCGGCGAACCATCGCCGCGCCGGGCGAGCCGTCGTTCGCTCGGTCGAACCATCGCGGCCGGTCGGCGTTCGTCTCTCGAACCCGTCGAGAAAAGGATGACGACCATGACCGACAGCACCGAGAAGGTTCCGCCCGAACACATCGCCCCGCCGCCAGCCGGCGAACAGCAGGCCCGCGAGGAACAGGACCTCACCCCCGAGGAGCGGCAGAGCCGCCGCCGCAAGGAAGCCGCCAACGTGCGGGAAGACACGGAACTCGCGGACAAGGTCCACTCGCTCGACCGCTGAGGGGAGTTCCCGGCCACGGCCGGGCAGCGTTCGCATTTCGGAAGGAAGGGCCGCGGAAGGGATTCACCTTCCGCGGCCTTTTCGTTTCCCGGCACCGCCGTTGCAGGGCATGACCGCTCGGGCCGCCGCGCCGGCCGCACCGGCGGCGGGTGGCGGTGCATCAGGGACGGATCGTATCATGACGGCACAGGACGGCTCCTCCGGCTCATCCGAAATGGCGCAGGCGATGACCGTCGCTTTCGCCGGTCTGGCGCTGATGGTGTTCCTGCTCGGCTTCGCCGCCCCGGTTTCGGGTGCCGGATATTATGTTCCCGCCGCCGCCGTTTCCGCCATCGCCTCACAGGGCTTCATCGGTCTCGACCTGCTTTTCGTCTGCCTCGGCGTCTTCCTCGCCGGCGAGGCTTCGGTGGCGCAGGGTCGCCGGGCGCTGCTGCGCCGGCTGCTCGGCCGCGCGGCGATCCCGTTCGCCGTCGTCGCGGGCGCGCTGGTCCTCGCCGCCGCCGCCGGAACGTCCGGGTCGATCCTGGTGACGAGCGGCCTTCGCGCCGCTGCCTCGGCGGCGCTCGCCGCCGGGATCGTCGTCGGGATCGGAACCGGCGCCGGCTTCGCCACTCGGCTGTTCGAAGCCGCCGCCGCCTGGCTGATCGCCGCAGCCGCCGTCGAACTGCTGCTGCCGCTGCCACTGCTCGGCGGCATGATCGCCGCCGATCATGCGCCGGCCGTCGTCACCGGCCTGCTGCTGCACCGCTTCGGTCGGCGCCGGGCCGACCGCTCCGAGCAGATGCTGCTCATGGTCGCCGCCGTCGCCACGACCGCCTTCGCCCTCGCCCACGGCCGCGACGTCGGCCTCGCCTTCGGCATCGCGCCGCGGCCGGAGGTGACGCTGATCCTGATGCCGGCCCTTCTGCTCGTCTTCTTCCTGTCGGTCGACGTCCGCCGCCGCGCCGACGCCGGCGGCTCGATCGCCGGCGCGGTGCTGACGGCGACGATCCTCGTCACGGCGGCGGGGCCGGCGGTGACGACGGTGCTGGCGAAGGCCCTGCCGGCGACATCGGCGCTCGGCGCCGCGATCCTGCTCGCGCTCGCCGCCGGTCTCGCTCTCGAGGCCGGCGTTCACCGCCTCGCCGCCGGGCGCGCGACCGCGCCGCTCGCACGGATCGCCCGGCTTCGCTGACGTCGCAGAGCGACGGCCAACAGGCGTCGCCCCCCGGTCAGAGGAAGAAAACGAAAAGCGCCGCGAGAAGCATGATCGAGGCCGCGCGGTCGGCGGCGGCGTGGACGCGAATCGCGACGGGGATCGCGGGTGTGGCCGCGACGGTCACCATCTGGCTTCGCAAGACGTCGAGCGAGACCTCGGCCCGGTGCAGGGCGCCGGCCAGCCGCTCGAGATCGCGCAAGGTCTGGTAACCCGTCTCCGGCATGGTTCCCCGGCATCGCTGAAAGCCTGCGGACGTCGTCCTCGCTCTGTCGTCCGCCAGCCCGCACCATCGCCGGTCACGGTTAACGTCGCCTTGCCCCCCGGCTCTCTCCGTCGCGGCCGGCATGAAGGCTTCGGCGGTCGAGAGGAGCGAACATACAGGGAACTTTTATGGCATCGGCCGCGGAAACGTGGCATTGTGACGATCGATTCGCTAGGGACGGACCGAGGGGCTACGAATTGGCAACCCTTTGCGGTGGAGTCTGCGCCGGTCGCCTCGCGACCCTCTCTGCGGCGGCGCCGTGCGGTTCGACCTCGCCGCCCGCCTCTGGCGGGGCCGCGAACCAGGACCCGCGGTCGGGCCGCCCGGCCGGGGGCGAAGTGGCCGGGCGCCGGTCCGGATCGTCGCTTCCTCGCGAGCCCGGAGGCGAACCCCGCCGCGCCGCGACGCGCCGACTGCGGGCATAGAGCGACGACAGGGCAACGGATCAACGGATGACCAACCGCGACGACCTCTTTGCCGCCTTCGACGCCAGTGCCGGGGCCACCACGCCCCGCGAGGCGGGCGGCCGGACCGCGGCGACGTCCCGAGCCGCCGCCCGGACCGACGCGTCGGCTGCCGCTCCGTCGAAACCCACCGCTTCCGCAGCCTCTGCGACGCCGCCCCCCAAGGCGCCGGCCCGTCCGCCTCGCGCCACGGCTCCAAAGCCGACCGGCGGCGCCGAGGGCGATTACGACGCCTCGTCGATCGAGGTGCTGGAGGGGCTCGAACCGGTGCGGCGCCGGCCCGGCATGTACATCGGCGGCACCGACGAGCGCGCCTATCACCACCTCTTCGCCGAAGTGATCGACAACTCGATGGACGAGGCCGTCGCCGGCCACGCCTCGTGGATCGAGGTCGAGCTCTCCGCCGACGGCTTCCTCACGGTCACCGACAACGGCCGCGGCATCCCGGTCGATCCGCATCCGAAGTTTCCCGACAAGTCGGCGCTCGAGGTCATCATGACCACGCTGCACGCCGGCGGAAAGTTCGACAGCAAGGTCTACGAGACCTCCGGCGGCCTCCACGGCGTCGGTGTTTCGGTGGTCAACGCGCTGTCCGAGGTGCTCGAGGTCGAGGTCGCCCGCGGCCGCCAGCTCTGGCGCCAGCGGTTCGAACGCGGCCACGCCGTCGGCGGCCTGCAGGCGCTCGGCGAGGTGATGAACCGGCGCGGCACGAAGGTGCGCTTCCGGCCCGACGGGCAGATCTTCGGCGCGGCGCTCAAGTTCGATCCGGCCCGCCTGCTCAAGATGGCCCGCTCCAAGGCCTATCTCTTCGGCGGCGTCGAGATCCGCTGGTCCTGCGACCCCTCTCTCGTCGAGGGGACGAAGACGCCCGCCGAGGCGACCTTCCGCTTCCCCGGCGGCCTCCGGGACTATCTCGCCGAGGCGCTGGAGAGCGAGAAGCGCGTGGTCGAGGACGTCTTCGCAGGGCGCACGACGAAGACCGGCGGCCACGGCGCCGTCGAATGGGCCGTCGCCTGGTTCGCCGGCGACGGCTTCGTCAACTCCTACTGCAACACCATCCCGACGCCGGAGGGCGGCACCCACGAGCAGGGCCTGCGCGTCGCCCTCTCGCGCGGCCTCAAGGCCTATGGTGACCTCGTCGGCAACAAGAAGACGGCGATGATCACCGCCGACGACGTGATGACGTCGGCGGGGGCGATGCTGTCGGTCTTCATCCGCGAACCTGAGTTCGTCGGCCAGACCAAGGACAAGCTCTCCACCGCCGAGGCGAGCCGGATCGTCGAGACCGCGGTCAAGGACGCCTTCGACCACTGGCTGACCGACAGCCCGAGCCAGGCGAGCCGCCTGCTCGACTGGGTCGTCGAGCGCGCCGAGGAACGGCTGCGCCGCCGGCAGGAGAAGGAGGTCAGCCGCAAGACCGCGGTGCGCAAGCTGCGGCTGCCCGGCAAGCTCGCCGACTGCTCGCAGACCGCGGCCCAGGGCTCCGAACTCTTCATCGTCGAGGGCGACTCGGCCGGCGGCTCGGCCAAGCAGGCGCGCAACCGCGCCAGCCAGGCGGTGCTGCCGCTACGCGGCAAGATCCTCAACGTCGCCAGCGCCGGCCGGGAAAAGCTGAGTCAGAACCAGCAGTTGTCGGATCTTCTTCAAGCACTCGGCTGCGGCACCCGAACGCATTACCGGGAAGCGGACCTGCGCTACGACAAGATCATCATCATGACCGACGCCGACGTCGACGGCGCCCACATCGCCTCGCTGCTGATCACCTTCTTCTATCGCGAACTGCCCGACATCATCCGCCAGGGCCACCTCTATCTGGCGGTGCCGCCGCTCTACCGGCTGAGCCAGGGCGGCAAGACGCTCTACGCCCGCGACGACGCCCATCGCGAGGAGCTGCTCCGGACCACCTTCAAGGGCCGCCAGAAGGTCGAGATCGGCCGCTTCAAGGGCCTCGGCGAGATGATGCCCGCCCAGCTCAAGGAGACGACGATGGACCCCTCGACGCGCACGCTGCTGCGGGTCGTGCTGGTCGAGGACGACGGCGAGCGCACGGCCACCTCGGTGGAGCGCCTGATGGGCAACAAGCCCGAGGGCCGTTTCCAGTTCATCCAGGAGAACGCGGAGTTCGCGGTCGACCTCGACATCTGAGGGGTGGCGGAGGATTGCCGCGGTGATGGACGGAGGGCCGTGACCGCGGCGACACCGCCGGGACCGGGCCCGTGTATGGCCCTCACCGGGGCTGCGCAGTCCCTCCGCTCCGACGAACCGTTCGTCGGTCGCCGTGCGTGCGCGCTCCGTCGATCCCGGCCTGCCGCCCCTTCTCTGCCTCGCCGTCATTCCCGCGAAAAGCGGGAATCCAGCGGTCGGCAGGGGAAAGGCCTGCGGGGGCTGTCTGGCGACTCGAAGGACGACAGAGGGCGTCGACGCGAAGGACATCGACAGGCTCGTCCTCGCGGAGGGCGGGATTCCCGCTTTTCGCGGCAATGACGACGGAGAGGTTCGTGACCCGGCGGCACACGAGGTGTCGCGCGCCCGCCGCCTATGACGGAACCTCGCTGCCGGCAGACGACGAACGACGAAGGGACGTCACGCGCCACCACCCTGCCCGCCGCTCCCTCTCAATCACGCCCGCTTCGCCACCTCTCCGCTCTCCTCCGGGAACATCGCCGCGAGCACGTCGCGCATCATGATGCGGCCGAGCGGCCGGCCGGCGGGGTCGACGACGGTCAGCGCCTCGAGCCGGTGCGCGCGCAGGAGATGCGCCGCGGCCTCGATCGTCGCCTCGGCGTCGATCGTCACCGACGAGACCGGCTCGGAGCCGAGCGGCTCCATGGTCGAGCCGACCCGAACGACGCGGCCGCGGTTCACCTCTTTCACGAAATTGGCGATGTAGTCGTCGGCCGGGCGCAGCACGATGTCCTGGCTGGTGCCCTGCTGCACCACCTCGCCGTCGCGCAGGATGGCGATGCGGTCGCCGAGCCGCAGGGCCTCGTCGAGGTCGTGGGTGATGAAGACGATGGTCTTGCGGACTTCCTTCTGGATGTCGAGCAGCACCGTCTGCATGTCGACGCGAATCAGCGGGTCGAGCGCCGAATAGGCCTCGTCCATCAGCAGGATCGGGGCGTCGTTGGCGAGCGCCCGGGCGAGGCCGACGCGCTGCTGCATGCCGCCCGACAGCTGGTTGGGATAGCGGTTCTCGAAACCCTTGAGGCCGACCCGCTCGATCCAGCGCATCGCCGCCTCGAGCTGGGCCGTGCGCGACACGCCCTGCAGTTCGAGACCGAACACGACGTTGTCGAGCACGGTCCGGTGCGGCAGCAGCGCGAACTTCTGGAAAACCATCGCGGTGCGGTGGCGGCGGAAGTTGCGCAGCTCGGCCTCGCTCATCTTGACGACGTCGACGCCGCCCACCAGCACCTCGCCCGCCGTCGGCTCGATCAGGCGGTTGACGTGGCGGATCAGCGTCGACTTGCCCGAACCCGACAGGCCCATGATGACCTGGATGCCGCCGGCGGGCATCTCGATCGAGATGTCGCGGAGACCGAGCACGTGGTGGTGCTTCTCGTTGAGCTCGGTCTTCGAGAGCCCGGCCCGAACCGCCTCGACGTGTTTGTGAGGTTCGGCGCCGAAGATCTTGAAGAGATGGCGGATCTCGACGGAGATCCCGCTGGTGGCGTCAGCCATGGACCGCCTCCTGGTGCTTCTGCAGCCGGCGGCCGTAGGCCTGGCTGACGCGGTCGAAGATGATGGCGATGCAGACGATGGCGAGGCCGTTGAAGAGGCCGAGGGTGAAATACTGGTTGGAGATCGCCTTGAGCACGCCCTGGCCGAGGCCCTGGACACCGATCATCGCCGCGATCACCACCATGGCGAGGGCCATCATGATGGTCTGGTTGATACCGGCCATGATGTTGGGCATCGCCAGCGGCAGCTGGACCTTGACGAGCTTCTGCCAGGGCGAGGCGCCGAAGGCGTCGGCCGCCTCGAGCACGTCACGGTCGACGAGGCGGATGCCGAGGTCGGTCAGGCGGATCATCGGCGGCACGGCGTAGATGACGACCGCGATCAGGCCGGGCACCTTGCCGATGCCGAGCAGCATGACGACGGGAATGAGGTAGACGAAGCTCGGCATCGTCTGCATCACGTCGAGCACCGGGTTGACCACGGCGCGCAGTCGCGGCGAGCGCGACATCGCCACGCCGAGCGGCAGGCCGATGGCGATGGCGAGCACGGTGCAGACGAAGATCATCGACACCGTCTTCATGGTGTCCTGCCACATGTCGAGATAGCCGATCAGCAGCAGGGTCACGGCCGAACCGGCGACGATGCGCCAGTTGCGGCTTCCGATCCAGGCGAGGGCGAGGATCACGAGGAAGACGATCGACCAAGGCGTCGTGGTGAGCAGCCGCTCGCTCTGGATCAGGAACACCTGCAGCGGCTGGAACAGCGCCTCGATGCCGTCGCCGTAGGCGCGGGTGAAGGCGCGGAAGCCCTCGTCGATCGCCTTCTTGAAGGCGGCGAGCCGCGCGTCGTCCATATGTGGAAATCGGATCAGCCAGTCCATCGGTTCGTCCCCGTCGACGAGGCAAGTGGGCAACGGACACGCGGCGGCGGGCCGGCGGCGTCGCCCCGGCCGGACCTCCGGCATCCGCAGGGAGGGGGCGCCCGCGACGATCGGCGGGCGTCTCCGCATGGTCGAGGATGCGGGCCGCCCGCGCCGGATCGCCCGCCCGCAGCCGCCGGCGATGGCCGCGGCTGCCGGCAGGGTTCGATCAGACGGAGCGGCCGGCGGGCCGGATCAGAGGGCGGCCTTGATCTTCTCGGCCGCCTCGGGGCTGACCCAGGCGCTCCAGACCGCCTCGTTCTCCTTGAGGAAGTGCTTGGCGCCGTCCTCGCCGGTGGCCTGGTTGTCCGTCATCCAGGCCATCAGCTTGTTGACGGTGTCGTTGCCCCAGGAGCGCTTGGAGAGATAGTCCATCACCTCCGGGCTGGCGCGGTCGGCGAAGGACTTGGCGACGAGGGTCGCGACGCGGTCCTTCGGCCAGGAGTTCTTCTTGGGGTCCGGGCAGTCGGCGACGGTGTTGCAGCGCTTCCACTCGGCCATGTCCTCGGGCACGCCGGCCTCGAGCTTGACCATCTCGTATTTGCCGAGCAGCGCCGTCGGGGCCCAGTAGTAGCCGACCCAGCCCTGGCCGCGCTCGTTGGCCCGGGCGATGGAGCCGTCGAGGCCGGCGGAGGAGCCGGTGTCGACGAGGGTGAAGCCGGCCTTCTCGGCTTCGAAGGCCTTGTAGAGCTGGCTGGTCACCACGGTGCCGCCCCAGCCCTGCGGGCCGTTGAAGATGGCGCCCTTGCTGGGATCTTCCGGATCGGGGAACAGCTCCGGATGCTTCAGCATGTCGTCGATGGTCTTGATGTCGGGATGGGCGTCGACGATGAACTTCGGCACCCACCAGCCCTGGACGCCGCCGTCGGCGAGGGCGTCGACGGTGATGACGAGCTTGCCTTCCTCGACGCCGCGGTTGACGACCTCCGGCAGCAGGTCGACCCAGCCCTCCGGGGCGATGTCCGGCTGGCCCTTCTCGACCATCGAGGTGATGGTCGGCACGGTGTCGCCGACGGTGACCTCGGCGTCGCAGCCGTAGCCGTTGGAGAGGATGAAGGCGTCGAGGGCGGAGAGCACCTCGGCGCTCTGCCAGTTCATGCTGGCGATCGAAACGGTTCCGCATTCGGCGGCGGAGGCCGCGGGCGTGAAGACCAGAGCGGCGGCGATCAACGCCGTCGAGGCGAGCAAGGATTTCATCGGTAGTCCCCTTCGTTCACGAGCATCGCCGGTCTTCGCCGGCCGCTTCGCCCGCCGCTCGCCGGGCCTTGGAGCCGGACGCGGACGGAGCATTTCACGCTGACCCGAGTTGGGGGAGCGGTCCTTGCGGGGGACGACGCCGGTGTTGAACGGCTGCGACGCCGGTGACGTTTTCGTCACGAAGCGCGGATCGAAGATGCGACGAGGCCCGTCCGCATTCGCCGTGGTTGGCTGCGGCATCGGTGCCGACAGAGGGAACACGCTCGTCGGCCGCCGCCGCCCTATCCCGGCGCGGCATTTCATTGTATGGACGATGACTGCTGTCATTGAACTGGATTGAATGCATACAATATGCCCTGTCATCCGGTCCATTGCCACTCGCATCACCCCCCGGAGACGAGCATGACCGTCGCAGCCGACCACCGCACCACGCCCTCCCCGATTTCCGCAGGCATCCGCGGCCGCTGCCCGCGCTGCGGCGAGGGCCACATGTTCGACGGATTTCTGAAGCTCGCGCCGCGTTGCGAGGTCTGCGACCTCGACTTCGGTTTCGCCGATCCAGCCGACGGCCCGGCCTTCTTCGTGATCTGTTTCGCCTGCGTGCCGGCCGTGATCCTGGCGCTCTGGATCGAAGTCGCCTTCCAGGCGCCCTACTGGGTGCACCTCGTCACGACGCTGCCGTTCCTGCTTCTGACCTGCATTCCGCCGCTGCGCCCTCTGAAGGGCTGGCTGGTGGCGAGCCAGTATCACTTCCGCGCCGAGGAGGGACGGCTCGAGGACGGCGACCTCGAACGGCGCAGCCGATCGTCGTGACACGGCAAAGACCCGGCGGCCGGTTCGGCCGGCGGCACGTTCAGTCGCCGAGAAAACCGGCGACGAGGCCGGTCACGGCCTCCGGCTGCTCGATGGCGGCGAGATGGCCGCAGTCCGCGACGACCGCGAGCCGGGCGCCGGGAATGCCCTCCGCCAGTTCGCGCGCGACCACGGGCGGGGTGATCGCGTCCTCCTCGCCGACGACGACGAGCGTCGGGCAGGCGATCGCCGAAAGGCCCGCGAGCGAGGAAGGCCGACCGAGGCAGGCGCGCTGCTGGCGCACGAAAGCCTCGGGCCCGGTGTCCCGCGCCATCGCCCGGACGAGTTCGGGAAGGGTTTCGCCCGCCCGCGCCGTGGCACCGAGCAGCGTCGGGATCTGAAGTTCGGGAATCTGGTCGAAGCGGCCGCGCTCGGCGATTGCGATCATCCGCCGACGCCGCTCGGCCGCCTCGAGGGTGTCGTCGCGGGCGCTGGTGTCCATGAGGACGAGCCCGGAGATGCGCTCCGGCGCCCGGCGCAGCAGTTCGAAGGCGACGTAGCCGCCCATCGACAGGCCGGCGAGCACGAACCGCTCCGGCAACTCGCCGAGCAGCGCGGCGGCGAGATCGCCGATGTCGGCGTGACGGCCGTGGTCGGCGACGATCACCGGCCGCTGCGGGCCGAACACCGCGATCTGGCGGGCGAACAGCGCCCCGGTGCAGTTGATGCCGGGGATGAAAACGATCGGATCGTCACGCATCGAACCTCTCCCTGTCCTCGGCCGGGACCGCGGCCTGCCCGCGCGACGGTCGAAGATGTGTTCCAATTGCCATCATCGGCGGCGAAGTGCGGAATTTCCGGGCGGATTTCGTGGTATTCCATTGACATCGAGGCCACCAGCCACAATGTTCAGCGCGGCTGGAGCCTGCGGGGGCTGTCCCTCGACGACATGGCTCGACCGATCCATCGCCCTTCTACGTGATCGACAGATTACGTGACCGTCGGGGCGATCCGAAACCGGCACGACCCGAAAGAACCCATGAATTTTTCCGAACTCGGACTGAGCGACAAGGTTTTGGCCGCCGTCGAGGCTTCCGGCTATACGCAGCCGACGCCGATCCAGGAGGCTGCGATCCCCCATGTGCTGCAGCACCGCGACATCATCGGCGTGGCGCAGACCGGCACCGGCAAGACCGCCTCGTTCACCCTGCCGATGCTGACGCTGATCGAAAAGGGCCGCGCCCGCGCCCGGATGCCGCGCACCCTGATCCTCGAGCCGACCCGCGAACTCGCGGCCCAGGTCGAGGAGAACTTCGTCAAATACGGCGCCAACCATCGTCTGACCGTCGCCCTGCTGATCGGCGGCGTCTCCTTCGACGAGCAGGAAAAGAAGCTCGACCGCGGCGCCGACGTGCTGATCGCGACGCCCGGCCGCCTGCTCGACCATTTCGAGCGCGGCAAGCTGCTGCTCAACGGCGTCGAGATCCTCGTCATCGACGAGGCCGACCGCATGCTCGACATGGGCTTCATCCCGGACATCGAGCGGATCTGCAAGCTCTGCACCCGCCCG
Source organism: uncultured Alphaproteobacteria bacterium (assembly GCA_937900425.1). Classification (GTDB taxonomy): domain Bacteria; phylum Pseudomonadota; class Alphaproteobacteria; order Rhizobiales; family Pleomorphomonadaceae; genus CALCDT01. The sequence continues at coordinate 4,469 of CALCDT010000023.1, read as the reverse complement.
CACCAGTCGCTGTTCTTCTCCGCGACGATGCCGCCGGAAATCCAGCGCCTCGCCGACAATTTCCTCAACGATCCGATCCGCATCGAAGTCGCCAAGCCCGCGACGACGGCAAAGACGGTGTCGCAGTACCTGATCCGCGTCGGCCGCGAGCCCGATCAGAAGCGCGACACCCTGCGCCGGCTGATCCGCGAGGCGACCGACCTCAAGAACGCGATCATCTTCTGCAACCGCAAGCGCGACGTCGCCACGCTCTATCGCAGCCTCGAGAAGCACGGCTTCAACGTCGGTGCGCTCCACGGCGACATGGAGCAGCGCGCCCGCATGGCGACGCTCGACGCCTTCCGCAAGGGCACGCTGACGCTGCTGGTGGCGAGCGACGTCGCGGCGCGCGGCCTCGACATTCCCGACGTCGGCCACGTCTTCAACTTCGACATTCCGACCCATTCGGAGGACTACGTCCACCGGATCGGACGCACCGGCCGCGCCGGGCGCACGGGGACGGCGGTGACGCTGGTCGGCCCGGCCGACGACAAATACGTCGCCTCGATCGAGAAATTGACCGGCGACAGCATCTCCTGGCTGCCCTCGGCGGCCAACGAAGCCGTTTCCGCCGAGGACGAGGAAGAGCGCGCCAGCCGGGGTGCCTCGCGCCGCGGCACCCGCGGCCGCGCGTCGACCTCGCGGCGCACCGAGAGCGAGAAGCCGGCCGCCGCCGCTCCCCGCGAAGGCGAGAGAACGTCCGCGCCCCGCGAACGTACGTCGGCGCCGCGCGAGCGCGCAGCGTCTCGCCAGGCCTATAGGTCGTCTCGCGCATTCCGAGCGGCTCGAAGATCTGCTCGCGAGCAAATTCATCAAGAGGCTTGCCGCTGACGCGTTTGACGAGTTCTCCTAAGACGATGAAGCCGACGTCCGAATAGACAAAGCGTCCCCCAGGCGGATTCGAAAGGCCGAGCCCCATCACTTTGGCGATCGCTTCTTCCGGACCATTGGCGTAGTCCGCCATCGCATTGTCAGCAATGAGTCCGCCTTGATGAGTCAGTAGCTGCTGAACGGTAATCTTTTCCTTGCCGCGCACGCCAAACTCCGGCAAATGCATCGACACAGGATCATTCAGCCGAACTTTTCCCTCCTCCACGAGTTTCATCACGCTCGTCGCCGTCGCGATCGGCTTGGTGAGCGAAGCCAAGTCAAAAAGCGTATCGGTCGTCATCGGCTCCGGTTCAGGAAGCAGCCGCCGCTGACCGAAAGCGCGAAGATAGACGATCTTGCCGCGCCGTCCGATGAGCACGACGCAGCCCGGCGCCTTTCCTTCCTTGATCGCCTGCTCCGCCGCTGGCGCGATCTGTTCGAGCCGCGCGGCGTCAAAGCCCGCCTCGCTCGGCGCAACGATCGGCAGCCGACGCGACGCGGCCGGTTCCTCCGCGCGGATCGCTCCGCACGGCAATAAGAAGAGGACCGCTGCGACAATGCGCCAAGACTTGTTCATCATGCCCTTCCGCCTTTCCACCGAGTTCGCACCGCGCTCGACATCGCGCCGGCGAACATCACCGATAAGGAAAAAAAGACTGAATTGAGTAGATGGGGAATGCGAATCATCGCCTGCCGCTCGACTCCCCACCACTGCTGAAGCGGCGCGAGCCCATAAAACATAAATCCGACAACGACCACGCCAAACAAAATTCCGACGACCGCGTCTACTTCCTTCGCACGCGGCGCCCCGAGCCCGAGCAAATAGACGCCGAGCGTTAGCCCCGTCGTGACGCCGGCGAGTTGCAAAACGCGATCGATCACGGTCGCGTCTGATCCTTGATAGTAAACCACCAGCGCCGCCAGCATCTGGATGACGCCAAAGGAATAGGTCGCGATCCGTCCCCACAAAAGCGGCGCACCGGAATGCCGCTCTCCCGCGCCGACGCCGCAAAAGTCGCTCAGCAGCGCCGCGGCGGAGGAGCTAAAGGAGCTCGATAGCGTCGACATCGCCGCCGCCATAATCGCCGCGAGCACAAGCCCTTTCGCTCCCAAAGGAAGTTCGCGCGCGATGAACTCGGCGAAGACCTTGTCGAGATCGGAGACTTGCATCTCTGGCGCAACATGCACGTAAAACGCGCGAAGCAACACGCCTAAGAACAGAAATAGCGCGAACTGCGCGATGACAAAAACGCCGCTGCCGATCAGCGCGATGATGGCGTCGCGATAGGAGCGCGACGCGAGGTAGCGCTGCACCATCATCTGATCGACGCCATGCGTGCCGAAGGACAGGAACGCTCCGCCGAGAAGCCCCACAAAGAGCGTCTGCCCCCCAGTGCGCGGAAATTGCTCGTAGTTAGAGAGGTGAAAATAAAACAAGCGCCATTTTTGCTCCACCCGCGCCGTCTCAAGAACCGTTTCCCAGCCGTCAGGCAAACGCTGCAAAATGATCGCCGCAGCGATCACCGCGCCAATGAGGTAGATTACGAGTTGAATACAATCATTCCAAACGACGCTCCGCATCCCGCCGAGCGACGTATAGATCATCGTGCAGACGCCGACCGCTAAGACGCAGACGGGAAAGGACCAAGTCGCCCCCTCCGTCGACGCCGCGCCGAGTTGCTGCAGCACCAGCGCCGCAAGATAGAGCCGCAGGCCGTCCCCCACATTCCGGGCGATGAGAAACACCGCCGACGCCAACCGCCGCGTCGTCACACCGAAGCGCGTCTGCAACACTTCGTACGCGCTATAAAGTTCGCCCCGAAAATAGCCGGGCAGAAGAAACACCGCGACAAGCACACGGCCAAGAGCAAAGCCCATCGCCACTTGCAGGAAGCGAAAATCTCCCTCCAGCGGGTCGTAAGCTTTACCTGGAACGCTCAAAACGGTGACCGTGCTTGTTTCGGTCGCCACGATCGAACCAAGAATGAGCCACCATGGCATCCGACGTCCGGCGAGTAGAAAATCGCCGAGCGACTTGTCGCCGCGGCCCAGCCAGGCGCCGAGCGCCGTCGTCGCCGCCAAGAAGCCGATCAGAATCAAGCCATCGAGCAGCGACAAGAAACTTCTTCCTCTTTCTATTGCGCATCAATTGGTTGCGGCCGGCCATTGTCCTCTCGCGGCTTGCAAAGGACAATCATCCGCATGGACTCCAGCGCCCTCTCGCTCTCCCTCGATCGTCTCACCACCGAAGCCTCCAACGCCGCCTCAGAAAGGCTCGACCAGCTTTCGGCGCTCGAAATTGTCTCCGTCATGAATGACGAGGATGCCAAAGTCGCCGCCGCGGTCCGCGCCGAGGCCCCGCGCATTGCGAAAGCGATCGAGATCATCGCCGAACGACTGCGCGAAGGAGGCCGACTGATCTACCTCGGCTCCGGCACCTCCGGTCGCCTCGGCGTCCTCGACGCCGCCGAATGCCCTCCCACCTTCGGCTCCGATCCGTCGCAAGTGATCGGCCTCATCGCCGGCGGCGCTCAGGCGCTTATCCGCTCCGTTGAAGGGGCGGAAGATCGCGCAGAACTCGCCGTCGCCGACTTACAGGCCGTCTCCGTCGGTCCTCGCGACGTCGTCGTCGGGGTCGCCGCCAGCGGCCGCACTCCTTACGTGCGTCGGGGACTCCAATTCGCCCGCGAGCAGGGCGCCCGCGTCATCGGCCTCTGCTGTAACGTCGAATCGGAACTGCAAAGCGAAGCGGAGTTCGTCATCGCTCCCATCGTCGGTCCTGAAGTCCTCAGCGGCAGTACGCGTCTCAAGGCAGGCACTGCGACGAAGATGGTCCTCAACATGCTCACCACGGGTGCGATGGTGCTCCTCGGTAAGACCTACGGCAATTTGATGGTCGATCTGCGGGCGACCAACGCCAAGCTTCAGGCCCGCGCGCTGCGCATTTTGCAGCGGCTAACTTCACTTAACGCCGAAGAAGCCCAACGTCGCCTCGCCGAATGCGGCGGAGAACTGAAAACGGCGATCGTCGCTGTGAAGCGCTCCCTTTCCCCCGACGAAGCGCGACGTCGGCTCGAAAAGTCGGGTGGACAACTGCGGGGAGCGTTAGAGAATTGAAGCAGCAGCCCCGCTTCAATTCTTTTACAAACGGCCCTCCTCCATGTCTTCCGACTCGCAAGAACTTTGGCTGCTTGGCATCGACGGCGGAGGCAGCAAAACGCTGGCGTGGCTCGCCCGCCTAACTGACGCCGCACTTGAGGGGGAAGTCGAAGAGGAGCATGTGCTCGGGCGTGGTCTCAGCGGCCCCTCCAATCCGCAGGTCGTCGGCTTTCAAAACGCGATGAACGCTGTCGAAGAAGCGGTGGCGCTCGCATGGGAGTCCACCGGCGCGCCGCAGCGTCCCGCCGCCGTGATGGCCGCAGCGCTGGCGGGCTGCGGGCGTCTCGAAGATCAAAGCCGCTTCCGACTCCTCTCTTCCCGCGCGCGGCTCGCGCAGGAAACGATCGTTGTAGGGGATGCAGAGGCTGCGCTCGCCGCAGGTGCGGCCGATCGCGTCGGCG
>CALCDT010000022.1 GCA_937900425.1 uncultured Alphaproteobacteria bacterium | reverse complement strand
AGCACTGGTAGTTGGTGCCGGGCCAGGGGTTGAACGGGATCAGGTTGATCTTCGCCGGGATGCCCTTGAGCAGCTTCACCAGCGCCCAGGCGTCGGCCTTGGAGTCGTTGACGCCCTTCAGCATCACGTACTCGAAGGTGATGCGGCGGGCGTTGGAGACGCCGGGATAGGCGCGGCACGCCTCCATCAGCTGGGCGATCGGGTACTTCTTGTTGAGCGGCACCAGCACGTCGCGCAGCGCGTCGTTGGTGGCGTGCAGCGAGATCGCCAGCATCACGCCGATCTCGGCGCCGGCACGCTCGATCATCGGCACCACACCGGAGGTCGAGAGCGTGATGCGGCGGCGCGACAGCGCGATGCCCTCGCCGTCGGTGGCGATCAGCAGCGCCGTCTTCACCGCGTCGAAATTGTAGAGCGGCTCGCCCATGCCCATCATCACGACGTTGGAGACGAAGCGGCCCTCGCGCGGCACGATGGCGCCGTCCGGCGCGTCGCCGCCGGGATGGTCGCCGAGCCGGTCGCGAGCGACGAGGATCTGCGCGACGATCTCCTCCGAGGTGAGGTTGCGAACTAGGGTCTGCGTGCCGGTGTGGCAGAACGAGCAGGTCAGTGTGCAGCCGACTTGGCTCGACACGCACAGCGTGCCGGGCCCCTCCTCGGGGATGTAGACGGTCTCGCCCTCGACCGGCTTGCCGGCGCCGCGGGCGGGGAAGCGCAGCAGCCACTTGCGGGTGCCGTCGCGCGAGACCTGCTCGGCGACGAGCTCCGGCCGGGCGAGGGTGAACCTCTCGGCGAGCGACGCCCGCAGGTCCTTGGCGATGTTGGTCATCGCGGCGAAGTCGGTGACGCCGCGATGGTAGATCCAGTGCCACAGCTGGCCGGCGCGCATCCGCGCCTGCTTCTCCGGCACGCCGAACGCGATCAGCGTCGCGGCGAGTTCGGTCCGCGACAGGCCGACGAGCGAGGGCCGGCCGTCCTCGGCCGCGGGCGCTGCGGAGACGAACTGCACCGGCGCCTGCGGCCGCGCGTCGACGGCCGGCGCGTTGGGATTGCCGCGGGCGATGTCGAGAGCGATGGCCATCAAGCGGTTCCGTGTTCCAGAGCCGGCGATCGCGCCGCCCGAAGCGGCCGCCGGAACGCGCAAAGGCGCGCCGACCGGCGCGCCTGCCCCCCTCATTCCGATAGCACATCGCCCGCCGCGGCGCGACCCGCGCGCCGCCCGCCTCAGGGGCAGGCCTGGTCGATGTCGTTGATCGTCGCCGTCACGCCGGAGAGCGAGTAGGTGTAGCTCGTCGGGTTGCCGCGGCCGGAGGTGCCGGACACGGTCATCGACTTGCCCTTGCGCATCGCTGCGACCAGCGTCGCCTCCTCGCTCGCGTTCTCCACCCAGGCGCCCTCGCCCTTGGTGAACAGCACGAACTTCTGCCCGTCGATGTCGACGGTCACCTTGGAGTTCTCCTGGAACGGGTAGCCGACGAGGACGCTCGGCTCGTTCTTCACGCCCTCGCCCGGGCGGTTGGAGATGAAGAAGAACACGTCGCCGTGGTTCAGGTTCGCCGGCGTCTTCTGCTTCGGCACCGACAGCGCGAAGCACACCTTGCCGGCGCCGCTGCCGTGGGTGAACGAGGACCAGTCGTTGTTCTGCTTGATCAGCGTCGGCTGCGCCCCTTGGGCAAATGCCGGGCCGACCGCACTCGCGCCGAGGAGGGCCGTGATGATGAGCGTGCGTACCTGCATCGTCTCCTGCCGCTTCGTCTAGGCTCGCGTGAAACCACGGTCGCGCCGCGTCGGGCGCCGCCACGGGATTAAGGCACCACGGCCCGTTACGGAACCGTTGACGATCGGGCACGTCCGGCCCGTGGGTGGTCGTGGCGGGGTATCCGAAATCCGGCTATGCTTCACGGTCGAACGGCACGCTGGCCGTACAAAATGGGCGAGAGTGTGACAGGCCGGGAGGGCTCCCGACCGGTCCGTTCGGGGTGTCGTGCCCCGCCGCGGCAGCCCGGCCGCGGCTCCGGCGGTCGCAGGAAGCCGCACCGCGACGGCCCGCCGGCCGCGGGTCGTCGCCGTCGTTTCCGTCCCCTTCCGTCCGGCCGCCGGGCTCATCCACCGATGCGGGAGAAGTCGGCGACCGTATGGGTGGCGGCGCGGATGCCGGCGAGCAGCCTGAGCCGGTTCTCGCGCAGCGCCGGATCGTCGGCATTGACGAGGATCCGGTCGAAGAAGGCGTCGACCGGCGCGCGCAGGCGGGCGAGCGCCGCCATCGCCCCGGAGAAATCCTCGATCCGCACCGCGGCGGCGGCCGCCGCCCCGGCCGAGGCGATCGCCTCGTAGAGCGCCTTCTCCTCCGGCTCGACCAGCCCCGCCGGATCGACCGGCTCGTCGAACGAGCGCGTCTCCTTCTTCTCCTCGATCTTCAGGATGTTGGCGGCGCGGCGGTAGCCGGCGAGGAGGTTGGCGCCGTCCTCGGTCTCGAGGAAGGTGCCGAGCGCCTCGACCCGGCGGACGATCAGGACGAGGTCGTCCTGGCCCGGCAGCGCGAACACCGCGTCGACGAGGTCGTGCCGCGCCCCCTGCTCCCGGAGCTGCACCTTCAGCCGGTCGGCGAGGAAGGCGAGGAGGTCGTGGTAGCCGAACCGGCGGCTGGTCAGCCCGTCGGCGG
>CALCDT010000021.1 GCA_937900425.1 uncultured Alphaproteobacteria bacterium | reverse complement strand
CGGGGTGGTGGTGCCGGTCGCGGTGCTCGCCCTGCTCGTCGTCGTCTTCGGCCTCGCCGCCGAGCCGCTCGCCGCGCTCGCCGCCGCCGGCGCGGCCGGGCTCGTCGATCCGACGGCCTATGTCGGCTCCGTCTTCGGAGGCACGCCGTGAAGCTGTTCCTCGCCAACATCGTCCTCGGCCTCGCCTGGGGCGCCGTCACCGGCTCGTTCGAGGCGCTGAACCTCGTCTTCGGCTTCCTGCTCGGGACGCTGGCGCTGATCCTGATCCGCGAGCGGGTCGACACCGGCAGCTATTTCGGCCGGGTGGCGCGGATCGCCGACCTCGCCTGGCTGTTCGTCGTCGAACTGATCAAGTCGGCGGTGAACGTGGCGATCACCGTGCTCCGGCCGCGGCTCGACCTGCGGCCGGGCATCATCGCCTATCCGCTGACCGTCGACCGCGACTTCGAGATCACGCTGCTCGCCAACCTGATCACGCTGACGCCGGGAACCCTGTCGGTCGACGTGTCGGCCGACCGCCGGATCCTCTACATCCACTGCATCGACGTGCCGGACGCGGCGGCGACCATCGCCGACATCCGCGACGGCTTCGAACGCAAGATCCTCGGAGCGTTCCGATGAGCGCGGCGGCCTTCCTGCACGCGGCGGTGATGATCGCGCTGGCGATCCTGTCGGTCGCCTTCCTCCTCATCATCGTCCGCATCATCCGCGGGCCGACGCTGCCCGACCGCATCCTCGCCCTCGACACGCTGGTGGCGATCGCCATCGGCTTCATCGCCGCGATCGGGGTGAAGACCCACTATTTCCTCTATGTCGACATCGCCATCGCGCTCGGGCTCGTCGGCTTCCTGTCGACGGTCGCCTTCGCCCGCTTCGTCCTCGCCCGCGGCACCGCCGGCGAGGAGGCGCCGTCGCGGGAGGGACGCTGATGCTGACCGCGGCGCTGCAGGTGCTGGTCGGGGTGATGCTCGTCGTCGGGGCGTTGTTCGCCCTCGTCGCGGCGATCGGCGTGCTGCGGCTCGGCGACGTCTACATGCGGATGCACGCGGCCTCCAAGGCGGGGACGCTCGGCTCGGGGCTCGCCCTCCTCGCCATCGCGCTCTACTCGCAGGAGCTCGACGTGTTCACCCGGGCGGTGGCGGGCGTGGTGTTCTTCCTGCTGACGGCGCCGGTGTCGGCGCACCTGCTGGCGCGGGCCGCCTACCTCGCCGGCTACCGGCCGAGCCCGGCGACGGCGGCCGACGCGATGGCCGCCGCCGAGCCGCCGCCGCCTCCCTGACGGGGCGCCGAGGAGCGCAGAACATTACCGTTCTGTAACCCTTGCGGGTGGACGACGAAACTGCCGATCCACCGGCGACAAACTCTGCGGGGCTGGTGCAACTCTTGCTTTCCGCGGATTGATATCTATAAATGATCTCGCTTGTCAGAGACGCGCTCCCATATTCCCCGACGGTCCGGACGGCATAAAGCCGGTCTTCTGAAGCCGTTCAGGTGAGCGCGACCGGGATCGTCCGCGGCAGGCCGGAACAATGGGGCGCCGTTGCGCCTGGAACGACAAACGGAATCGTGATGACCGACGCCACCGACAACAATGACCTGATCGACCTCACCGCGGACATCGTCGCGGCCTATGTGAGCAACAACACCGTTGCCTCGACGGATCTGGCGCAGCTGATCGCCGACATCCACAGCGCGCTGCAGAAGACCACCACCGGTGCCGCCGAGCCGGCCGCCGAGCCGCTGAAGCCGGCCGTTCCCGTGAAGAAGTCGGTGACGCCCGAGTACATCATCTGTCTCGAGGACGGGAAGAAGTTCAAGTCGCTGAAGCGCCACCTGCGCACCCACTACAACCTCTCGCCCGAGGAATATCGCGAGAAGTGGGGCCTGCCGGCCGACTACCCGATGGTGGCGCCGAGCTACGCCGCGGCACGCTCCGAGCTCGCCAAGAAGATGGGCCTCGGCCAGCAGCGCCGGCGCACCCGCGCCAAGTGATTCGGCGGCCGGCGACGGCCCGCCGCAGATCGGGACGGGCGGCCTCGCGGCCGCCCGTTCGCGTTTCCGGGACGTTCGGTCGCGCGTCGGAGGGGGCGGTGGGGGGCGTTTTCGCCCCTTTCTCCGCTTCGGCTCGCCGCTGCCGCCTCGTCCGCGGGACGGAGGCGTGGATCGCCGGCACGAGGCCGGCCATGACGACGGGGAGGGATTCCTTTCCCCCTCACGATCTCGTTCCCCTCGCGATGTCTTTCCCTCGTCGCCCGTGCCCTCGTCGCCCTTGCCCTCATGACGCCGGATCGGGCGCCGGCGGGCCCGGCGGTGCCGGCCGGCGGCGCTCCGCGGCGAGGGCCTGCATCAGGCCGATGTGGCGGTTGAGGTCGTAGGTCCAGTGGCCGGCCTGTCCCCGCCGGCGCTCCTCGCGCAGCGCCCGGCGGAGCCGCTCGACCATGCGGCGGGTGCCGGGGATGCCGTCGTCGGCGACGTCGGCCGGAGCCACCGCGACGAGCCGCGGCAGCATCGTTTCGCGCCGCCAGACTTCGACCCCGGCGCGGACGACGCCTCGCATTCCCGCCCGCGCCGCCCGCGCGTGCGTCCGTTCGACAGACCTGTCCATGATCGTGGCCTCCTCGCCTCGGAGCCACAATTGTCGGCCCGCGGCGACCGCCGGGGATTTCCCGTGGCCGGCGGGCCGGGTGCCGGCGGGGCGCGCGGAGGCGACCGGCGAAAGTTATCCCCGCTTCCCCGATATGAGGCATAAATTCCTATCGTCGCCTTTCGCGAGAACAGGAGGACGGGAGGATGCGGGGACAGGACGGCATCGCGCCGGCTCGCCCGGCAGGCCTCGACGAGGAGAGGATGCGCCGCTTCCTCGAGGCGGCGGTCGCCGCCGCCTTCGACCTGCCGGCGGAGGACATCTCGCGGCCGACGCGGTGCGGCGTGGCGGTGGCGTTCGCGCGGCAGGTGGCGATGTACGTCGCCCACGTCGATCTCGGCCTGTCGCTGACGGCGGCCGGCCGGCTGTTCGGCCGCGACCGGACGACGGCGGCGCACGCCTGCCAGGTGGTCGAGGACCGCCGCGACGAGGCGGAGGTGGAGACGGTGCTCGCCGCCATCGAGACGGCGGCGCAGGCGTGGTGGCGGCTCGGCGCCAGGGTCGGGGAGGGGGTGCGATGAGCGCAGGGATCGGGACGGCCGTCGAGGACGACGAGAGCCCGCTCGCCCGGCTCGCCCGGCGGCGCGGCCGCGACGGGCGGCCGCTGCTCGACGCCGTCCAGGTCGCCGCCGGCGAGCGGCTTCGGGCCGACTTCACCTTCGGCAA
>CALCDT010000020.1 GCA_937900425.1 uncultured Alphaproteobacteria bacterium | reverse complement strand
GGCGGGCGCACCGGCCGCAAGCGGGCGCGACGAGCGGCCGGCGCGGGACTCCCTTGACGGACGTTTTCCCATGACCGACACCACCCCGCCGCCCGAGGCGGCCGAAAAGCGCACTTCGATCAATCCCTTCTACTTCGCCGCCTGGCGCTGGCACTTCTACGCCGGACTCTACGTCGCACCCTTCCTGATCGTGCTGGCCGTCACCGGCCTCGTCATGCTCTGGGTCTCGGTGATCGACGGCCGCGACGGCGAAAAGGCGTTCCGCGTGACGCCCGGCGCCGGGACGGTCGCCGTCTCCGCCCAGGCCGACGCCGCGCTCGCCGCCGTGCCCGGATCGAGCCTCACCCGCTACGTCGCCCCGCGCGAGGCGGACGGCGCCGCCGTGTTCCAGCTCGCCGCCGGCGACGGCGCCGTGATGGTCGCGGTCGATCCGCACACCGCCGCCGTGCTCGGCCAGTGGCCGCGCCGCGCCGGCTGGTACGACCTCGCCGACGAGATCCACGGCACGCTGATGCTCGGCACGCTCGGCGACCGCCTGATCGAGATCGCCGCCGGCTTCGGCATCGTCCTCGTCGTCACCGGGCTCTATCTCTGGTGGCCGCGCGGCAACCGCCGCCTCGCCCGCCTGCTGGTGCCCGACCTTTCCGCCCGCGGCCGGCTGTTCTGGAAGTCGCTGCACCAGTCGGTCGGCGTCTGGATGTCGGCGATCCTCGTCGTCTTCCTGCTGTCCGGCCTGTCCTGGTCGGGAATCTGGGGCGAGAAGTTCACCCAGGCCTGGAGCACCTTCCCGGCGGAGAAGTGGGACGCCGTACCGCTGTCGGACGTCACCCACGCCTCGATGAACCACGGCGGCGTCAAAGAGGTGCCGTGGGGCCTCGAGCAGACGCCGATGCCGGCGTCGGGCTCGCAGGCCGGCGCGCCGGGCATCGCGCCGGGCAGCGTGGTCGACCTCGACACCGTCGTCGCCTTCGCCCGCGCCTCCGGCTTCGAGGGCCGGCTCCAGGTCAACGCGCCCCAGGGCGAGAACGGCGTCTGGACGCTGTCGCGGGATTCGATGAGCAACGATTCGTCCGACCCGACCTTTGACCGCACCGTCCACCTCGACCGCTACACCGGCAAGGTGCTCGCCGACGTCGGCTATGCCGACTATTCGGTGCCGGCCAAGGCGATGGCGGTCGGCGTCGCCTTCCACGAGGGCGACATGGGAACCTGGAACGTCGCCCTCGTCACCGCCTTCTGCCTGTCGGTGATCGCGGTGTCGGCGAGCGGCCTCGTGATGTGGTGGCAGCGCCGGCCGCGCGCCGCCGGCCGCCTCGCCGCGCCGCCGGTGCCGCAGACCGTGCCGATGTGGAAGGGCGCCATGGCGCTGATGCTCGCGGTGTCGATGCTGTTCCCGCTGACGGGCCTGACCCTGCTGGCGGTGCTGGCCCTCGACACGCTGGTGATCGCCCGCCTGCCGGGGCTGCGCCGCGCGCTCGGCTGACCGCGACGGGCTGACGACGACTGCGAACGACCCCGTCGCTCCGGCCCCGGAGCGGCGTGAAGCCGCCGCAGACGACGGCGATCCGCAAGCCGCGCGCCGGCCTTCAGCTTCCCGGCCGCAGGCCGGCCATCCGCACCCCCGGCGCCGGGCGCTCCAGCAGCACCTCGCGGCGGAAGCGGACGAGGCGGGCCGGGCGGCCGCCGGTGTCGGCGCTGGTCTGGCCGGTCTCCTCGATCAGCCCCTGGGTCTCGACGAGGCGGCGGAAATTCTGCTTGTGCAGCCTGACGCCCGACAAGGCCTCGACGGTGCGCTGCAGCTGCAGCAGCGTGAAGGCCTCGGGCATCAGCTCGAAGACCACCGGCCGGTACTTGATCTTGCCGCGCAGCCGGCCGATGGCGGTGGCGAGGATGCGGCGGTGGTCGAAGGCCATGGCGGCGCCGGCGAGGAGCACGTCGCCGTTGCCGGAAGGCACGCCGGCCGACGCGCCGACGGCGCCGGTTTCCGGCCCCTCCTGCGCCGCGTTCTCCGTCCCCTCCTCGGGCGAGACGAAGCCTCCGCGCCGGCCCTCCTCGACGAGGCCGGCCTCGTAGAGCAGTTCGTAGCGTTCGAGCACGCGGTCGTCGATCCAGCCGGCACCGTCGCTGGAGAAGACCAGCATGCGCCGTTCGCGCCGGATCCGGCGCAAAGAGGCCGAGGCGGAGCCCTCGACCCAGGCGTCGAGCGCGGTCTCGAGGGCGGCGGCGACCGGCGGCCGGCCCTCGCGCCAGTCCTCCCAGGGAAAGAAATCGTACCAGCTGCGCCAGGCGGCGTCGGCCTCGCCGGCCGGCCGCGCCTCGCGGACGAGGGCGAGATAGGCGATCGACAGGGCGCGGGCCGCCTCGTCCTGGCGGCGACCGACGTCGCCGAAGGTGTAGAGCTGCTCGACGTAGCCGAGGGTCTGGCGCGCCTGGCGGCCGACCCAGCCGCGCAGGCCCTGGTCGAGGGTGCGGTGGCCGGTCTCGAGCGGGCCGGAGGGCAGCGCCGGGCGCCCGCCCCGGCGCAGCACGAGGACGCGCGGCTCCGCCTCGCTGGCCGCCAGCACGGCGGCGACGAGATCGACGGGAACGGCGGTGCTGGTCGGCGTGCGGACGGGGGAGCCGTCGGGCTCGGTCATGAAGGACACCGGACGTGCGGGCTGCGCATGCGTCCTGTGTACGACCTCGGAGCGCCGGCGTCGATGCGCGCGGACGGCGCAGCTCTCCCGCCGGACACCGGCGACCCCTCGCCGCCGTTCGTCGCCTTGGCCCGGCGCGGAGATGCGGCCCGGCGACGCCCCGCCGGGCCCCTCTCAGCCGGCGCCCCGTGGCGCGAGACCGCGCAGAAAGATGTCGGCGACGAGATCGATGCGGCGTTCGTCGCGGCCGGCGCAGCAGGGGGCCGCCGCGGCGTCGAGAAGGCGGTGCAGCGGGTTGCCGAGCGCCATGTCGAGCAGGATCTCCGCCGCGGTCTCCTCGTCGTGCGCTCGCAGGCGGCCCCGCGCGACCTGGCGGGAGAGCCAGCCGGCCATCGCCGCCCGGATCCGCCGCGGACCGCGTTCGAGGAACAGGCGGCCGAGTTCCGGCCGGCTCTGGGCCTCCGTCAGGATCACGCACATCATCGAGGCCGACCGTTCCTCGTCGAGGGCGGCGGCGAGGTTGCCGAGGATGCGGACGAGATCGGCGGCGAGGGGACCGTCGTTGTCGCCGATGGCGATGCGCGAGAAGATCTTCTCGACCCGGGCGTCGACCATGGCGGCGAGCAGCGCCTCCTTGCCGTCGTAGAGCGCATAGAGCGTGCGCTTCGACATGCCGGCGCGCTGGGCGACGTCGTCCATGCTGGCGCGGGCGAAGCCGTCGGCGACGAAGACCGCCTCGGCGGCGGCGAGGATCAGCGCGCGGCGCGCGGTCTCGTCGATGCGCGGCGGCCGGCCGCGGCGGCGGGCGGCCTCCTCGCCTTCGGGCATGCGTGGCATCCCGGCCGCGAGCGGCGTGGCCGCGGCAGCCGGCGAAACGCCGTCGTCGTCACTCTCGGGAGCGGCGGGCACGACGGCGACGGCGGCTGCGGAACGATCGTTCGGTGTCGGCATGCGATTTGTGTACGACTGTGGTTTTCGGGTTCTTGACGAGATTAAGAAACCGGATAGTTTCCAAAATCAAGCGTGCGCCGGTGCTTTTCGGCCGCCGCACCGTGTCTTTCAGTGTTCCGACGGGGGTCCGCTTGTCGTCTCGGTCTTCTCATCCGGTGGTGCCGGCGCGCGAGCGCGGCAACGCCGCCTCGGCGTTCCGCCGCCCGCTCGCTCTCGCCGCCCTCACCGCGATGCTTCTCGCCGGCTGCGCGGTCGGCCCCGACTTCACGACGCCCTCGCTCGACGCCGGCGCCGGCTACGTCAAGGGCGGAACGCCCAAGGGCACCACCTCGGCGGCGATCGCCGGCGGCGAGGCCCAGACCTTCCTCGCCGGTGCCGACGTGCCCGGGCGCTGGTGGACGATGTTCGGCTCCGCCAAGCTGAACGCCCTCGTCGACGCGGCGATGACCGACAATCCCGACGTCGCGGCGGCCACCGCCTCGCTGACCGAGGCGCAGGAGAACGTGCTCGCCGCCGGCGGCTCGCTGCTGCCGAGCGTCGGCGCCTCGGCCGACGTCAGCCGCCAGCAGACCCAGTCGAGCGGCTTCAAGAACATCTCCAACCTCTTCAACGCCAGCGTCTCGGTGTCCTACGCCTTCGACGTCTTCGGCGGCACCAGGCGCTCGATCGAGGCGCTGGCGGCCCAGGCCGACGTCCAGCGCTACCAGCTCGAGGCGACCTATCTCGCGCTCACCGCCAACGTGGTGACGACGGCGGTGCAGGAAGCCTCGCTGCGCGAGCAGATCGCGGCCACCAACGAGATCCTCAAGTCGCAGCAGGACGCGCTCGAGCTGCTCCAGCAGCAGGTCGAACTCGGCGCCGGCGCCCGGGCCGACGTGCTGTCGCAGCAGTCGGCCCTCGCCCAGACCCGGGCGACCCTGCCGCCGCTCGAGAAGTCGCTCGCCATGCAGCGCAACCAGCTCGCGGTGCTGACCGGGCGCTTCCCCAACAACACCCCGGCCGCCACCTTCCGCCTCTCCGACCTCAAGCTGCCGCGCAAGCTTCCGGTCAGCCTGCCCTCCGAACTCGTCGCCCAGCGGCCGGACGTGCGCGCCGCCGAGGCCCAGCTCCACGCGGCGAGCGCGGCGGTCGGCGTCGCCATCGCCAACCAGCTGCCGCAGTTCACCATCTCGGCGGCCGGCGGCGGCTCGTCCTTCCGCCTCGAGGACTTCTTCAACAACGGCGGCGTCTGGTCGATCGCCGGCGGCGTCACCGCGCCGATCTTCGACGGCGGCTCGCTGTTCCACCGCCGCAAGGCCGCCGAGGCGGCCTATCTCGCGGCGGCGGCGCAGTATCGCTCCGTGGTGCTCGGCGCCTTCCAGGACGTCGCCGACGCGATCCGGGCGCTGCAGTCGGACGCCGATGCGCTGCGCGCCGCGCTCGCGGCCAACGACGCCGCGGCCTCCAGCCTCCAGCTGACCCGCGAGCAGTTCCAGGCCGGCGCCGTCGCCTACCTGTCGCTGCTCACCGCCCAGCAGACCTATCAGGAAACCCGGCTCTCGCTCGCCTCGGCCCAGGCCCAGCGCTACGCCGACACCGTCGCCCTCTATCAGGCGCTCGGCGGCGGATGGTGGAACCGGCCGTCGCGGGCGCCGGAGCCGAACCCGAACGCCCCGGTGCTCGCCGTGGCGACCGACCTCGGCCGCAACTGATCGCCGCGACACCGGGGCGCCCGCCGCCCCGGTGTCGCCTGCGGTTCGGCATCGCCCGTCACCGGTCATCGGCGACCGCCCGCCATCGCCCGCGCTCCGGGATCGCCGGCCGCGCCGATTTCGGCAGCCTTCCCGGCGGGACGAGGCGGGGACGCCCGGCGCCGTCGCCGCGGCCGGGCTTCGCCGAAAGCGGGTTGCACGGCGCCGCGGGGCATGATCCCGTCCGGCGCCGCGACGCCGGCCGACGCGCCCGTTCCAGACCCCGCCCGGATCCCGCACCCGCGGACCCCGCACCCCTGGACCCCCCACCCATGAGTTTCCTGCCGGATCTCTCCGTCATCCTCGGCTTCACCCTTGCGGCGGTCTTCCTGACGCTGACGCCCGGGCCGGACATGACCTTCTTCCTCGGCCAGACCGTCGCCTCGGGCCGGCCGGCGGGGTTCGCCGCCTTCGCCGGCGCCTCGGCCGGGCTGCTCGTCCACACCAGCCTCGCGGCGGTGGGCCTCTCGGCGCTGCTCGCGGCCTCCACCACCGCCTTCACCGTGCTGAAGGTCGCCGGCTGCCTCTACCTGCTCTGGCTCGCGGTCGACGCGCTGCGCAACGGCAGCGCCTTCTCGCTCGATCCCGCGGCCCGCGGCGCGGCGCCGCTGAAGCGGATCTTCATGAAGGGTCTCGCCATCAACCTGCTCAATCCGAAGATCATCATCTTCTTCGTGACCTTCCTGCCGCAGTTCGTCAGCCCGCACGATCCCCACGCGGTCGGCCGGCTGTTCTTCCTCGGCCTCTGGTTCATCGTCGTCGCCATCCCGCTGACGATCCCGATGATCCTCGGAGCCGACGGCATCTCGCGCTTCCTCAAGGTCTCACCGCGAGCGCTGCGCGCCTTCGACTACGGCTTCGCCGGGGTGATGGCGGCCTTCGCCGTCAAACTGGTGCTGACCGAGGGCCGCAGTTGAGCCGGCCGGACCTCACGCCTCTGGACGATCCGCGATGACCTCCCCCTCCCGCCGCCGGGCGACGCTGATCGGCTTGTCCGCCGTGCTGATGTGGTCGCTGCTCGGCCTCTTCGCCGCCGGCTCCGGCGCGGTGCCGCCGTTCCTGCTCAACGCGCTGTGCTTCGGCCTCTCCGGCCTCGCCGCCTGCCTGTGGCTGGCGGCGTCGGGACGCGGCTCCTCGGCGCTGCGCCAGCCGGCGAGCGTGTGGCTGCTCGGCACCTTCGGCCTGTTCGGCTTCCACGCGCTCTACTTCACCGCGATCCGCAACGCACCCCCGGTCGAGGCCAATCTCATCAACTATCTGTGGCCGCTGCTGATCGTGCTGTTCTCGGGCCTGCTGCCCGGGGAGCGGCTGGCGCGGCACCACATCGCCGGCGTCGTCCTCGGCTTCGCCGGGGCGGCGATCCTGATGACGCGGGGCGGCGGCTTCTCCCTCTCGGGCGAGCACGCCCTCGGCTACGGCGCCGCCATCGCCTCGGCGCTGACCTGGTCGTCCTATTCGGTGCTGTCGCGCCGGCTGCCGGAGGTGCCGACCGAGGCGGTCGCCGGCTTCTGCCTCGCCACCGCGGTCCTCAGCCTCGTCTGCCACCTCGCCTTCGAGGAGACCGTGCTGCCGCAGGGCGCCTTCCAGTGGTCGATGATCGGCCTGCTCGCCGCGCTTCCGGTCGGCCTCGCCTTCTTCGTCTGGGACCACGGCGTCAAGCACGGCGACATCCAGGTGCTCGGCGCCTCGGCCTACGCCGCCCCGGTGCTGTCGACCCTCGTGCTGATCGCCGCCGGTTACGGCGAGGTCACCACGGCTGTGGTCGCCGCCTGCGCGCTCGTCACCGGCGGCGCGCTGCTGGCGGCGAAGGATCTTTTCGTCCGCCCGTCCGCGACGACGCCCGCCCCGCCGGCGGGTTCGGACTGACGCAAGGCGCCCCCGGTCGGTCCGGCCAGGTCGGCCCGCTCCCACCCCTCCGGCGCGTCGCCCTCCCGCCCCGTCAACCGTCGCCGGGTTCCCATCCGGCCGGCGCCATCTCGAAGCCGGAGAAGCGGAAGCCCGGCGCGACGGTGCAGCCGGCCAGAGTCCAGGTACCGAGGCTTTCGGCCGCCTGCCAGACGCCGGCGGGCACCACCGCCTGCGGCCGCTGGCCGGCGAGAAGATCGCCGCCGAGCGTCACCGCCCGCCTCTCGCGACCGTCCCCGGACAACGACAGGGCGAGCGGCGCACCGGCGTACCAGTGCCAGACTTCCGCGGCGTCGATCCGGTGCCAGTGCGACCGCTCGCCGGCGGCGAGCAGGTAGTAGATCGCCGTCGACCGCGCCCTGTCGCCGTCCGCCGACCCGCCGGCCGCATCCTCGAAGGTCTGGCGATAGTGCCCGCCCTCCGGGTGGGGCCGCAGATCGAGGAGCCGGATGATCGCATCGGCGGGCGGCAGGTCGGGCATGGAGATCGTGCTTCGCATCCGGGTCCGGACCATGGGCTGAGCGAAGGCCGCGAGGATAGGCGAGGACCGCCGCACCCGTCCACGGTTGCCGCGCGAATCCCGTGAATCGGGAGCCTCTTCGGCCGGCGCTCGTCGTTCCCGCGCCCTCGTCGCCGTCAGAAGCTGTCCTTGCGGCGGCGCAGTTCGGCGAAGACCTCGACCGGCGGCCGGCCGGCGAGGCCGAGGCGCTCGGCGATCGCCGGCTCGCCGGCGCGCAGGAACGGATTGGTCGCGATCTCCTCGCCGATGGTCGAGGGGATGGTCGCCTCGCCCTTCATGTGCTGGGTCATCACCTTGCGGACCCGGCCCTCGAGCGCCTTGTTCATCGGATCGACGGTGACGGCGAAGCGGGCGTTGGCGAGGGTGTATTCGTGGCCGCAGAACACCTTGGTCTCGGGCGGCAGCGCGGCGAGCTTCTGCAGCGAGCCGTAGAGCTGCTCGGAGGTGCCCTCGAGGATGCGGCCGCAGCCGAGGGCGAACAGCGCGTCGGCGGTGAAGACGACGCCCATGTCCGGGAAATGGTAGGAGACGTGGCCGGAGGTGTGGCCGGGCGTCGCGATCACCTTCGCCGAGAGGCCGCTGGCGTTGACCTCGTCGCCGTCGGCGACGACCACGTCGAGGCCGGGGATGCGGTGCTGGTCGGCGGCGGGGCCGACCACCGTGGCGCCCGAGGCGGCCTTGAGCGGCAGCAGGCCGTCGATGTGGTCGCCGTGGTGGTGGGTGATCAGGATGCAGGTCAGCGTCCAGCCGTTCTCCTCGAGCGCCCGGGCGATCGGCTGCGGCGAGGGCGCGTCGACCAGCACGGTCGCACCGGTCGCCGGCACGTGCATCAGCACCGCGTAGTTGTCGGCGAGGCAGGGGACGAGGGCGATCTGGACGTCTTCCATGGCGTTTCCTAACGGTCGTCGGCTTCTCGGGCCGGGTCCGGTGCGCCCGCGGCGACGAGGCCGCTCGGGACGCCGGACGGGCGCGGGGCGAGCCCCGACCCTAGAGGAAGCCACCGGCGACTTGAATGCCGGGGCGGTGTTTTATTTGATCGCAACCGACAACAGTGTTTTGTTCGTCCTCCGGCGGTGCGGCTCCTCCCCCTCGCGCGCCCCGGCCCGATCGGACGGCAGATGTACATCGACGTCATCGACCTGCGCGACTTCTACGCCGAGGAACTCGGCCTGACGGTACGCCAGATCCTCGGCCAGCGCCTCGCCACCCTGTGGCCGACCGTGCGCGGCGACCGCCTGCTCGGCCTCGGCTACGCGACGCCCTATCTCTCCGCCTTCGCGCCCGAGGCCGAGCGGGTTCTCGCCTTCATGCCGGCCGCGCAGGGGGTGGTGAACTGGCCGGCGGAAGGCCCCTCGGCCGCCGCCCTCGTCCACGAGGACATGCTGCCGCTGCCGGACGCGGCGGTCGACCGGGTGCTGCTGGTCCACGCCCTCGAGATGGCGAGCGATCCGCGCGAGGTGCTGCGCGAGGTCTGGCGGGTGCTCGCCCCCGGCGGGCGCATTCTCGTCGTGGTGCCGAACCGGCGCGGGCTCTGGGCCCGGGTCGACAGCTCGCCCTTCGGCTACGGCCGGCCCTATTCGCGCGGCCAGATGACGACGCTGCTGCGCGAGAGCCAGTTTTCGCCGGTGATGTGGACCGAGGCGCTGCACATGCTGCCGATGAAGCGGCGCAAGATCCGCCGGCCGTCGTCGCCCTGGGAGGCGATCGGCCAGAAGCTCTGGCCGGCCTTCGCCGGGGTGATCCTCGTCGAGGCGACCAAGCTGCTCTACCAGGGTGTCCCGGCCCGCAAGCTCGCCAAGGCCCAGCCGGCCTTCCGACCGGCCCTGATCCCCGCCGGCGCGACGCCGACGTGACGATTCCTCACCGTCGCCGCGGCTTTTCCCTCGTCCTTCGAGACAGTCGCTCCGCTCCTTCCTCAGGATGAGGGAAAAGAGCAAGCCTCTGCCATATCGTGCGAAAATCGCGCAGGCGTCATCCTGAGGAAGCCGCGTCAGCGGCTGTCTCGAAGGACGAGGCCGGGCATGTCGACGCTCGACATCTGCCGAAACGAACAGCCGTTCTCAGACCGGGACGTCCGCCAGCCGCTCCTCCGACTCCCCCTCGCCGAGGGCGGCGACCATCGCCTCGATCTCGGGATCGCGGATGCCGAGGTCGCGCATGTGGGCGGCGGTCGAGAGCACATAGTCGGGATTGGCGCCGGAGACGCCGCGGCCGGCGCGCACGATCTCCAGACGCCGCTCCACCGGCAGGCGGCCGGCGTATTGCGGATGGGCGCGGTCGATGACATAGGCGAGGGCCGGGACGATCCGGTTCGTGCCGTCCATCAGCCGCACCGGGCGCGTCACCTCGCGGTAGACCATGGTCACCTGCTCGCGGGCACGCAGGTAGGCGACCACCTCCTCGCGCCGGTCCGCCGGTACGGCGAAGGCGATGCCGCGGCAGGCGCCGCCGCGGTCGAGGCCGAAGACGAGGCCGGGGGCCTCCTGCGTGCCGCGGTGGACCCAGGAGTAGACGCAGAGCGAGCGGTGGGAGCCGGCGAGCAGGGCCGGCACGGCGGCGACATGCGCGAAGCCCGGCCGCCACATCAGCGAGCCGTAGCCGAACACGTGAAAGACCTCGCTCATCGTCGCATCCCGTCCTCTCGTTCCGAATTCGGCGCCGATGCCGCACGCCGCCCCGAGGCGTTGGTTCACTGCCGCTTTTCCTCTCGTCATGAAGCGGCCATCTTGAGAAAATCAAGCTCCGGGCCGATTGATGGCGACGGCGCGGAGCGGCGGGCTCCGGCCACCCACCGAACGCTGCCGCGCACCGCCAAGCGGACCGACGACCGCACCGCCCATCGGACCGGTCACGCTACCACCAACAGGCCCGACCTTCGCCGACGGAGTTTCCATGAGCCGCAGCATCATCCTTCTCGGCGCCGCCGCGATCGCCGTCACCGCCGCCTGGACCGGCGGCTGGTTCTGGGCGAAGGGCGAGGTCGAGGCGCGGATGGACACCGTGCTCGCCGACCTCGCCGGGCGCGGCACCCCGCTCACCTGCCCGCAGCGCACGGTCAGCGGCTGGCCGTTCCGCATCGAGATCGGCTGCACCGCCCCGACCGCGACGCTGGCCGACGGCAGCCGCGTCGCCGCCGAGCGGCTGGTGGTCGCGACGGTGATCGACGACTGGCGCCTCGCCGTCGCCACGATCGGCGGGCCGGTGACGGTCGAGGCCGCCGACGGCACCACCGCGAGGCTGACCTTCGCCAGCCTGCGTGCCAGCGTACGCCACGACGGGCGCGAACCGGAGCGGATTTCCGCCGCGGCCGAGGACCTGGTCGCCAGCGCCGATGCCGGCGGCGTCGTCACGACGCTGGCGGCGAAGACCGGCGAAGTCCACCTGCGCCGGGCGGAGGGCGCCGACCGGCTCGATCTCGCCGCCAGCCTGTCGTCGGCCGAGGCGACCAGCGCCGGCCTCGCACTACTGCCGGTGCCGGCGGATCTGTCGATGGTCGCCAGCCTCGACGAGGCCTCGCGCCTTTCCGGCCGCGGCCCGGGCGAGCTCGCCGACTGGCAAGCGGCCGGCGGAACCGCGACGCTGACCGATTTCGCCCTCGCGCTCGGCGAAAGCCGGCTCACCGGCTCCGGCGCGGTCCGCCTCGACGCCGGCGGCCGGCCGGAGGGCGACGTGCGGATCACGGCCCGCGACATCGAGACGCGGGCGCGGCTCGTCGCCTCCGGCAAGCCGGTCGCCGCCCCGCTCGCCGCCCTCGCCGGCGCCTTCGCCATCTTCGGCGAGCGCACCGAGGACGGCGGGCGCGCCGTCACCCTGACCGCCGCCGGCGGCCGCGTCAGCGCCAACGGCCTCGCCCTCGGCGAACTCGACCCGCTGTTCTGAGGTCCGCGGCCGGCCGACCGATCGGAGGAGCCGGCCTTCGCGGCACGAGAGAAGAGCCGGTCCGAGCGGACGCCGGCAGAAGGCGTCGGCGGACGCTCGCCCTGCGATCCCCGGAAGCCGGCTCGCCCCCCGGACCGTCGTTCGGCCGCATTTCCGCGACGACCTCCCGACGAACCCGACGCCCTTCTCCCCTTGGCCGAAGGCGACGGAACGGCGATGCTGCGGGATCGCCGGCCGACGTGACGCGGCCCGGCGCCCGGAGAACCCGATGAAGCTCGCGCTGGACGGCTGGCTGGTCTGGGCCCTGCTCTCGGCCCTGTTCGCGGCGTTGACGGCGATCCTCGCCAAGATCGGCGTCGGCGGCGTCGATTCCGACCTGGCGACGCTGGTGCGCACCGCGGTGATCCTGGTGGTCGGCGGCCTGATCGCGGCGTTCCTCGGCAAGCTCGGCGGCCTCGGCGCGATCGGGGGGCGGAGCTGGCTGTTCCTCACCCTGTCGGGCCTCGCCACCGGGGCGTCGTGGCTGTGCTACTTCCGGGCGCTGAAGCTCGGCGAGGCGTCGCGGGTCGCGCCGGTCGACAAGCTGTCGGTGGTGTTCGTCGCCGTGCTCGGCGCCCTGCTGCTCGGCGAATCCCTCGGGCCGAAGGGCTGGATCGGCATCGCCCTGATCGCCGCCGGCGCGGTCCTCGTCGCGCTGCCGTGACGGCCGCGGATCGTGCCCCGCGGCGGGCGTCGGCGCCGCTCACCCCGGCGGAGCGGGACGGACGAAAACACCGGTGGTAACGGTCCGGGTAACGAGCGGTAACAGGCCCGAAGTAAGCCGTTGATCCCATTGAACAGGCGGAATGAACGGCATTAACCCTCCATTAGGGTTAACGGTCTATTCCTACGGCGAAGAAGCCCGTTTCCGTTCCGCAGCCGGAGCCGCCGACCATGACCGCCACGCCCCCGCCCCGTCCCAAGCGTGCCGGCCTTCTCGGCCTCGCGGCCGCGGCCGGCCTCGCCGTGCTGGTGTCGGCCTGCACCACGGGCGCGCCGGTGATCGGGCGCCACGGCGGCGTCGACGTCACCGGGTCGGTCAGGCTCTCGGAGGACCAGATCGGGCAGACCGCCCGGGCCTGGGGCCAGCGCTACGACCGCGACCCGAACGACCGCGCCACCATCCTCAACTACGCCGCCGCGCTGCGCCTCAACGGCCAGACCGACCAGGCCGTCGCGGTGCTGCAGAAGGGCATGATCAAGTTCAAGGACGACCGCTCGATGTCGGCGTCCTACGGCAAGGCGCTCGCCGCCAACGGCGACTTCGAGCAGGCGCTGAAGGTGATCCGCGGCGCCCAGCGGCCCGACCGTCCGGATTGGGCGCTGCTGTCGGCCGAGGGCGCGATCCTCGACCAGATCGGCCAGGGCGCCGCCGCCCGCCAGCTCTACGTCAAGGCGCTGGCGATCGTGCCGGAGGAGGCCTCGGTCCTCAACAACCTCGGCCTCAGCTACCTGCTCTCCGGCGACCTCGACAAGTCCGAGGAGATGCTGCGCCGGGCCGCCGCCTCGCCCAAGGCCTCCAGCCGGATCCGCCAGAACCTCGCCCTCGCCCTCGGGCTGCAGGGCAAATACGGCGAGGCCGAAGCCGTCGCCCGCAACGAACTCGACCCCCAGCAGGCCGCCGCCAACATCGCCTATCTCAAGTCGATGATGACCCAGGCCGACCGCTGGAAGGAGATCGAGGCCGGCGACAGGAAGAAGGTCGCGCGGGGGTGAGCGTCGGCCCCGAGGGCCGAGGGTCTGCGAGCCGACCGGATCGTCGCGGAGTTCCAGCTTGCGGCACGTCAATTTCGTCATCGCCGAGAGGACGACAGGTAAGGCAATTGTTGGTCCTTTTCTGGTGGCAGCTCGTTGCATCAAAATTGATTTCCGACGTTTGGCACGTGCAGACTCGGTGTGAAGCGCAGAACGACGAGGTTAGCTTTTTTTCTCAATCGGAGAACTGCCTGACACCACTCAGGTCGACCTGTCTGGACGGCGTCAAATGTCCAATCGCAATAAGCGCCATCAGAGCCAGCAATCCAATATTCCATGGGCCTTATTCTCTTATAGAGAATCTCTGGATATCCGGGCTTTGTAGTAAAAATGAACAGAGTCGTATCGATATACTGTCTCATATGCGGCTTTGTATAATACTCCTTCATAATTATAAAAGACATCACGAGACTACAAGTCACAAATGTTGTATATAAAACGATCAACACGTAATACCTCACAATGTAAAATATTTCTTCCACTGTTTCACCCTTCTCGTTAGTAAGTGTTGGCGAATCTTTTAGTGACTGTGGTCGCGTTTCAATATTTTTGTTATCTGAAGAGTATTTGCCATTCATGCGACGGAATCACAAGTCGGTCAGGCATGGCAGTCGCCCAAAGAGTGTCCGGCGATGACGAACTCCTCGTTCGCGTCAGCGGCGCGAGCCCTGGCGATCGCGAATAGGGCAAGGGCATCATCGAGCTGCCCCTAACCGGCATCCCCGAGGCCGAGATGCAAATTGCATTGCCAGTCGTAGGGATCTGCCTGGGTCGTGCCCCACCAAGGGATCGAGAACATCTCGATGAGAGCGTCCACGAACGGACCGGACAGGTCGCTGCCTCGATAGACGACGAAAACCCTGTCATTCGCCTCCACGATCTGGCCGACGAAGCCCGTGGCCGCGTTGTAGTAGAAGCCGTCTTCGACAGGGAAACTTCCGGGTGGACTCCCGGATGTCGCTTGCCATGCGTCGATCATCTGCTGCGTTGCAATACGGATTGCGCTGCCGGCGACGCCGTCAAATGCGTCGGGGCTCTCGGAAAGGGACTGGTCCCGCGCATCCCGCCTGTACATGGACTCCGCCAGAGCCGCCGCCATCTGCAGGTCGGAAAGTACGACAGGATTCATCAGACATCCCCCAACGATTCAAGTGAAGTGATCGTGCGCGCGTAGATGAATTCATCATTCTCGAAAAAGAATTGCGGACCGCCAATTGTATGATTTTTTCCATCGCTACCAATTATTTCATAATCATCAATTGTCGATATATGATTATCGAGCGGATATTTCATCATCACGCCAGGCCCGTAGGGCATGCAATACGCAAAACCTTTCGTAGCGCCCTCGCGGTAGTCGATTGCAGCGCTAATGTAGCGGGTCAACCCCGCGAGATACTCGTCGTGCTTCGACGCATCGTCGGGCAGTCCGTTGGCCTTGGCTTCGACCCAGACCGGGAAGAAGTCGCCGAGCGGCTTCATGCCCAGGGGACCGCGCACGGTTCCTGCTCCGGTCGCATTGGGGATGCCCGCGTCTTCTAGGAACCGCAGATCGCCGAACTGATCGACGCTGTGTCGAGCAAGGCCGTCATCTCGCGCAAAGGCGTCGGGACCGTCGCCGAAAGCGAGACGGGAGGTTCCCTTCTGCACAGGGGGCGTCCAGAAGCGCGGCCGGTCCGCGGGCCAGAGGTCTCGCAGCCGGGCGCGCAACGCCGGATCGCTGATCCTGAGGCGCATGTAGGCCATGCAGAACAATCCCATCGAGGGCCATTCCTCCTCCTCGAAGAGATCCGACCGGTGCGAATAATAGGACACACGCCTGACGAGGTTCGGCGGGCCGTTGCGACGGAAGTCGTCGAAGGCCTCCGCCGTCGAGGCCTCGATGCTGGCGCCGTGGAAAACGAGTTCGGAGAGCGGATTGGTGAAGGCGTCGCGCGAGGCGTAGGCGGTGCCCCAGGCGAGGGTGTCGGCGTCGTCGTAGACGACCATCAGCGGCATGAAATCGGCCGGAACACCGCCGGCGGAGGTCGCCATGCGGTGACAGGCGTCGGGCACGCGGACCACGAGGCCCTTGCCGTCGCTCATCCGCCGACCGTAGACCGTCGGCGTCAGCCCCACTACGCGGCTGCTGCTGCCGTCCGCGAAGCCCTCGATCAGGGCACGGCAGGCGACGACGATGTCGAAGTCCTGCCGCTCGCCCTTGTAGTCGACCGAAACCTTCAGCCGGAAATGATAGCCGCGGTCAACCACCGCGCCTTTCGAGAAGCTCCACTGCCCCGCCAGAAACCGGCCCGTGGGCGAATTGTGGAAGACGATGGCGAGCAGGCCGAGGACGACCGAGACGCCGAGAAGACGCGACACCACGGCCATTCCCTCCCCCGGAGTGCACGCGAGCAGGAGGAGAATGATTGCGGAGGCTATAATGGGAGGTTGACGGGCCGGCCGGGGTCGTCCGGCCGCCGTCGCCCCTCACATGTTGGTGATCTTGATGATCGCCGGCGACATGATGACGGCGAAGAGCACCGGCAGGAAGAAGACGATCATCGGCACGGTGAGCTTGGGCGGCAGCGCGGCGGCCTTCTTCTCGGCCTCGTTCATGCGCATGTCGCGGTTTTCCTGGGCCATGGTGCGCAGTGTGGTGCCGAGCGGGGTGCCGTAGCGTTCCGACTGGATCAGGCTGAGGCAGACCGCCTTGACGCCCTCGAGGCCCGTTCGGGCGGCGAGGTTCTCGTAGGCCTGCTTGCGCTCGGGCAGGTAGGACAGCTCGGCGGTGGTGATGCTGAGTTCCTCGGCGAGTTCGGCCGACTGCACGCCGATCTCCTCGGCGACCTTGCGGAAGGCCTGCTCGACCGACATGCCGGATTCGACGCAGATCAGCAGCAGGTCGAGGGCGTCGGGGAAGGAGCGCTTGATCGAGAGCTGGCGCTTGGAGACCTTGTTGGAGAGGAACAGCACCGGCGCGTAGAAGCCGACGTAGGCGCCCATCAGCGAGAAGATCAGCTTGAGCGCCGGCGGGCGGTCGAGGTCGGCGATGACGAAGAGCCAGAGCGCGGTCAGCGTGAAGGTGAGGAAGGGCAGCACGAAGCGGGCGAACAGCAGCACGGTCAGCGGCGCCTCGCCCCGGTAGCCGGCCTGGCGCAGCTTCTCGACCGTGCTGTCGTCGGCCAGCGCCTTCTTGAGGCTCAGCTTCTCGACGAGGTCGCGCATGTATTTCTTCGGCTCGGTGCGGCGCATGCCGCGCTTGGCGCCCTCGGCCTGGAGCCGGGCGCGCTCGCGCTGGCGGATGCGGTCGCGCTCGGTGGCCGCGGCCTTCATCCGGCTCGCGAGCTTGTCGGATTGCAGCAACGGCATCGTCAGCGAGACGATGGTGGCGAAGATCGCGATGCCGACCGAGACGGCCAGCAGAAACATCGGATCGCGGACGGTGGCGACGATGGTGTCCATGGGTCTTCCGTCCTCAGATCTCGAAGTTGATCATCTTGCGCATCACGAGGATGCCCATCAGCATCCACAGACCCGAAACGCCGATCACGATCTGGCCGACCGGGTCGGTCCACAGGATCTTGATGTAGTCGGGGCTGGTCAGGTAGACGAGCAGCGCGACGATGATCGGCAGCGAGCCGATGATGCCGGCCGAGGCCTTGGCCTCCATGCTCATCGCCTGGATCTTGGCGCGCATCTTCTTGCGCTCGCGCAGCACGCGGGCGAGGTTGCCGAGCGCCTCGGAGAGGTTGCCGCCGGCCTTCGCCTGGATGGCGATGACGATGGCGAAGAAGTTGGCCTCGGGCAGCGGCATGCGGTCGTAGAGCCGGCCGACGGCCTCGTCGATGGTGATGCCCATGGTCATCGCCTCGACGACGTGGCGGAATTCGGTGCGGACCGGCTCGTTGGCGTCGACCGCGATCATGCGGACGCAGTCGTTGAGCGGCAGGCCGGCCTTGACACCGCGCACGATCACCTCGACCGCGTTGGGCAGTTCGGCGATGAAGGCGTTCTGGCGGCGCTTGCGCAGGAAGTTGACGACGAAGCGCGGGATGCCGAAGGCGCCGACGAAGGCGAGGCCGGCGACGCCGATCAGCGGGGCGCCGAGCAAGAAGCCGAGCACGGTCATCACGATCGCCGAGGCGACGCTGAAGGCGATGAACTGCGGCATCCGCCACTTGAGACCGGCCTGCTGCAGGCGCAGCGCCATCGGCGGGTTGGTGCCGCGGGTGGCCTTGTGCTTCTGCTTGGTCTCGATCTCCTTCAGCGTCGCCTGGACGTTGCGGCGCCGGCTCGAGGCGTCGGCGCGGCGGTCGGCGCTCTCCTGGCGCGCCGCGGTACCGACCGCCATCTTGTCGAGACGCTTGCCGGCGGTCGCGGCGGTCGCGATGCGCTGGTAGAAGGCGGCGTAGAGGATCGCCACCACCGCGAAGACGACGAGGCCGACGAAGGCGATCACCGTCAGATTGACACCGAACAGCATCCGTTCGTTCCTCTCGCATCAGATCCGGCCGCGGGCCTCGCCCGTCAGCCGAAGGCGGGCTGCTTGCTCTCGGCGGCGTCGAGGGCCGCGGCGAGGCGCTTTTCCTGTCCGTAGTAGCGGGCGCGGTCCCAGAAGGCCGGCCGGCCGATGCCGGTGGAGCGGTGCTGGCCGATGATCTTGCCGTGCTCGTCCTCGCCGATGATGTCGTAGAGGAAGATGTCCTGGGTCACGATCACGTCGCCTTCCATGCCCACCACCTCGGTGATGTGGGTGATGCGGCGCGAGCCGTCGCGCAGGCGGGCGGCCTGGACGATGACGTCGACCGAGGAGACCACCATCTCGCGGATGGTCTTCGAGGGCAGCGAGAAGCCGCCCATGGTGATCATCGATTCGATACGGGAGAGCGCCTCGCGCGGGGAGTTGGCGTGGAGCGTGCCCATCGAGCCGTCGTGGCCGGTGTTCATGGCCTGGAGCAGGTCGAAGGCCTCCGGACCGCGGACTTCGCCGACGATGATGCGTTCGGGACGCATGCGCAGACAGTTCTTGACGAGGTCGCGCATGGTGATCTGGCCCTCGCCCTCGAGGTTGGGGGGGCGGGTCTCGAGGCGGACGACGTGCGGCTGCTGCAACTGGAGTTCGGCGGCGTCCTCGCAGGTGATGATGCGCTCGTCCTCCTCGATGTAGGCGGTGAGGCAGTTGAGCAGCGTGGTCTTGCCCGAGCCGGTACCGCCGGAGACGATGACGTTGCAGCGCGACTTGCCGATGACCTCGAGAACGGTGGCGCCCTCGGGCGTGATCGAGCCGAACTTGACGAGCTGGCCGAGGGTCAGCTTGTCCTTCTTGAACTTGCGGATGG
>CALCDT010000019.1 GCA_937900425.1 uncultured Alphaproteobacteria bacterium | reverse complement strand
CGTCCTTGTGGAAGGGCTTGGTCATGTAGTCGTCGGCGCCGAAGCCGAGACCGCGGACCTTGTCCTCGATGTTGCCGAGACCGGAGAGGATCAGGATCGGCGTCTTCACCTTCGAGACGCGCAGCGTGCGCAGCACCTCGTAGCCGGACATGTCCGGAAGGTTGAGATCGAGCAGGATGATGTCGTAGTCGTAAAGCTTGCCGAGATCGATGCCTTCTTCACCGAGGTCGGTCGTGTAGACGTTGAAGCTTTCGGACTTCAGCATGAGCTCGATGCTCTGTGCGGTCGCGCTGTCGTCCTCGATCAGCAAAACTCGCATGCTCGATCCTCTCGTTCTCTGGGGAACGGCCGGCGCATTCTGTGCCGGAGGCGTTCCTGCTTCGGCAGGCCTGTGGATGACAGGCCTGAGACTACGGGTGAACGGTTAACAATTAACCAATTCCGATTCGCGGTGGCAAGCACGAAGGATTCCTTGCGAGAAATTTCCACCAGGCGCCTCGAAACAAAGCGAGAATCCCGCTCGCGAGATCGACCGTTCCGTGTGAGGAACTTCCGCTAAGTGATTCTTCCGACTCGTGCCTTCGACTTGTCCACATCCAGTCCGATGGGCCGCCGCCCGAGCGGAGGCCGTCGAGGGAAATCATTAACCGGAGAGGTAAACAGGGCGTAAACTGCGGTAAGATTCCCGAAAGATTCCCGGCGGGCGCGAATCAAGTCCGTCAGCCGGGGCGGCCGGCGCCGGGGAGGGGGCCGAAAACGCGGTTCCGCACACCTCGGGGCGAGCGCCGCATCCGCCGTCACCGCCGCCTCGCGCCTCCTCGTCGGGGAGCCGCCGCGGCCGTCGAAAGAGACCGAAAGGCCTGCCATGGAACGCCTCGTCGCCGACGTCCGGCGCGTCCCGCTACTCCAGATCTTCGGCCGCGTCGCCGCGGTCCAGGGCCTGCTCGTCGAGGTCGCCGGACCGATCCAGGAGATGAGCGTCGGCACGCGGCTGACCGTCACCGGCTTCGGCGGCGCCCGGGTGCCGATGGAGGTGGTGGGCTTTCGCGACGGGCGGGCGCTGTGCCTGCCGTTCGGGCCGCTCGAGGGCGTGCGTCTCGGCGCCAGGGCCGAGATCGCCGCGCTCGCCTCGACCGCTCGTCCGTCGTCGGCCTGGGCCGGGCGCGTCGTCAACGCGCTCGGCGAGCCGATCGACGGCAAGGGGCCGCTGCCGCTCGGGCCGGAGGAGCGGCTGCTGCGCGCCGCCCCGCCGCCGGCGAACGAGCGCACCCGGGTCGGCCGGCCCATCGACCTCGGGGTGCGCGCCCTCAACACCTTCGCCACCTGCTGCCGCGGCCAGCGCATGGGCATCTTCGCCGGCTCCGGCGTCGGCAAGTCGGTGCTTCTTTCCATGCTGGCCCGCAACACCGCCTGCGACGTCGCGGTGATCGGCCTGATCGGCGAGCGCGGCCGCGAGGTGCAGGAGTTCATCGAGGACGACCTCGGCGAGGAGGGCCTCGCCCGCTCGGTGGTGGTGGTGGCGACCTCGGACGAATCCGTGCTGATGCGCCGGCAGGCGGCCTATCTGACGCTCACCGTCGCCGAGCATTTCCGCGACCACGGCAAGGACGTGCTGTGCCTGATGGATTCGGTGACGCGCTTCGCCATGGCCCAGCGCGAGATCGGCCTCGCCGCCGGCGAACCGCCGACCTCCAAGGGCTACACCCCGACCGTCTTCACCGAACTGCCGCGGCTGCTGGAGCGGGCCGGGCCGGGCAGGGAGGGGCAGGGCTCGATCACCGGCCTCTTCACCGTGCTGGTCGAGGGCGACAATCACAACGAGCCGATCGCCGACGCGGTGCGCGGCATCCTCGACGGCCACATCGTGATGGAGCGGGCGATCGCCGAGCGCGGGCGCTATCCGGCGGTCAACATCCTGAAATCGGTGTCCCGGACCATGCCCGGCTGCGTCGAGCCGGAGTGGCGCGACCTGTTGCGCGAGGTCAAGCGGCTGATGGCGACCTACGGCGACATGGAGGAACTGATCCGCCTCGGCGCCTATCGCAAGGGCTCAAACCCGGAGGTCGACGACGCCATCAAGCTGAGCGGTCCGGTCGAAGCCTTCCTGCGCCAGGGCAAGGAAGAGTGCACCCGCCGCGAGGAGGGCTATCACGCGCTCGCGAACCTTTTGGAAACCGCTACAGGATTAAGGTCCGGACCAGACGCCGGCAGCTGAGGGCGGCTCGCGCGGTCGACCCCGACGGTCCGGCCGCGGCGTGCGTTCCGCTCTCGTGCCGTGTTCCGCCCCGATCCGTCGGGCGGGGCGCGGGTGCCGCGCGGGTCACAGGAGTCGAGTTTCGATGAAGGCGCGCAACAGTCTGATCCGGTTGAGGCGGTTCCAGGTCGACGAGAAACGCCGGCAGCTGAACCAGATCGAATCGATGATCGCCGAATTCCGGCGAATGGCGAACGACCTCGACGAGCAGATCCTCGCCGAGCAGAGCCGCACGGGCATCACCGACATCACCCACTTCGCCTATTCGACCTTCGCCAAGGCGGCGATGCAGCGCCGCGACAATCTCAACGCCTCGGCCGACG
Source organism: uncultured Alphaproteobacteria bacterium (assembly GCA_937900425.1). Taxonomy (GTDB): domain Bacteria; phylum Pseudomonadota; class Alphaproteobacteria; order Rhizobiales; family Pleomorphomonadaceae; genus CALCDT01. Next base: position 10,808 of record CALCDT010000019.1, on the reverse strand, counting down.
ACCTCAAGGACCAGCTCGAGGCCGCCCGCGACGCCCTCGCCGAGGCGGTCGAAGACCTCAAGAAGATCGAGCTGATGGAGGAGCGCGACCAGGAGCGCAGCCGCCACGCCCTCGACGCCGCCGAGCAGGAACAGATGGACGAGATCGCCGCCCAGCGCGCGGCGCGCTGACGCAGGCCCGCCCCGACCTGCGGACTCTTGCGGATCGCCGCAGCGGCCTCACTCCGGCTGCACCGCGCGCCGGTAGAGGTGCCAGGTCGCGTGGCCGAGGATCGGCAGCACCACCGGCAGGCCGACGAACATCGGCAGGCAGGCGGCGATCACAGCCGCCGTGACGAACAGGCCCCAGGCGATCATCGGCCCGGGACTGGCGAGCACCACCCTGACGCTGGTGATCATGGCGGTGACGACGTCGCGCTCGCGGTCGAGCAGCAGCGGGATCGAGACCACGGTCAGCGAGAACAGCACCAGGGCGAGGACGGCGCCGACCAGATGGCCGACGGCGAGGAAGGTCCAGCCGGCGGGGGTGGTGAAGACGATTTCGAGGAAGCGGTCGAAGGTCGAGAAGGACGAGGCCGACAGGATCACCGCCAGCAGCAGGCGGACCTGGTACATCCAGATCCAGAAGACGAACAGCATGACGAAGGCCATCCAGGCCAGCTCGCGCTGGCGCTGGCGCCAGATCACGCCGAGGATGTCGCCCCAGGTGAACGCCCGTCCGGCCTCCAGCCGCCGGCTGATCTCGTAGAGCCCGACCGCGACGAAGGGGCCGATCAGCGGAAAGCCGGCGGCGACCGGATAGATCATCCACGGCACGTGCCAGACCAGCAGCGAGAAGACGATGGCGAGGCCGCCGGCGGCGAAGACCGCGCCGAAGAACAGGCCCATGATCGGCGCGCGCAGGAAGTCGGAGGCTCCGGCGGCGAGCGCGGCCCTGAGGTCGGCGAAGCCGATGGCGGCGACCGCCGGCATCGGCGCGGCCGGTTTCGAGATCTCCTGACCCTCCATCGCGACCCGCCCTCCCTCGGCTCCTCGTCCTCCGGTGAGGAAGCCACCGGGCGCGGGGGCTGTCATTGACGAAGATCAAGGGGGGCGGCGGGTGTGGCGTTGCGCCCGGCCCGGCGAACCCGGCGCGTCGGAACGATCCAGGAATCGAGCGTGACCGGACGGCGCCGGCTCGGCCTCGGCTGCGTCTTCGAGCGTCGAGGCGGCCTTGCGTCCACGGCATCGGGATCAGTGCTTCGCGCCGGCGACGAAGTCTCCGGCCCTGAAGGCGAGATCCCTCAGCAGCAGGCCGTAATGCGCGGCCCAGGTGGCGCAGCCGTAGACGATCGCGAAGATGACGACGCCGGACACGGCCAGAGCCGGGATCATCCAGTATCGGCGCCGGTAGAGATACGCGGCGAGCTCATGCTTTCGCCGCCGGTTCGGGCCGCGGACCGGATCGTCCCATCTGCGGATCTCCTCGGCCAGGGTGTGGCCGCCGCGGTCGAAGTGGCAGAAGCTGCCGTGAAGGCCGACGCCGACGTGGATCATGGTCGGCACCAGCGTCGTCGCCAGCATGCCCGTCACCAGCAGGCCGTCGGTGAGCGGCTGCCGTGTCGCCGTCTCCACCATGGCCCGCCACGGCACCGGGGCGAGGCCGCCGCTCCGCAGGGCGAGGTTGACGAGTTCGAGGGCGACCGGCAGGGCGAGGGTGAGGCCGATCACGCAGACGAGGGCGAAGGCGATGTCGGCGGCGAGGGCGCCCATCAGGAAGAGCACGCCGTCGCCACCGGCCTTCACGTCCTTGGCCCGCTCGATGAACCAGCGCGTCACGATCCATGACAGGCAGTCGAAGGCGGCGTTGAGGGTCGGCAGGAGGAGATAGAAGATGCCGTAGATCATCGCGAACTCGCCGGCGCCGGCGAGGGCGGCGGCGGCGACGACGGCCGCGAAGACGGCGGCGGTGCCGACGACGGTGCCGAGAACCGCCACCGCGACCGCCCCGGCGCCGACGACGGTGCCGAAGATGGCGACGGCGGCGATCACGGCGAAGGCCACCCCGCCGAGGCCGACGATGGCGACGGAGGCGAGGGCGAGAGGCAGGAGCCCCGCCGTTCCCGAGGTGCGGTCACCGGAGGCGGGGCCGAACCGGCTGCGCAGCCGCGCCTCGAACCGGTGCCGGTTGTGCACCACCCGGACGAAGGCTCCTGCGATCGCCGCGATGACGAGGAGGTCGAACACGCGGCGGACCGAGCCGTGGTCCTTCGGCAGCAGCGAGATCTCGCCGAGCCGGCCGCTGCCGCCGAGCAGCCAGGCGAGGGCGAAGAGCGCGATCGGATAGACGAAGGCGATCTGCAGGGACCGCTCGTAGGTCGACCGCCAGGAGCGTCCGAAGACGGCGTCGACCGTCTCGCCGAGACGTTCGATCCGCCGGCGGTAGCCGGTGAACCACGACGGTGCCTCGAGCTGCACGATCAGCTCCGCCCGGCTCGGGGGATCGTTCAGTTCCTCCTCGAGGCGCCTGCGTCCGGCGACGGGCGGCTCGAAAAAGAACAGATAGAACACGACCGCGAAGCCGGCCAACGTGAAGACCGCGCCGATGCCGCCCCAGAACGGGTCTTCCAGAAGCACCGTCAACGCGTCGATCATGAGAAAGCTCCCCGCTTCCGCAATCTGGAGGAGTTTTACCAGATAATGCAATCATTGTTTGCAGGCGGGGCGGGAATCCGCCTTTTCCGCGGCGGCGTCCTTGAGATTCCCGCACGATCGGCCTATAAGGCGCGCGCTCCGTCTCGCACCCCTGGAGGCGGCGGAGCGTGGCGCGGGGTTCCGCGCCATTTTATTTCCGATTGTCTCTCAAGGAGAACCACCCATGGCTCATTCGTACGAGCTCAAGGCGGTGCTGCGCGAGCGGGTCGGCAAGGGGGCCGCTCGTGCACTTCGTCGCGAAGGATTGATCCCGGCCGTGATCTACGGCGACAAGCAGGCGCCGGTCTCGATCGCGCTGCCGCTCAAGGAAACCACGCTGCGCCTGCACGCCGGCGGCTTCCTGACCCACGTCGCCGCCATCGAGTTCGATGGCAAGAAGGTCGAGGTGATCGCCCGCGACTACCAGCTCGACCCGGTCCGCGACACCCTCGTCCACGTCGACTTCCTGCGCGTCTCGGCGTCCTCGAAGCTCACCGTCGACGTGCCGGTGCACTTCCTCAATCAGGACACCTGCCCGGGCCTCAAGCGCGGCGGCGTGCTCAACATCGTCCGCCACGAGGTGGAGATGGAAGTCTCGGCCAACGCGATTCCCGAGTATATCGAGGTCGATCTCGCCGGCTTCGACGTCGGCGACTCGATCCACATCTCGGCGGTGAAGCTGCCGTCGGGCACCCGCCCGACCATCACCGACCGCGACTTCACCGTCGCCACCATCGCGGCCCCGGCGGGCCTGCGTTCGGAAGAGAACGAAGCGGCCGCGGCCGACGCCAAGGCGGAGTGATCCGACCGGCCGTCGTGACGAAGCCATCGCCGCCGCAGTCCCATGCGGCGGCGAAGTCGTTTCCGGCGGAGGCGGACCAGAGGTCTTGCGGCGCACGGGACCCGGGAGGGAGAGCGAACCGATGATGATCATCGCCGGCCTCGGCAATCCGGGCGACGACTACGCCGGCAACCGCCACAACATCGGCTTCATGGCGGTGGAGCGCATCGCACGGGTCCATCGCTTCGGCCCGTGGCGGCGCAAGTTCCAGTCGGAGGTGGCGGAAGGCACCCTCGCCGGCGAGCGCGTGCTGCTGATGAAGCCGCAGACCTACATGAACGACTCAGGCCGGGCGGTCGGCGAGGCGGCGCGGTTCCTGAAGATCGCGCCGGCCGACATCGTCGTGATCCACGACGAACTCGACCTGCCGGCCGGCCGGATGCGGGTGAAGACCGGAGGCGGCCACGGCGGCCACAACGGACTGCGCTCGCTCGACGCCCATCTCGGCAAGGACTATCGCCGCATCCGCCTCGGCATCGGCCATCCCGGCGACAAGGCGCAGGTCCACAACTACGTGCTCGGCGACTTCCACAAGGCCGACGCCGAGTGGCTGCATCCGCTGATCGACGCGGTGGCCGACCACGCGCCGCTGCTCGCGACCCGCGAGGACGAGACCTTCGCCAGCAAGGTCCACCTCGCCACGCAGCCGGCGAAGCCGAAGAAGGCGAAGGCGGGCGAAGTGAAGGCCGCGGGCGAGGAGAAATCGAACGTTGCCGCGAGCGCCGGAGCGGCTCCGGCCGGGGGAGACGCCGCGCCGGCGGAGAAGAATTCGATGGCGTCGGTGCTGCGCGGCCTGCTCGCCACCAAGCCGAAGGGCGGCAAACCCCGGCTTTGAAGGGGCTGCTCGCGCGTCCACGGTCCGGCGGGACACGGTCGCGGCCGGGCTCCGCCGATGCGGTCGGGAAGACGCCGACGGGCACCCTGCGATCTCGCACATCGACCGCCGCGACCGGGCGGCCCGCGAAGAGGAGGATCCACCGATGCTGACGCTGTTCCACGCCAAGAGCACCTGCTCGCTCGCCTCGCTGATCACGCTGAAGGAAGCCGAGATCGCGCACGAGGTCCACATCGTCGACCTCGCCGGGAAGGAGCAGACGACGCCGGCCTTCCTCGCGGTCAATCCGAAGGGGCGGGTGCCGGCGTTGAAGACGGAGGCGGGCGTTCTCACCGAGACACCGGCGATCCTGCTCTATCTGGCGCAGATCGCGCCGGAGAAGGGCCTCGCGCCGCTCGGCGATCCCTTCGCGCTCGCCGAACTGCAGTCGTTCAATTCCTATCTCTGCTCCACCGTCCATCCGGTCCACGCCCACCGCGTCCGCGGCAGCCGCTGGGCCGACGAGGAGAGTTCCCTCGCCGACATGAAGCGCCGGGTGCCGGGCAACATGGCGGCCTGCTACGGCCTGATCGAGGCCAACTTCTTCCGCGGGCCCTTCGTGATGGGCGAGCGCCTCACCATCGCCGACCCCTATCTCTTCACCATCGACACCTGGCTGAAGAGCGACGGCGTCGACATCGCGGATTTTCCCCGGCTTCACGAGCACTACCGGCGCATGCTCGACCGGCCGGCCGTTCAGGCGGCGATCGCGGTCGCCGGCGGCTGAGCGGCCGCATCCGGCGCAATAGACTTTGACAGAGGTCCGCGGCGGCGCCATAGCGACGCCGACGACGGACACGAAACGGAAAAGGTGTGCGAGATGGGTTTCAAGTGCGGCATCGTCGGGTTGCCGAACGTCGGGAAGTCGACGCTCTTCAACGCGCTGACCAAGACGGCGGCGGCGCAGGCGGCGAACTATCCCTTCTGCACCATCGAGCCGAACACCGGCGACGTCGCGGTGCCGGACCCGCGGCTGTTCAAGATCGCGGCCTCGGCGAAGTCCGCCAACATCGTCCCGACGCGGATGACCTTCGTCGACATCGCCGGCCTCGTGCGCGGCGCCTCGCGCGGCGAGGGGCTCGGCAACCAGTTCCTCGCCAACATCCGCGAATGCGACGCCATCGCCCACGTGCTGCGCTGCTTCGAGGACGGCGACATCACCCACGTCGAGGGCCGGGTCGACCCGGTCGCCGACGCCGAGACCATCGAGACCGAGCTGATGCTCGCCGACCTCGACAGCCTCGAACGCCGGGTGACGCCGCTGCGCAAGCGGGCGCAGGCCGGCGACAAGGAGGCGAAGGAACAGGTCGAGCTGATGGACGGCGCGCTGGCGCTGCTGCAGGACGGCAAGCCTGCCCGGCTCTACGAGGTGCCGAAGGGCCAGGAGAAGGCCTTCGCCATGCTCAACCTGCTGTCGTCGAAGCCAGTGCTCTACGTCTGCAACGTCGAGGAGGCGTCGGCGGCGACCGGCAACGCCCATTCGGCGAAGGTGTTCGAGAAGGCGGCAGCCGAGGGCGCGCGCGCCGTGGTGATCTCGGCGGCGATCGAGGCCGAGATCGCCCAGCTTCCGGCCGAGGAACAGGCGGAATTCATGGAGGCGATCGGCCTCGAGGAGCCGGGCCTCGACCGGGTGATCCGGGCCGGCTACGAGCTGCTCGGCCTCATCACCTATTTCACCGCCGGGCCGAAGGAGGCGCGGGCCTGGACGATCACGGCGGGCACCCGGGCGCCGCAGGCGGCCGGCGTCATCCACACCGACTTCGAGCGCGGCTTCATCCGTGCCCAGACCATCGCCTACGACGACTTCGTCAGCCTCGGCGAAGTCGGCGCCAAGGAGGCGGGCAAGGCGCGCGACGAAGGCAAGGACTACGTCGTCCACGACGGCGACGTCATGCTGTTCCGCTTCAACACCTAGGCGGCGCCCCGAAAGGTCGCGAGCCCCGAGGCCCCGAAGCGCCAGCTCGCCTCGCAGCCTCGCCGGCATCCGGCGGGGCTTTCGGCATTCGTCACGCGCCTTCTCGGACGGTGCGATCAGGCGCGCCGGCCGGAGCCGGCGTCGCGGCTGGCGGGGCGGCCGGCTGTGCCTCGCCATGAGAGAGCGGCGGCGAGGCCGGCGAAGGCGACGCCGCAGGCGAAGGTCGCCTGGGCGGGGCGAAGGCCCAGCACCGGGTCGAGCATCAGATTGGCCTCGAGCACCCGTGCCGGGTCGACCGCCGTCGCGGCCGCGTACCAGACGGCTTCGACCGCGGCGGTCGCCGGGGCGGCGAGGACGGCGACCACGAGAGTGACGAGGATGCCCGGCGAAAACCGCAGCCGCACCGCGAGGCGCAGGCCGACGAGGAAGAGGTAGAGGCCGGCGTGGAGGGCGGGCGTCGTCACGTCGACCTTCACCTGCATGAAATAGTGCAGCAGGGCGAGGGCGGTGATCGGGTGGACGAGGGCGTGGAGGCGGCGCCAGGCCCGCCCCATCCGCCGGATCGCCGCGTCGGTCGAGGTGACGCCGAGGGCGCAGAGGCCGAGCAGCGCGACGAAGCCGACGGCGAGATAGACCCGCGAGGCGATCTCGCCGGCGACCCGCGACAGCGAGAAGCTCTGGTCGGCGACGTAGAGGCCGAGGTGGGCGAGGGCGTAGAACAGCGCGGCGAGGCCGAGCATGCGCCGCAGGCCGACGAGCTTCGGCCGGCGGGCGAAGCGGGCGAGCGGCGTCACCGCGAGGGCGGCGAGGAGGAAGCGGATCGCCCAGTCGCCGGCGACGTGGATCGCCTCGGTGTAGGGCCGGGCGCCGAGGCCGAACGGGCTTTCGAGCGGCCCGCCGAGGGCCGAGTTGCCGAGGGCGGGGCCGCCGATGCCGGCTCCTCCTGCGGGCGGGAGCGGCGAGGGCAGGGCCGGGCAACCGATGCCCGGATCCCCGATGCCGGGACCGCCGATGCCGGGGCCGCCGATCACGCCCTGGCCGAGGCCCGGCGCCGCCGCGGGGCCGAAGGCGCGCAAGAGCGCGATCGCGAGCAGCACGGCCGGGATCAGCGTCGCGGCGAAGACCGCGGCCTTGAGCGGCGAGAAGCGGCCGGCGCGATCCCTCCACGGGAGGGCGATCAGGGACGATGCGAAGGGCATGGATGGTCCGGTTCTCTCGATGGTCGCGGTGGTGCGGGCGATCCCGCCGCTCCAGCTGTCGTTCCCTCGAGCGGTCCCGTCCGCGGTGCGGCGAAGCCGGGAACGTGACCGCCGGCCGGCGTGGCCGGGAGAGGGGGAACGGCGGTTCGTTCCGGCCGGTCGGGACCGCAGCCTCGACCAGCATAGCCGATCCGCCCGGGCGCGTGCTTCACGTCTCCTCACGATGACGGGAAGCCCGAGGGAAATCCGGACGTGAGCCGGCTTCCGCCGCAACCCGTCCCGGATGCACGGATTTCGTCCAGGAGCGGCCTGATTTTTTCGCTTGCGGCGGGGCTGTCGATCCGTTCGGATGAAGATCGCGGCCGGCCGGGGACGGGCCCGGGCCGGCCGGCGATCGATCCAAACGGGGAGGGGCCGGCATGATCGACGGCGTCATCGACTTTCTCAACACGATCTTCTGGGGCTACGTGCTGATCTACGGCCTGCTCGCGGTCGGCCTGTTCTTCACCGTCCGGCTCGGCTTCGTCCAGTTCCGCCATTTCCCAGAACTGTTCCGTTCGGTGCTCGGCTCCTCCAAGACCGATTTCGCCGGCATCACCCCGTTTCAGGCGCTCTGCACGTCGCTCGCCTCCCGCGTCGGCACCGGCAACCTCGCCGGCGTCGCGGTCGCGCTCTATCTCGGCGGACCGGGGGCGATCTTCTGGATGTGGATGGTCGCCCTCGTCGGTCTCGCCACCGCCTATTCGGAATCGACCCTCGCCCAGCTCTACAAGATCAAGGACGCAAACGGTCAGTATCGCGGCGGTCCGGCCTTCTACATCTCCAAGGGCCTCGGCGCCCCGTGGGCCGGCGCGGTGTTCTCGGTCTGCCTGATCCTCGCCTTTGGCCTCGTCTTCAACGCGGTGCAGGCCAATTCGATCGCCGATTCGATGCAGGGTGCCTTCGGCGTCGGCAAGCTGCCGGTCGGGATCGTGCTGGCGGTTCTCGCCGGCATCGTCATCTTCGGCGGCATCAAGCAGATCGCCCGCTTCGCCGAGATCGTGGTGCCGTTCATGGCGGTGGCCTATCTCGCTCTCGCCGTGGTGGTGGTGGTGCTCAACATCGGCGAGGTGCCGGCGGTCCTCGCCCTGATCGTCAAGAGCGCGCTCGGCTTCGAGGCGGCGGCCGGCGGGGTCGCGGGGGCGATGCTCAACGGCATCAAGCGCGGCCTGTTCTCCAACGAGGCCGGCATGGGCTCGGCGCCGAACATCGCCGCGGTCGCGACGCCCGATCCGCACCACCCCTCCTCGCAGGGCTTCGTCCAGGCGCTCGGCGTCTTCATCGACACGCTGCTGATCTGCACGGCGACCGCGCTGATGATCCTGCTCTCCGGTGCCCTCGTGCCCGACAGCGGCGTCACCGGCACCCAGCTGACCCAGGAGGCGATGGTCGCCCACATCGGCGAGGCCGGGCGCTATTTCATCGCGATCGCCATCTTCTTTTTCGCCTTCACCTCGATCATCGGCAACTACTCCTACGCCGAGAACGCCATGGTCTTCCTCGGCGTCGGCAACAAGGCGGGCATGACCGTGCTGCGCGTCGGCTGCCTCGCCATGGTGGTCTGGGGCGCCTACGAGAGCGTCGCCACGGTGTTCAACGCCGCCGACGCCTCGATGGGGCTGATGGCGACGATCAACCTCGTCGCGATCTGCCTGCTGTCCGGCACGGTCGCCAAGCTGACCAAGGATTATCTCGCCCAGCGCCGCACCACCGGCGACCCGGTGTTCCACGCCGCCGACTATCCCGAATTGAAGGGTGAGATCGACGAGGGGATCTGGTCGCGGCGGGTGTGACGACGTCACGGAGAGGCGGGAGACCACGCCCCGCCTCACCTCGAGACCGGCCCGTCCGGCGGGTCAACGGCCCTTCAGGATCACGCTCAGCGAGCCGTCGCTTTCGAGGATCACGGCTTCGACGTCGTCGAGGTCGCGTCCGCCGTTGGCCCGGACGGCGCCGAGTACTTCGTCCGCGGTCAGGCGCTGATCCCGCATCCGGCCATCGCAGAAGGCCCCGTCGCGGGCGACGAGGCTCGGCTCGGAGCGCACCAGCCGGGCGAAAGCCCGGGAGCGGACCGAGAGCGAGGCGACGAGATACTGCAGGCCGATCAGCAGGGCGAGCGCGGCCGCTCCTTCCGCGAGGGCGATGCTCTCCTGGAGGAGGACGGCCGAGAGCGTCGAGCCGATCGCGACCGTCACGACGAGGTCGAAGGCGTTGAGCTTGGCCAGCGTCCGCTTGCCCGACAGGCGCAGGAACAGGACGAGCAGGGCATAGGCCACCGCTCCGACGAGGAGCGTGCGGACGATGCCCTGCCAGTCCTGAAACAGCATCTGCGACCAGTCCACGCCGCGGCTCCTCCGGTTCATGCCGCGAACCGCCGGCGAGCGGCGTTGTTCCGGGCCCGGCCGGCGGCCAAGCGGAGGTCCGGCGGTTCACCGCAGACTCTCCTGAAAATCTTGCGTAGAAGAGCGGTCGCGGGCCGTCCGGCCCGAGGGCCGCCGCGCCCCGCGGCCGATCGAGGATCCTGCCGTGCCGTCGTCCCCTACGCCCGCCTCCGCGTCCCCCGTCCGCATCGCCATGTGGTCGGGGCCGCGCAACATCTCCACCGCGATGATGCGGTCCTTCGGATCGCGGGCCGACTGCGTGGTGGTCGACGAGCCCTATTACGCGGCCTATCTGGCGGCGACCGGGCTCGACCATCCGATGCGCGAAACCGTGCTGGCGAGCCAGCCGGTCGATCCGGCGGCGGTGGCGGCGGGGCTGTTTGAGGCGCTGCCCGAGGGGAAGACTGTGCACTACCAGAAGCACATGACCCACCACATGCTGGCGGGCTTCGATCTCACCTGGCTCGCCGACGTCACCAGCGCCTTCCTGATCCGCCGGCCGGAGGACGTGCTCGCCTCCTACGTCCAGAAGCGCGAGGCGGTGACGCTCGACGACATCGGCTTCGTGCAGCAGGTGGCGATCTTCGAACGGGTCGCCGACCGGCTCGGCGCGCCGCCGCCGGTGGTGGAGGGCGTCGACGTGCTCGCCGCCCCGGCCGCGACGCTTTCCAAACTCTGCGAGGGCCTCGGCATCCCGTTCGATCCGGCGATGACGGCCTGGGAGCCGGGCCGGCGCGAGACCGATGGCGTCTGGGCGGCGCACTGGTATCCGGCGGTCGAGGCCTCGACCGGCTTCTCGCCGCCGCGGCCGGGCGTCGCGGCGGCGGAGCTGCCGGACGGGTTGCGCCGCATCGCCGACGCGGCGCGGCCGGCCTACGAGCGGCTGG
>CALCDT010000018.1 GCA_937900425.1 uncultured Alphaproteobacteria bacterium | reverse complement strand
CCCTCGCCATCGGCATCGGCTGCCGGGCCGGCGCCACCGCCGAGGCCGTCGTTGGCCTCGTGCGCACCGCCCTCGCCCGGCTCGAGCCGGCGCTCGCCGGCCGTCCGGCCGCGCTGTTCACCAGCCGCGGCAAGCTCGCCGACCTCGGCCTCGTCAAGGCCGCGACCCTGCTCGGCCTGCCGCTCGTTCACCTGCCCGAGGCCGACCTCGCCGCCTACGCCGACCGCACCGTCACCCGCTCGGAGCGGGTCGTCGCCCTGTTCGGCGTGCCCTCGATCGCCGAATGCGCCGCCCTCGCCGGCGCCGGCCCCGGCTCGCGGCTGGTGCTGACCCGGATCAGCGAGGCCGGCGTCACCTGCGCGGTGGCGACGCTCGCCGCCCCGGCGGAGGCCGGCGCGTGACGGTCCATTTCATCGGCGCGGGACCCGGCGCCGCCGACCTGATCACCCTGCGCGGCCGCGACCTGCTCGCCGCCTCGCCGGTCTGTCTCTACGCCGGCTCGCTGGTGCCCGCCGCGCTGCTCGACCATTGCCCGCCGGGGGCGCGCATCGTCGACACCGCCCCGCTGTCCCTCGACGAGATCGTCGCCGAATGCGCGGCCGCCCACGCCGCCGGCCAGGACGTCGCCCGCCTCCATTCCGGCGACCTCTCGATCTGGAGCGCCATGGGCGAGCAGCTGCGCCGGCTCGGCGACCTCGGCATACCCTACGACGTCACGCCGGGCGTTCCGTCCTTCGCCGCCGCCGCTGCCGCCCTCGCCAGCGAGCTGACCCTGCCCGGCGTCGCCCAGTCGCTGGTGCTGACTCGCACATCCGGCCGCGCCTCGGCGATGCCCGAAGGCGAGCGCCTCGCCGCCTTCGCCGCCACCGGCGCCACGCTCGCGGTCCATCTCTCGATCCACGTCGTCGCCGAGGTCGCGGCGGAACTCGAACCCTTCTACGGCGCCGACTGCCCCGCCGCCGTGGTCTACCGCGCCTCCTGGCCCGACGAGCGCATCCTGCGCGGCACCCTCGCCACCATCGCCGGCCTCGTCGACGCCGACCCGATCGAGCGCACGGCGCTGATCCTCGTCGGCCCGGTGCTCGGCGCCCGCGACTTCGCGGCGAGCGCCCTCTACGATCCCGACTACCAGCGCCGTTTCCGCGGTCGCGACCGCCGTGCCGGAGACGGCCGGTGAGTCGCCGATCGATGGGCGAGAGTGCCGTGCCGGTGCTCGGCCTGCTCGTCGCCGCGCTGAAATCCGGCGCCGGCAAGACCACGCTGTCGCTCGGACTGATGCGGGCCTTTCGCCACCGCGGTCTCTCCGTCGCCCCGTTCAAGTGCGGGCCGGACTACATCGACCCCGCCTTCCACGCCGCCGCCACCGGCCATCCCGGCGTCAACCTCGACGGCTGGGCGATGCCGCCGGCGCTGATCGGTGCCCTCGCCGCCGACACCGCCGCCGGCGCCGACCTGCTCCTCGGCGAGGCGCTGATGGGCCTCTTCGACGGAGTTCCGGCCGCGCCCGGCCGCAGTGGCGCTTCCGCCGACGTCGCCGCCGCCCTCGGCCTGCCGGTGCTGCTGGTCGTCGACGTCTCGGGCCAGTCGCAGTCGGCGGCCGCCGTGGTCAAGGGCGCGGCGAGCTACGATTCCCGCCTGCGCCTCGCCGGCGTCGTCCTCAACAAGGTCGGCTCCGAGCGGCACGTCCGCCTCGCCCGCGGCGCCATCGAGGCGATCGGCGTGCCGGTGCTGGGCGCCCTGCCACGCGAGGGCGCGATCGCCCTGCCCGAGCGCCACCTCGGCCTCGTCCAGGCCGGTGAATCGGCCGACCTCGACGCCCGCCTCGAGGCGATGGCCGACTTCGTCGCCGCCAACGCCGACCTCGACGCGATCCGCGCCGCCGCCGGCCCGGCCACCCTGGAGCGCGGCGACGTCGCCGCCCGGCTTCCCCCGCCCGGCCGCCGGATCGCCCTCGCCCGCGACGCGGCCTTCTCCTTCACCTATCCCCATCTCCTCGCCGGCTGGCGGGCGGCGGGCGCCGCGATCGTGCCCTTCTCGCCGCTCGCCGACGAGCCGCCGCCGGACGACTGCGACGCCTGCTGGCTGCCCGGCGGCTATCCCGAACTCCACGGCGCCCGCCTCGCCGCCGCCCGCGGCTTCCTCGACGGCCTGCGCCGCTTCGCCGAAACACGCCCGGTTCACGGCGAATGCGGCGGCTACATGGTGCTCGGCCGCAGCCTCGTCGATGCAGAGGGCACGACCCACGCGATGGCCGGCCTCCTCGACCTCGAAACCAGCTTCGCCCGGCGCCGCCTCCACCTCGGCTACCGCCGCGCCGAACTCCTCGCCGACACTCCTCTCGGCCCGGCCGGCACCCGGCTCGCCGGCCACGAGTTCCATTACGCCTCGGTCGTGACCCGCGGCGACGACGCCCCGCTCGCCCTCGTCGCCGACGCCTACGGCTCGACCCCCGCCCCGGACGGCAGCCGCCGCGGCACCGTCACCGGCAGCTTCTTCCACGCCATCGCCCGGGAGGGGTGAGCGGCAGCGCGGCGCGGCGATTGTCCGGTTCAGCCGATCTCGGGCATCGGAGCACCCGGCCTCGTCCTTCGAGACAGCCGCTGACGCGGCCTCCTCAGGATGAGGCCTTCGAGAGTTTCACCGTTCTATTCCAGAGGCTTGACCTTTCCCCTCATCCTGAGGAAGTCGCGAAGCGACTGTCTCGAAGGACGAGGGGAAAGCCGGGGCGACGGCGACGGGTTTGCTGATCGCCGTCCGGGCCTTTCGAGACTTCACCGAGATGGGCGAAGTCCTGACGAAGAGCCACGGCGGGAGGATCGCCCCCCGTCGCCGCTCGACCACTTGTCGATCGACAGCTTGTTGCTTGACAGCCCCGCCCGCCGCTCATTATATCGGCGGCGCTCGGCGGGCCCTGCCCGCGGCGTCGTGGCAGAGTAGCTCAGTTGGTTAGAGCGACGGACTCATAACCCGTAGGTCGGCGGTTCAATTCCGCCCTCTGCTACCACCTCTTTCCTTGATCCTCATCGCAGCTTTCCGCCTCGCCTGGCTCCACGACGACCGCGCGTGCGCTCCGGCCGCCATGGACCATGCCCACGGCTCGCCTCGATAGGCGCGTCCTGCTGCAGACGGTCCGGGCCGGGCCGGGCGACGCAGATGTTCCCGTCCGCTCGATGCCACGGCGGAAGAGGCGTTTTTCCCGCGCCGGCTTGGTCGCCCCGCCGGTTCGGTGCAAAGTCGCGCGATGACGACTCGCCCCTTCGCCCCGCGGCTGCCGCCGGCATGACCCGAGCCTCCGACAGTCAGACGACGGTCCGCCCGGGTGCGGGCGCCGGAACTCCGGCCCCGGCCGGTCCCGCCCCGGCGCCCGGATCGGCGGCGGGCGGCCTTCCGGCCGGCGCATCGCCACCGGGGTCTCTCGGCCTCGTCCTCAAGGTCGGCGCCGTCGCCGCCGCCGCCGCCGCGGTCGGCCTCGCGACGTCCGCCGCCCTTCCCTACGAAATGGCCGGCGCCGCGGCGCTGACCGTCTTCTGCATCGGCCTTTGGGCCAGCGCCCTCGTCCCCGAATACTGGACCGCCTTCGCCTTCTTCCTGATCGCCTCGCTCGCCCACGTCGCCCCGCCCGAGGCGATCTTCGCCGGCTTCCAGTCGTCGACGCTGTGGATGCTGTTCTCCGGCCTCGTCATCGGCGCCGCCATCCGCCACACCGGGCTCGGCCGCCGCGCCGCGATCCGCCTCGCCGCCCTGCTCGGACGGCGCTATCCGCGCATCGTCGCCGGCATCGTGCTGTTCAGCCTCGCCCTCGCCTTCATCATGCCGGCGACCATGGGGCGGATCATGCTGCTGCTGCCGATCGTGATGGCGCTCGCCGAGCACATGGGCTACCCGCCCGGCGCCAACGCCCGCATCGCCCTGCCGCTCGCCGCCGCCTTCGGCACCTTCGTGCCTGCCTTCTCGATCCTGCCGGCCAACGTGCCGAACATGATGCTCTCGGGCATGGCCGAGACGCTCTACGGCTTCCGCCCGGCCTACGGCGATTATCTGCTGCTGCATTTCCCGGTGCTCGGCGTCCTCAAGGCCGCCGTGCTGATCGTCGTCATCCTCAAGCTCTTCCCCGACCACGACGCCCTCGCCGAACCGACCGACGAGACGCCGCCGCCGATGAGCGCGCCGGAGCGCCGGCTCGCCGGCCTGCTCGCCCTCTGCCTGCTGCTGTGGATCACCGACGCCGTCCACCACGTCTCGCCGGCCTGGATCGGCCTCGCCGCCGCCCTCGTCTGCCTGTGGCCGCGGGCCGGCCTCACCTCGAAGACCTGCCTCAACGAGGACATCAACTACGGTTCGATGTTCTTCGTCGCCGGCATCATGGGCCTCGGCGCCGTGATCTCGGCCACCGGCCTCGGCGGCGCGGTGGTCGAGCAGCTGACGTCGGTCGCCGGGTTCACCCCCGGGGCGACCACCTGGAACGTCGCCGCCATCACCGCCGTCTCGACCCTCGTCGCCACCGTCACCAACCTTCCGGGCGTGCCGGCGGTGATGACCCCGGTCGCCGGCGACATCGCCGCCGCCACCGGCCTGCCGCTCGCCACCGTGCTGATGACCCAGGTGCTGGCCTTTTCCAACGTGCTGCTGCCGCACCAGGCGCCGCCGATCGTCACCGCCATGCAGGTCGCCCACCTGCCGCCCCGCGCCGTGATCCGCCTCTGCCTCGTGATGTTCGCGATCACGACGGCGGTGCTGATCCCGCTGGATTTCGGCTGGTGGTACCTGCTCGGAATGCTGTGAGGGAGGCGGTGTGACGTTCGGGGCGACGGCGCCGAGGTCGTGGCGACGCTCCCACCCTTCGGTCACGTCATGGTGCGCGAAGGCGCACCATCCACGACCATCCGCAAGGAAGAGCGGCTGAGACGGCGATGGCCCGTGCCGTTCGAACGCATTGGTTCTCCGGTGCCCGGCAGCCCACGCCTCGCAAGCCGCGGGGCGTGGATGGTGCGCCTTCGCGCACCATGACGGCGCTTTTCCCAAGGCTCACCGGTGAGGGGCCATGCTGGACGCCCCTTCACCCTCAGCCTCCGGTTCCTGCGACGGCCCCGCCGCCGGACCCGCCTCCCGCACCCGTCAAAGCCGCTTCGTCGTCTCGCCGTCGAACACGTGCACCTTCGCCGGGTCGATCCGGAACCCGATCTCCTCGCCGGGGCGGGCGAACAGGCGGTCCTTGACGACGGCATCGATGAGGTCGCCGCCGGCGCGGGCGAAGACCATGGTCTCCGAGCCGGTCGGCTCGACCACGGTGACGCGCACGGGGATGCCGCCTTCGCCGATGCCGATGTGCTCGGGGCGGATGCCGTAGACCACCGGCTGGCCGTCGGCCGCCTTCACCGCCGGCACCGGCAGCACCAGGCCGCTGTCGGAGACGAACTCCGGCCGCCCGGACTTCACCGCGATGCGGCCGCGCAGGAAGTTCATCGACGGCGAGCCGATGAAGCCGGCGACGAAGACGTTGACCGGGTTGTCGTAGAGGTCGAGCGGTGCGCCGATCTGCTCGACCCGGCCGTCGCGCATCACCACGATCTTGTCGGCCATGGTCATGGCCTCGATCTGGTCGTGGGTGACGTAGACGATCGTGGTCTTCAGCCGCTGGTGCAGTTCCTTGATCTCGACCCGCATGGCGACGCGCAGCTTGGCGTCGAGGTTGGAGAGCGGCTCGTCGAACAGGAACACCGACGGCTCGCGCACGATCGCCCGGCCCATCGCGACACGCTGGCGCTGGCCGCCGGAGAGCTGCTTGGGATAGCGGTCGAGCAGGTGGGTGAGGTCGAGGATCTCGGCCGCCTTGCCGACCTTCGCCGCGATCTCCGCCTTCGGCCGCTTGGCGATCTTCAGCGCGAAACCCATGTTCTCCGCCACCGTCTTGTGCGGATAGAGCGCGTAGCTCTGGAACACCATGGCGATGTCGCGCTCCTTCGGCGGCACGTCGTTGACGACGCGCCCGCCGATAGCGATCTCGCCGCCGCTGATCGCCTCGAGTCCGGCTACCATCCGCAGGAGGGTCGACTTGCCGCAGCCCGACGGGCCGACCAGCACGACGAACTCGCCGTCGGCGATGTCGACGCTGACCCCGTGCATGACCTGGACGTTGCCGTAGCGCTTGACGACGTTCCTGATTCTGACATCCGCCACCGTCCGTCCTCCTTACTGCGGCAACTCGATCTGCATCTTCACGTCGCCGACGGGCGCCGAGGCGGCGATCTCGAAGGCGCGCACGCTGTCGTCGAAGGCGAAGGTGCGGGTGATCAGCGGTTTGACGTCGATGGCGCCCGAGGCGAGCATCGCCACGCAGCGCGGGAAGACGTGGGCGTAGCGGAAGATGTTCTCCACCCGCGCCTCGCGCACCATGGCGGCGCCGGCGTCGTAGGAGATCGGATGGATCTGGCCGCCGATCAGCACGACGCGGCCACCCGGACAGAGCGGCTCGAAGATCGTCGCCGCCGCCTGCGGGCTGCCGGCCGCCTCGAACACGATCTCGACGCCCCAGCCGTCGGTGTCGGCGAGGATGACTTCCGCCACGGTCTGCCGGCGCACGTTGATCGGCGTGATCGGGCCGAGCCGCGCGGCGATCTCCAGCTTGGCGTCGTCGAGGTCGGAGACGTAGACCCGGGCGCAGCCGGCGGCGAGCGCCGCGAGCGCGGTGACGAGGCCGATCGGCCCGGCGCCCATGACGAGGGCGACGTCGCCGGGCCTCACCTGCGCCTTGGTGGCGGCGTGGACGCCGACCGCGAGCGGCTCGACCATCGCCGCCTCGGCGAAGGAGACGGTCTCCGGCAGCTTGAAGGTGAAGGCTTCGGGGTGGACGACGGTCGGGCGCAGGATGCCGTGGACCGGCGGCGTCGCCCAGAAGCGCACCGCCGGATCGATGTTATACATGCCCATCCGCGTCGCCCGGCTGTTGGGGTCGGGGATGCCCGGCTCCATGCAGACCCGGTCGCCTTCCTTGAGGCTCGTCACCTCGGCGCCGACCTCGACGACCGTGCCCGAGGCCTCGTGGCCGAGGATCATCGGCGCCTTGACCTCGAAGGGTCCGATCTTGCCGTGGGTATAGTAGTGCACATCCGAGCCGCAGATGCCGACGGTGTGCAGCTTGATGCGCACGTCGCGCGGGCCGAGATGCTCTTCCCGCTCGATCGGGAAGTCCCGCAGCGACAGTGCCATCTTCTCTTCGAGAACGAGGGATTTCACGTCTTGATACCTTTCCGCGAGTCGGCCGGGGCGCGAGGCGTCGGGCCGGCCGTCAGCCTTTCCAGATGATGTAGGCGCCGAGGGCGACGGCGATGACGTTGGAGACGGCGAGCGGCAGGCCCGCCGGCTCGACGAAACGCAGCCAGAACAGCGACAGCGCCACCCAGATCACCACCGAGATGAACAGCCGGTCGAACCAGTTGGTCTCGATCGGCAGGAAGCCGGCCTTCGGCGGCACCCAGGCCTCCGCCTCCTCCTGCGGAATGTCGATCGGATCGTCGGGTCGGGTGTCGGTCATGGCGGTCATCCCTTGACGGCGCCGAAGGTGAGGCCGGCGACGATGTGGCGCTGCACGGCGGCGAAGACGATCAGCGCCGGGATCAGCGTGATCATCGCGATCGAGGCCATCAGACCCCACTCGGTTCCGGTCGTCGTGACGTATTCCGAAAGGCCGGTGGTCAGGGTGCGGGCGTTGAAGCTCGTCAGCGTCGCCGCCAGCAGGAACTCGTTCCAGGCGAAGACCCAGGTGAGGATCAGCGTCACGGCGAGGCCGGGCCGGGCCAGCGGAAACACCACCTCCATGATCACCTGCCACGGGCTCGCCCCGTCGACGTAGGCCGCCTCGTCGAGCTCGCGCGGGATGGCGTCGATGGTCGGCCGCAGCGTCCAGATCGCGAAGGGCAGGTTGAAGGTGCAGTAGATCAGGATCAGGCCGATCCGGCTGTCGTAGAGCTTGAAGTCGCCGATCTTGAAGACCTGCGTCAGCAGCAGGAACAGCGGCAGCAGGAACACGGCCGGTGGCGCCATGCGGTTGGTGATCGTCCAGAAGAAGATGCTCTCCTTGGCGCCGAGGTCGAAGCGCGACAGCGCGTAGCAGGCCATGAAGCCGAGGATGGTCACGATCACCGCGTTGCCGGTCGACACGATGATCGAGTTCATCATGTAGCGCCGCAGCGTCGGGTCGTTGAGCACCTTGACGTAGTTGTCCCAATAGAAGCTCCTCAGGATCACGTCCGGCGTCGAGAACAGCTCGACCGCCGGCTTCACCGAGACCACGAAGAGCCAGTAGATCGGAAACAGGGTGACGAAGCTGATCACCAGCCAGAACAGCATCGAGAGCCAGGGGCGGGAGCGGTTCATCCGGCGGAGCCCTTCTTGTTGCGGGGGGCGATCAGGCCGACGTAGAGCAGCCAGCACATCACGATCGTGATGTAGAGCACGATCACCGAGATCGCCGAGCCGTAGCCGTAGTCGGTCTTGGGGAAGACGATGCGCCAGATGTGCAGGCCGACGTAGCGCGTCGCCGCGCCAGGGCCGCCGCCGGTCAGCATCCAGATCTCGTCGACGGTGCGCAACGCGTCCATGAGGCGGATGAAGACGGTGGCGAGGATCGCCGGGCGGATCATCGGCAGCGTGACGTGCCAGAAGATCTGGCGCTTGTTGGCGCCGTCGATCTGGGCCTGCTCGAACGGATCGCTCGGCAGCGAGACGAGGGCGGCGATCAGCGTCAGCGTGACGAGCGGCGTCCAGTGCCACACGTCCATGATCACGGTGACGAGGAAGGCGACGCCGGCGTCGCGGCCGATGTTCATCTCGATCCCGAACCACGACTGCAGCAGATGCGGGATGATGCCGATCGAAGGCGTCGTCATCAGCCGCCAGACCGAGCCGACCACGATCGGAGCGACGATGAGCGGCAGGGTGTGGATGGTGCGGAACACCGCCTTGCCCGGAAAGTCCTTCATGAAGGCCTGGGCGAGGAAGTAGCCGAGCACCAGTTCGCTCGCCACCACGAAGAAGACGAAAGCGCCGGTGACGCCGAGCGACTGCAGGAATTCGCCGTCGAAGACGAGGCGGCGGAAATTGTCGGCGCCGTTGAACACCATGTCCGGATTGGCCCCGAACGGGTTCCAGCGGTGGAAGGCGACCCAGACCACGTAGATGAAGGGAAAGACGCCGAAGAGCCCGAGGAGGATCAGCGTCGGGGCCAGCAGCAGCCACCCAAGCCTGTTCGATTGCATCAGCGGTTCCTCACCTGTCCCGGCGGGAGAGCGTGCGCGCTGCCGCCGGCGCGGCGGCCCCATGGGTGTCGTCCTGCGACGACCCTCGCGGACGACGAGGCCGCCCCCGGCAAAGGCGGCGGCCTCGAAGATCCCGTTGCGTCAGCTCACTGGCGGTAGCCGAGGTTCTTCAGCTCTTCCTCGGCCTTGGCGGCCATCTGGTCGAGCCCCTCGTCCGGTCCGATCTGCCCGAGCAGGATCTGGTAGAAGATCGGCGAGGTCGCCTCGCGCACCTGGGCGTGGAACGGATAGGGCGGCGCGCCGGCGAACAGCTTGCCGTCGTTCTTCAGCATCGTGTAGTAACCGCCGAGCTTTTCATCCATCTCCACGACCTTCGGATCGTCGTAGGTCGCGTTGTTGGTGATGCGCGGCGCGGCCACGGCCCAGTCGGGCTGCACTTCGTCCTGGCCCATGAACTGCAGGAACAGGGCGGCGGCCTCCTTGTTCTTGGAGGTGATCGGGATGCCGAAGGCACCGCCGTCGTAGTAGCCGATGTAGCCCTTGCCGGCTTCGACGTCCTCGAGCACGCCGGGCTCGAGCGGCGGCAGCGCGAAGCCGACCTTGCCGGTCACCTTCGACTTGGTGTCGTCGACCTGGATCCAGGCGGCGTTTTCACCATAGACGAGGCCCTGGGCGGCGCGGCCGGCGGCGAAGGTGGTCGCCACCTCGGTCCAGGTGCTGGCCGAGGACTCCGGCGGGGCGATGTCGCGCAGGTGCAGCCACCACTTCATCGCGGCCTTGGACTTGTCGCTGTTCATCTGGCCGCCGTTGGCGACCGAGGCGGCGTAGTTGTTCGACGCGTCGATGCCCCAGTTGTAGACGCCGAAGGTCGGGGCGACGGATTCGAAGAACTCGTACCAGGACGCCGGATGGCCGGTGTGGGCCTGGGCCGTGGCGCCCCAGAGCTGCTCGCCCTTCTCCTTGCCCCAGGCCGTGAAGAACTCGGCGATCTCGGTGTATTCCTCGTGGGTCTTCGCCGGGGCGAGATCGCGTCCCGCCTTCTCCTTGAAGGCCGCCTGCACCGCCGGGTCCTCGAAGAGGTCCTTGCGGTAGAGGTAGATCTTGATGAAGGCCTCCATCGGCACGCCGAAGAGGTGGTCGCCTTCCTTGAAGTAGTTGGCGAAGGTGGTGAAGTTGCCTTCGTCCCAGGTCGGGGCCTTCAGCGACGGATCGTCGGCGAGGAGCTGCGTGATGTCGACCAGGAATTTGCGCGCCAGATAGGCGTAGATGATGTCCTGCTCGATGTAGACCATGTCATAGATGCCGGTGCCGGCCTCCATGTCCTTGATGGCCTTGTCGTACATCTGGTCCCAGGATGTGGTCTCGATCTCGACCTTGATGCCGGTCTTTTCTTCGAATTCCTTGGCGATCACGTCCTTGATGTAGTTCGAGGGCGGCGTGCTCTCCGTCACGCCGTGCAGGGTCACGCCCTTGTATTTCGCCCCCGCGTCCGACCAGAAGTCGGCCCAGGCCGGCGATGCCGCCGCCACAAGACCGGCCGCCAGCGCGAACGCACTGACTTTCGTCACGATGCTCATTCGGTTTCCTCCCTCGCTTGAGCAATGCAGCTACTCCTAAACGAAAAAAACCGGCCCCGCAACATTTGTTGCCAAAACATGCAAATCGTGATTTGGCGCATGCGAAGAGTTGGGCCGATCGTCGCAACAAGCCGCTGCATCTGTTTCAATATTAGCATCTCGCGCTTGCGAAACGATTTAGAACCCCTTCAATCCGATCAAATCCCGCCCTCATATTTTGTTGCTTCAAGCTGCAAAATTGCCTATCGCTGGCGACCGGAAGGAGTCGCATCATGAGACGATTGGGAATTCATTCCTTTGTCTGGACCAACGGCCTCAGCCAGGACGGTCTGGAGAAGGCGCTGGAGAAGACCGCCGAACACGGCTACCGGACAATCGAATTCGCCTATCTGCGGCCCGAGAAGTTCGACCTCGACCGGCTCGCCCGCAAGGCGCAGGCCCTCGACGTCGAGATCGGCGTCACCATGGGCCTTCCGCTCTCGGCCGACGTCTCCAGCGAGGATGGTGCCGTCGTCGAGGCCGGGCGCGCCCTGCTCGCCGACGCGGTCAAGGCGGTCCGCGACATCGGCGGCAACAAACTCGGCGGCATCCTCTATTCGGCCCACACCAAGTACAACCGCATGCCGACCGAGCGTGGCTGGAAGAATTCCGCGGCCGCCATCGCCGCCACCGGCGAGATCGCCCGGGCCGCGGGCGTCGATCTCGTCCTCGAAGTCGTCAACCGCTTCGAGACCAATTTGCTCAACACCACCGCCCAGGGCCTGAAGTTCATCGCCGACAGCGGCTCCGACCACGTCCGCCTCCACCTCGACACCTTCCACATGAACATCGAGGAGGCCGACCCGGCCGCCGCCATCCGCCTCGCCGGCGACAAGCTCGGCTATTTCCACATCGGCGAGAGCAACCGCGGCTATCTCGGCGACGGCGTCATCGACTTCGAGGCGATCTTCGACGCCCTGCTCGACATCGGCTACGCCCGCGACGTCGTGTTCGAGAGCTTCTCGACGGCCGTGGTCGACGAGGCGCTGTCGCTCGCCTGCGGCATCTGGCGCGACACCTGGACCGACAACGATCCTCTGGCGGACCACGCCCGCAAGTTCATAGAACTGAAATACGCGGAGGCGCAGCGGCGCCGGGCGACCAACGCCCGGGCCTGAGCGCCGACGCCCCCTTCCCGCCGGGACCGGCGGGACCAGAGCCGGGACAGCCGAGGTGAACGACTTCACCGCCATCGCGAGTTCGCCGCGCCGGATTCGCCAGAGCAACGCCATCGCCGCCCTCGAGGTGCTCTACCGGGCGGGAGCCATGAGCCGCGCCGAACTCGCCCGCAAGATGGGGCTCAACCGCTCCTCCTCGGGCAACATCGTCGCCGAGCTCACCGCGGGCGGTCTCGTTCGCGAGGTCGCCGAGGACAAGGCGCGCCGCGCCGTGCCGCTGCGCGCCGGGCGGCCGGGCATCCTGCTCGAGCTCGAGCCGGACGCCGCCTTCTTCCTCGGCGCCGAGATCGGCGTCGAGCACGTCGCGACCACGGTGATCGACCTCGCCGCCGACGTGCGGAAGAGCACGGTCGAGCCCTTCGACGGGCGATCGGTCGCGGTCGGCGAGGCGGTGGCCCGCGCCGTCGACCAGGTCTTCCGCGACCTGCCGGAGGAGATGCGCTCCCGCTGCGAGGGCCTCGGCTTCTCGGCCCCGGCCCAGATGGACCGTGAGGGCCGCGTGTTGACAGCGCCGCTGCTCGGCTGGCGCGACGTCGACCTCGCCGCCATCGCCCGCACGGTGCTGCCGGTCGACATGCCGGTGATGGTGGAGAACGACGCCAACGCCTTCGCCATCGGCGAGGTCCACAGCCGGCCCGGCAGCCGGCGCGGAGTGACGCTGTTCCTCGTCGTCGAGAGCGGCGTCGGCGGCGGCATCGTCATCGACGGCCGGCTGTTCCGCGGCGGCCACGGCCTCGCCGGCGAGATCGGCCACATGCTGGTCGGCGAGGGCGAGGACCGCGAGCTCGAGCAGATCATCGGCCTCGAACGGCTGATGCGCGACTGGCGCGGCGTGGCGCGCGGACCGCACTCGACCCTCGACGATTTCCTCGGCGAGGTCCGCGACCGCGAGCCCGAGGCGGTGGCGATCGCCGACGCCTGGGCCCGCCACCTCGCGCACGCCCTCGTCCAGGCCTGCCGGCTGATCGATCCGAACCGGATCGTGCTCGGCGGCTCGGTCGCCGCCCTCTTCCCGCTGGTCGCCGCGCGGGTCGCCGCCTACGTCCGCGATTTCCAGGCCCCGACCTTCCCGATCCCGGAGATCGTGCGCCACGAGGGCGCGACCTCCGGCTCCGCCTTCGGCGCCGCCTGCATGATGCACCAGCGCTTCATGTCGCTCGACGACCAGCGCTTCACCGACGAGAGCCGCGGCGTCGACGCCGGCGCGGCCTCCTGACCCCTTCACCGAGCACGAGACCGACCGACCATCATGGACGCCTCCCACCCCCTCGCTCCGGACGCCCTCGGCCCGACGGTCTGCGTCGGCGAGATCCTCGTCGAGATCATGGCGACCAGCGTCGGCGAGGGCTTCCTGGAGCCGATCGACCTCGTCGGCCCCTATCCGAGCGGTGCCCCGGCGATCTTCATCTCGCAATGCGCCCGCATCGGCGGCTCGGCGGCGATGATCGGCGCCGTCGGCGACGACGACTTCGGCCGCCTCAACGTCGCCCGCCTCGCCCGCGACGGCGCCGACGTCTCGGCCATCGCCGTCGTGCCGGACCTGCCGACCGGCAGCGCCTTCGTGCGCTACCGGCCCGACGGCAACCGCGACTTCGTCTTCAACATGTGGACCTCGGCCGCCGCCCGCTTCGAATGGACAGACGCGGTCGAGGCGCTGATCGCCCGGGCCGGCCACCTCCACGTCATGGGCACCGTGCTCGCCGAGGCCGGCCCCTCCGCGATCATCGAGCGCGCCGCGGAGCGCATCAAGGCTCGGGGCGGCACCGTCTCGCTCGACCCCAATCTCCGCAAGGAGCTGCGCGCCGACGACGCCGTCGCCCGGCGCTTTTCCGCGATCATCGCCCTCGCCGACCTGCTGCTGCCCTCCGGCGAGGAGCTGGAGCGAGCCGCCGGCGTCACCGGCGAGGATGCCGCCGTCGCCGAACTTCTCGCCGGCGGCGTCGGCGAGGTCGTTCTGAAACGCGGCGCCCGCGGCGCCACCTGGTTCGGCCGCGACGGCGGCCGCATCGACTGCCCGGCCTTCGTCGTCGACGAGATCGACCCGACCGGCGCCGGCGACTGCTTCGGCGGCGCCTACGTCGCCTGCCGCCGGCTCGGCATGGCCCCGGCCGAGGCCCTCGTCTACGGCGCCGCCGCCGGCGCCCGCAACGTCACCCGGCGCGGGCCGATGGAGGGCGCCGGCAGCCGCGCCGAACTCGACGCCTTCATCGCCAGCACGGAAAGGCGGCCGCTGTGATGCGCGCGCTCACCGATCTTGCCAGTCTGCGCCGCGCCGGCACGCCGCGCGGCATCACTTCGGTCTGCTCGGCCCACCCGCTGGTGCTGCGCGCCGCCCTGCGCCACGCCCGCCGCACCGGCGAGACGGTGCTGATCGAGGCGACCTGCAACCAGGTCAACCACCGCGGCGGCTACACCGGCATGACCCCGGCCGACTTCGCCGCCCTCGTCGCCGCGATCGCCGACGAGGAGGGCTGCCCGCGGGACGCCGTCCTGCTCGGCGGCGATCACCTCGGCCCCAATCCCTGGCGCGACCGTCCCGCCGCCGAGGCGATGGCCGAGGCCGAGGCCATGATCGCCGCCTATGTCGCGGCCGGCTTCGCCAAGATCCACCTCGACGCCTCGATGGGCTGCGCCGGCGAGCCGGCCGCCCTCGACGACGCGGCCACCGCTGCCCGTGCCGTCCGCCTCGCCGCCGTCGCCGAGCGGGCGGCGCAAGCGGCGGGCGGGGCGATGCCGGTCTACGTCATCGGCACCGAGGTGCCGCCACCCGGCGGCGCCGACCACGCTCTCGCCGCGATCGCGCCGACCTCGCGGCAGGCCGCACGCCGCACCATCGACGTCCACCGCGCCGTCTTCGGGGAGGCGGGCCTCGCCGCCGCCTTCGAGCGCGTCATCGGCCTCGTCGTCCAGCCCGGCGTCGAATTCGGCAACCACAACGTCATCCGCTACGACCGCCCGGCCGCCCGCGACCTCTGCGGCCTGCTCGGCGAGACCGACGGCCTCGTCTTCGAGGCCCACTCGACCGACTACCAGGGCGAGGCGCCGCTCGCGGAGCTGGTCGCCGACGGCTTCGCCATCCTCAAGGTCGGCCCCGAACTGACCTTCATGCTGCGCGAGGCGCTCTACGGCCTCGACCTCGTCGCCTCGGACCTCGTCCCCGATTACGGCGCCCGGCCGCTCCACGACACCATGGAACGGGTGATGACGGCCCGTCCGGGCGACTGGGCCCGCCACTATCACGGCGATGAGGCCGAGCGGCGCTGGCTGCGGCACTACTCGCTCTCCGACCGCATCCGCTACTACTGGGCCGCGCCCGAGGCGGAGGCCGCCGTCGCCCGCCTCTTCGCTGCGCTGTCGGGGGCGCGCGTGCCGATGCCGCTGCTGCGCCAGCATCTTCCCGCGGCTCTCGCCTTCGCCGACAGCCCGCTCGACCCCGCCGACGTGGTGATCGCCCATGTCACCGCGAGCCTCGAAACCTATCGCCGCGCCGGCCGGCCCGGCGGCTGACGGTCCGGCGACGCCGGCTCCAGAAATGCCAACAGAAGAATCGAAAAGGGAGAAAGCCATGTCCTTGGACAGATTTCGCATCGACGGTCAGGTCGCCCTCGTCACCGGCGGCACCCGCGGCATCGGCCTCGCCATCGCCCGGCTGTTCCTCGAGGCCGGCGCGAAATGCATGCTCACCGCCCGCACCCGCACCGCCGCGGTCGACGAGCTCATCGCCGCCCATCCGGACGCGGTCGACTACGTGGGCGGCGACGTCACCGACCCCGCGGTGCCGGACGCGCTCGTCGAGGCGACGCTCGCCCGCTTCGGCCGGCTCGACATCCTCGTCAACAACGCCGGCGTCGCCGACAACGGCGACTTCGATTCCTTCGACGACAAGCGCCTCGCCGGCATCATGGACACCAACTTCAACGCCCCCTTCCGCATCGCCCGTGCCGCGGTCAAGCCGATGCTGGCCCAGGGCGGCGGCGTCGTCCTCAACATCGGCTCGATCTCGGGCTACGTCGCCAACGTTCCCCAGAAGCAGGTCGCCTACAACGCGTCGAAGGCCGCCGTGCACCAGATGAGCACGGTGATGGCCTACGAGTATGCGGGCCGCAACATCCGCGTGAACGCGCTCGCCCCCGGCTACGTCATCTCCGACATGACCAAGGGCGGCCTCGAGAAGCCCGAGTGGAAGAACACCTGGGCCGCCGGCACCCCGATGGGCCGCTTCGGCGAGCCGGAGGAGATGGCGACCTGCGCCCTCTTCCTCTGCTCCCCGGCCTCCAGCTACGTCACCGGCGCCGTGCTGGTCGCCGACGGCGGTTATCTGACGCACTGAGGACGACAGGGGCCCATAGCCGGCGCCCTCCCCGGACGGCGCCTCCCCGGCCGGACGCGGGGCCGCCGCCCCGGACACGACCTGTCCGTGGAACCGCCCTGCTCCCCGCTCTCGGCCGTCATCCCCGCGAAAGCGGGGAACCAGCGGGCGGCAGGGGAAAGGCCGGCGGTTCGTCCACCGGGCGGACCGCGGGACGGCCCACCGTCTCTCCGGCCGTTCCCTCGCGGATGGCTGGATCCCCGCTTTCGCGGGGATGACGGCAGAGAGGTTTGCGAAGAGGACGGCGGGGGCGAGGCAGCATGGTTCGACGCCCCCGGAAAGACTGATGCAACGGACGAGGGACGGCAGAGGGCAAGCGCCTCACCCGCCGACGACCCATCACCGCGGTGGAGCCCCCTCCCCCGGCGCGCAACGGACCAGACAGAACCATCCGCGACCGCCCGAAGGCGGCGCATCCAAGGGAGAAGCACCATGGCAGGAGCACTCGAAGGCAAGATCGCCGCGATCACCGGCGCGGCGTCCGGTATCGGCCTCGCGACGGCGGAGGCGATGATCGCCGCCGGCGCGCGGGTCGTCTTCGTCGACCGCGACGGCAAGCGGCTGGACGAATTGAAGGAGAAGCACGGCGACGCCGCGATCCCGCTGGAGATCGACCTGCTCGACCCGCAGAGCTGTGCCTCGATGATGCCCGGCATTCTCGAGCGGGTCGACCATCTCGACATCTTCTTCGCCAACGCCGGCATCTACATCGGCGGCGACCTGATCGACGCCGACAGCGCCCGCATCGACCAGATGCTCAACCTCAACGTCAACGTGGTGATGAAGAACGTCCACGACGTGCTGCCGCACATGATCGAGCGGCGCACCGGCGACATCATCGCCACCTGCTCGCTCGCCGGCCACTTCCCGGTGCCGTGGGAGCCGGTCTACGCCGCCTCCAAGTGGGCGGTGAACTGCTTCGTCCAGACCATGCGCCGCCAGGTCTTCAAGCACGGCATCCGCGTCGGCGCCGTCTCGCCCGGCCCGGTGATCAGCGCCCTGCTCGCCGACTGGCCGGAGGAGAACCTGCGCAAGGCCAAGGAGAACGGCAGCCTGATCGAGGCCAGCGAAGTCGCCGACGCGGTGATGTTCATGCTGACCCGGCCGCGCACCGTCACGATCCGCGACATGGTCGTGCTGCCCACCAACTTCGATCTCTGAGGATCGCAATGTCCTACCTGAAGAAATTCCGCCTCGACGGCGAGCGCGCCGTCGTCACCGGCGGCGGCCGCGGCATCGGCCTGTGCTGCGTCGAGGCGCTGGTCGAGGCCGGCGCCCGCGTCGTCGTCATCGAGCGCTCCGAGGCCGACGCCGCCGGCGCGCTGGCGCTGAAGGAGGCCGGCCACGACGTCGTCCTCGCCCTCGGCGACGTCACCGATTCCAGACGCATGACCGAAATCGCGCACGAACTCGTCGCCGAGGGGGCCCCGGCGACGGTGCTCGTCAACAACGCCGGTATCGGCCGTACCGGCGTCGGCGCCGAGGACGTCACCGACGAGGACTGGCACCTCACGATGGACGTCAACGTCAACGGCGTCTTCTGGTGCTCGCGCGCCTTCGGCAAGCCGATGATCGCGGCGGGCCGTGGCTCGGTGGTCAACCTCGGCTCGATGTCGGGCACGATCGCCAACCGCCCGCAGGTGCAGACGCCCTACAACGTCTCCAAGGCGGCGGTTCACCACATGACCCGGTCGATGGCGGCCGAATGGGCGAAGTTCGGCGTGCGCGTCAACGCCGTCGCCCCGACCTACATCGAGACGCCGATGGTGACGGCCAACGAGGCCAACATGAAGCGGCTGCCGATCTGGCTCAACGACACGCCGATGGGCCGCATGGGCCAGCCGGAGGAGATCGCCAGCACCGTCCTCTTCCTCGCCTCCGACGCGGCGAGCCTGATGACAGGCGCCGTCGTCGCCGTCGACGGCGGCTTCACCTGCTGGTGAGCCGGGGCGACGCGTCGGCGGGCCGGCAAGGCGTCGGCGACAGGTCGTCTTCTCGTCTGGGGCAAGCCACGAGTCATCTTCTCCTCTCGGGGGAGAAGGTGGCCCGAAGGGCCGGATGAGGGGGGGAGCCGCGCGTGCGGAGGTGGCCGAACGCCCGCCCCCCCGATCGCCTCGCTGCGCGAGGCACTTCTCCCCGGCGGGAAGAAGATGGAGTACGCTCAATAGCGCGGGGCCGATCGAGGCGGCCGCCGCGTCGCCGCCGACCGCCGAAGGAAGACCGCCGAACCCCGACTGCCGACTGCCGAACCCCGAAACCTCACACCATCTCGAACACGATGTCGTGGGCGCCCTTCCACAGCGTCGCGTTGCCGAGGGTCTTGAGGTTCTCGAGGCCCGAGGTCAGCGTGATGAAGTGGTTGCCGGCGAGCTGGCCCATCTTGCAGGCGAAGTGGACGCCGCCGTAGGCGAGCAGGATCTCGGTCTCGCTGATGCCGCCCGGGTAGAGGATGATGTGGCCCGGCGCCGGATAGCTCGTGTGATTCTCGTAGCCGACGCCGAACTGGTAGTCGCCGAGCGGGATCCAGACGCCCTCGCCGCTCCAGCGCACGTGCACGACCTGGCTCTTGAAGGGCATCGCCTTCTTGAAGGCGGCGCAGGTCTGCGGCGCGGCCTCCTCCTCGAAGCGGGCGTCGAAGGTGAAGGGGCCGGCGTGGATGCGAAGGGCGGACATGGACGGACTCTGAAGGCTGGAGCGTTGCGACGAACCGCGGACGCGAGGGCGCGGCCGGGGCGTCCTTCATACCCGCGGCACCTGGAAATGTCAGCGCCGCCCGGCGGCTAGATTTGAGGCAGACGCGACGGCCGGACGGGCGCGTCTGCCGCCACCGCGCCCCGGAACCGACCTTGCCACCGTCAGCCGAGCCCCGCCGGCCTCATACCATCGCGCCGATGAACGCCCTCGATCGACCTCATCCTGAGGAAGCCGCGCCAGCGGCTGTCTCGAAGGACGAGGCCGCCCCCGCCCTTCGAGACGGCCCTTGCAGGGCCTCCTCAGGGTGAGGGCGAAGAGAGGTCGATTCGAACGCAAACTGGTCTCACTCCTCGAGCGTCCCCTCGCGCCCTTCAACCAGCACCCGACCGGTGACGAGTTTGAGAAGATCCTCGCCGCAGCGCGCCTGGCGCTGGATGCGCCGCGTCAGCACGAGACCGGCCTCCGGCGCGAGGACGTCGATCTCGCCGTCGGCCTCCCCCGGCGCGGTGACGACGGTCGCGAGCAGGTCGCCGGCGGACACTCGCGCGCCCGGGGCGACGTGGAAGAGGACGAGGCCGGCGGCCGGTGCCTTGATCATGGCGACCTGATCGATCGAGGCGGCGAGGCCGGCCCAACGGTCGGCCTCGCGGAGCGCCGCCCCGGGGCCTCGAATCACCCCGCGTCCGACGAGAAAGCGGAAGAGCCCGTCGGCGTCGGCCTCGGCGAGATCGGAAAAAACGTCGGCCTGCCCGCGGAACTCCACCGTCGCCACCACCCGCCGCGCAAGGTCCGGCGCGGCGCGGTGCGGATGAAACGCCGCCTCCTCGAAGGCGCCGTCGCTGCCGTTGCCCCAATGCAGCACCGCGGCGCAGCCGAGCGCGGCGGCGAGATCGGCGGCCCCCGGCCACAGCGGCGCCGGCACGTAGAAATAGCTCACCCCCTCGTCGTCGCAGTGGAGGTCGAGCACGATGTCATGGCCGAGCGACAGGGCGAGCAGGCGCGCCTTGAGCCGCCGGTCGGCGGTCGCCGGTGCGTCCGATGGCGGCAGAAGCGCCGGATCGGGCCGGTCGAGCAGCGGGAAGTCGCGGTTGAAGTTGGCGCGGGTGCCGAGGTGGAAGCGGCCCTCGATCCGCGAGAAATGGCTCTGCGCCCGGCCGATGGGATTGGCGGTCGGCACCACCGTCACGTCGGCGGCGATCCGCCCCTCGGCCTCCGCCGTCCGCAGCCGCTTCATGAGAACGTGAAGCGCCGCGGTGCCGGGCAACTCGTCGGCGTGGAGCGCGGCCTGCAGATAGGCCGAGGGCGCCTGCGGATCGTCGCCGCGGAAGCGGTAGACCGGAAAGTCGTAGGTGAGGCCGGGCATGTCGCCGGCGATCGTCTCGATGGTCTTTTCCATGCCCGCTCCCGGCGCTCGCGATTTCGCCGCCGAGGAAGGCGCCGCCGGCGCCCGCTTGTCAATCGCGGCCCGCCGCCCCTTCGCGGCGCTGCAAGTCGAGCAGATAGGCGACGACGTCCTCCTTCTCGTCCTCGAACAGCCGGTAGATCGTCATCGGAAAGTGGTCCTCGTGCAGGAAGCGCCGGAAATAGGCCTCGTCGCGGCCCTTTCGCCGGACGATCTCCTCGTAGGGCGGCGCCATGTCGGGATCGCGGGCCTCGTCCGCCCGCTGGTGGCAGAGCCGGCACCACTGGTCGACGACCGCCGCCCCGCGCCCGGCATCGCCCGCCGCCCCCGACGGACCGGACAAGAGAAACAGCATCATGGTCGCGAGCCATCGCCTCGTCATTGAACCTTCCTCCTTCGGTGGGAGGATAACCGCCGGCGGCGGGACGAAACAGCCGGAAGACCACGTGCCGGGGGGATGCGGTGTTGTCCCGCCCCGGCCCGGCAGACTATGGATGGGCGACCGCCCCACCCGACGCGGCGAAGGACCCCCATGGACGACGACCGGCTCGCCGGCATCCTCGCCTTCGTGCAGGCGGCGGAACGGCTCAAGGACACCCTGCGCAGCGGCACCACCTCCGGCGGCCGCCCCGAGAGCACCGCCGAACACAGCTGGCGGCTCTGCCTGCTCGTCCTCGCCTTCGAGCGCGAACTCGCCGGCGTCGACCTGCTGAAACTCCTGAAGCTCTGCATCGTCCACGATCTCGGCGAGGCGATCTCGGGCGACGTGCCGGCGATCCTGCAGGTCGCCGACGACGGCCGCGCCGCCCGCGAGCGCGCCGACCTTGCAAGCCTCGCCGCCCCGTTGCCCGACGACCTGCGCGCCGACCTCCTCGCCCTCTACGACGAATACACCGCCGCGGCGACGCCCGAGGCGATCCTCGCCAAGGGCTTCGACAAGATCGAGACCGTGCTCCAGCACGCGGTCGGCGCCAACCCGCCGGAATTCGACTACGCCTTCAACCTCGGCTACGGCCGGGCCGCGACGGCGCGCCACCCGCTGCTGGCGAGGATCCGCGAGCGCGCCGACGCGGCGACCCGCGAGCGTATGGCGGGCGCGGAGACCCAGCCCCCTCGTCCGCGGACTTGAACACGGCCGACACCGGCCCCGCGCGGAGCCGACGGCCGGCCGGCCCGTGCTTGATCCGCCGCGGCGATCCGGCGAAACTCGCCGCCTCCCGCCCGCGAGGCCTCCCCGCCTCGCCGACAGAATCGCCGCCAAGGCGCAAGAACCGTCAGGACCGCCCATGTTCGATCTCGTCGTCCGCCACGCCAACCTGCCCGACGGCCGCACCGACGTCGACATCGCCGTCGTCGACGGCCGCATCGCCCGCGTCGAGCCGGCCATCGAGACCGAGGGGACGAAGGAGATCGACGCCACCGGCGAACTGGTCTCGCCGCCCTTCGTCGACCCGCATTTCCACATGGACGCGACGTTGTCGCTCGGCATCCCCCGGCTCAACCGCTCCGGCACGCTTCTGGAAGGCATCGCGCTCTGGGGCGAGCTGAAGCCGCATCTGACCCAGGACGCCGTGGTCGAGCGCGCGCTGAAATACTGCGACCTCGCCGTCTCCAAAGGCCTCCTCGCCATCCGCACCCACGTCGACGTCTGCGACGACCGCCTGCTCGCGGTCGAGGCGCTGCTGCACGTGCGCGAGCAGGTGAAGGATTACATCGACCTCCAGCTCGTCGCCTTCCCTCAGGACGGCTATTTCCGCTCACGCAACGCCGCCGCCAACCTCGACCGCGCACTCTACATGGGCGTCGACGTCGTCGGCGGCATTCCCCATTTCGAGCGGACCATGGAGGAAGGGGCCGAATCGGTGCGCGCGCTCTGCCGCATCGCCGCCGACAAGGGCCTGCCGGTCGACATGCACTGCGACGAGACCGACGACCCGCTGTCGCGACACGTCGAGACGCTCGCCGCCGAGACCGTCCGTCACGGCCTGCAGGGCCGGGTCGCCGGCTCGCACCTGACGTCCATGCATTCGATGGACAACTACTACGTTTCCAAGCTGATCCCGCTGATGGCGGAGGCGGAGCTTCACGCCATTCCCAACCCGCTGATCAACATCACCCTGCAGGGCCGCCACGACACCTATCCCAAGCGCCGCGGCATGACCCGGGTGCCCGAACTGATGGCGGCGGGCGTCAACGTCGCCCTCGGCCAGGACTGCTGCATGGACCCGTGGTATTCGCTCGGCTCCGCCGACATGCTCGACGTCGCCCACATGGCGATCCACGTCGGCCAGATGACCTCGCGGGCGGCGATGCGGGCGACCTTCGACGCGATCACGGTGAATTCGGCGAGGGCGATGGGCCTCGACGGCTACGGCCTCGAAGTCGGCTGTCACGCCGACTTCGTCATCCTCCAGGCCCGCGACCCGATCGAGGCGATCCGCCTGCGCGCCACCCGCGTTGCGGTGGTCCGTCGCGGCCGCGTCATCTCGCGCACCGCACCGATCTACAGCGAACTCACCCTCGCCGGCCGTCCCGCCTTCGTCGACGGCGCGGCCTACGCGCCGCCGCTCGGCGACGAGTGACACGAGGCTCCTGGCGTCTCGACGGGTCGGGATGTCACGAACGCGGGCACCTCCCGAAGCATGTCGGTCGGTCACACCCCGGCGCGGCGTTGCGCGAGGCGCTCGAAATAGCGCGCATCGCGGCGCGCGCGGGTGCGCACCAGGTCCACCGCCGCGTCGGCGTCGACGAGCTCGAAGCCGATCCGGTCGCGCGGGCGCAGCTGCGCCGCCTGGTCGAGGTCGCAGGAGATCACCGTCGCGATCTTGGGATAGCCGCCGGTGGTCTGGTGGTCGGCGTGGAGCAGCGTCGCCACCCCGTCGCCGGCGACCTGCACCGAGCCGCGCACGATCGGCTCGGAGGGGATCGCGAGCGCGTCGCGCAGCGTGAGCGGCGGGCCGGCGAGGCGCATGCCCATGCGGTCGCAGGCCGGCGTCACCGTGAAGACCGATGCCGGGAAGGCCGCGAGGGCGTCCGCGGTGAAGTGGCGGTCCTGCGGCCCGATCACCGCCCGCAGCCGCGGCCGCGGCCGCGCGGTCACCGGAAACGGGATGTCGCCTTCGAGCGCGGGATCGATCCGCGCCGCCGCGACCCGCAGCTCCGCCCCCGTCGCGATCGCCCCGCCGCCGAGGCCGGACACCGAGTGGGTCGCGCGGCTTTCCAGCCACTCCGGCGCCTCGAGATCACCGAGGACGGCGAGCGTGCACCACGCCCCCCAGCGCCCCGGCCGGACGGCGAAACGCTCGCCGGCGCGAAGGCTCCTCACGCACCAGCCCCCGGCCCGCACCCCGCCGTGGTCCACCGTGAAGCCGCCGCCGGCGAGCGCCAGCGTGACGCCACCTTCGAGGCAGTCGAGCACCAGCCCGCCGAGCGAGACCTCGATCGCGCCCGCCCCGGCCGGCCGGCCGAGGGCGACGTTGGCGGCGGCGTGGGCGAAGCGGTCCATCGGCCCCGACGCCGGCACCCCGAACCGCATCGCCCCGAAGCGTCCGCCGTCCTGGATCGTGACCAGCGGTCCGGCGAAGGCGACCTTGAGCAGCGCCGCGCTCATCGCCCCCTCTCCCGGTCGAGCCGTGCGAAGGCGTCGGCGTCGATCCGCCGGAAGCGGACCCGGTCGCCGACGTCGAACAGGAACGGCCGCGCCGGATCGCCGGTGAGGATCGCCGCCGGCGAGCGGCCGACGATCCACCACCCGGTCGGCATCGTCAGCGTCGAGACGATGCATTGCGGCCCGGCAATCAGCAGGCTGCCGGCGGGAATACCGCGCAGCGCCGCCGGCTTGCGCGGCAGCCGGATCGCCTCCGGCACCCCGGCGAGATAGGCGTAGCCCGGCGCGAAGCCGTAGAGGCGGACGTCGTAGTCGCCGGATAGATGGGCGGCGATCACCGCTTCGGGCGAAAGCCCGGTCCGCGCGGCGACCTCGGGAAGATCGGGGGCGAGATCGCCGTCGTAGCAGACGGGGATCTCGTGCGTCGCCGCAGCGGACCCCTCCGACGCGCCGGCCCCGAGCAGCGCCGTCACCGCCGCCGTCATCGCCCGGTGGTCGCTCGCCAGCGGATCGAAGTCGACGAGGAGTGCAACATAGGCCGGCACCACTTCGCGCAGCCCCACGGGCGGGGCGGCGGCGAGCGCCCGGTCGAGCCGCAGCACCGCCGCATGCTCGGCCTCGCCGATCGCCTCGCCGAATTCGACGAGCAGGGCGTGGTCGGCGACCGGCACGAAGCGCGGAGCGTCGGACGTCGGGGAACGGCCGGAGTTGGTCATCGCGGCGTCCGCCGGGACGACGCGGCTCGGGCGGCCGTCGTCACGGTGCCGCTCCCCCGGCCGCGCCGGCGAGGAACGGGGCGAGGACGAGGCCGTGGCCCTCGAGGTCGGCCCGGATGCGCCGGGCCATCGCCACCGCGCCGGGGCTGTCGCCGTGGACGCAGATCGAATGCGCGGCGAGCGGGATCGGCGACCCGTCCACCACCGGCATCAGGCCGCTTTCGAGGAAGCCGATCAGCCGCTCGGCCGCCGCGCCGGCGTCGTCGATCATGGCGTCCGGCCGGCTGCGCGGCACGAGCTGGCCGTTCGGCAGATAGGCGCGGTCGGCGAAGATTTCGGAGAAGACGACGAGGCCCGCCGCCCGGCCGGCCTCCTCCAGCGCGGTCCCCGAAATTGCGAGGATCGGCAGGGGCGAAGGCAGCTTCGCCACCGCCCCCGCGATCGAAGCCGCCACACCGGCGTCGGCGGCGGCGAGGTTGCCGAGCGCCCCGTGCGGCTTGACGTATCCAACTTGCGTGCCGGCGAGGGCGGCGACGGCCTGCAGCGCCCCGATCTGCGCCGCCACCATTCGTCCGATCTCCGCCGGCGCCATCGGGATGATCCGGCGCCCGAAGCCCTCGCGATCGGCGTAGCCCGGATGGGCGCCGATCGAGACGCCGCGTTCGACGGCGAGGCAGGCGGTGCGGAACATCGTTTCCGGATCGCCGGCGTGGCCGCCGCAGGCGACGTTGGCCGAGGTGACGACGCCGAGCATCGCCGCGTCCTCGCCCATCGACCACGGCCCGTAGCCCTCGCCGAGGTCGGCGTTGAGATCGATGACGGTGCGGGACGATCCGCTCATGACGATGGTTCCCTCGGCGGCGGCCTGGACGGCGACCGGCGCCCGCAAGGCACCGGCCCTCCCCCCTTTATGCGCCGTCGCCGATGGTCGAGGCAATCTGCGGCGGATGCCGATCGTGACCGGCCGGCGTCAGTAGCGGCCGAGTTCGATGGTCCCCTGTGCCAGCACGGCTCCACCACCGGCCTTGTCCACCGCCTTCACCACGGCGAAATAGGGATTGCCGCGGCCGCCGGAGCACGGCGGCAGATAGCCGGGTCGGGCGTAGCTTCCGCTGGCACGGTTACGCCGCTCCACATAGGCCGGCGCCGGGACGTCGGCGGTTTCGCCGGGCACGCTGGCGAGAACGGTGGTGGTCGTCCCGGGCGTCAGGCGGTAGCCGATCTTGCCGTGGCCGCCGTCGGTCGAGAGCGGGCGGTAGCCGCGGTCGTTGAACTCGACGATCACGTCGGTCGTCCCGGCCGGTATGCCCGAAACCGAGATCGCCGGCGTCGCCCCCGCCCCGCCGAACATCCGGCACTGCTGGCCGGCCGGCACGGTGACGCCGGTCCAGGCCGGGTCGGCGAAGGCGAGCGTGAGGCCGGCGACCGGGGCGGCCGGCGCCATGGCG
>CALCDT010000017.1 GCA_937900425.1 uncultured Alphaproteobacteria bacterium | reverse complement strand
CCCTCCGCCCCGAAGCGGGCACCGCGCCGCCGCCCGGCCGGCGACGGCGCGAGCTGACGCGCGCGGCGGCATCGGTGGGCGGTATCGGTCGGCGCGACGGCTGGTGGTGAAGGGGACGGGGTCCGGTGCGCTACGGGCGCCCGGGCCGGCGGTCGGCCGAGAGGCCGAGCAAATGGCCACGGCCGCTGCGGCGCGGGTCACGGCGACCCGAACGATCAGCGAAGGCGAGCGTCGCGGTCGCCTCGGCAAACCGGCAGGCTATCGGAGATTATCTGCAGAGGAATTCTTCTCCGCCAGAGCGGCAGGATAGAATTGGTGGAGCCAGGCGGAATCGAACCGCCGACCTCTTGAATGCCATTCAAGCGCTCTCCCAACTGAGCTATGGCCCCACGCCGTCGGTCTGTTCGGCCGCCTCCCGGAGGAGGCGATCGTCACCGGTTTGGGAACCGGCCGGTCCGTGACCGGGTCGACGGCGCCGGATATACTCAGGCCGCCGAGCCGGGGCAAGTGTTTTTTTGCAGCCCTTTGCAAAGACGGCGAACGGTTTGCGCGTGGTGCCGATCGGGCAGGAGCCGTGCGCCGCCCGGCGTCGGCGTCGAACGGCACGGCGGCGCGCGGTTTCCCGCCGTTGTCACGGCTCCCCGGTTGGGGCGAACGACGCGGTCCGTGACGGCCGGTCGCATGCCCGGGCCGTCGTCGCTCCACCCGAATGTTTTCCCGAAAGTTGAAAAATCTTCACTGAGATTGTATGAGCGGAGCTGTATGCGCGCGAGTGTAGGATCGAAAAGCGCCACGGCGACGGAAAGGACGAATCATGGAGCGGGGCAAGGGGATGGCAACCGGAGCCGCGGTCGCGGCCAAGGCGCGCGCAGCGGCCACCGCCGACGACGAGGCGGAGACGACGGCTTCCGCGAGGGCCGCGGCTCTGTCGCAGGACCCGCACGCGCTGCGCGAGCCGAAGGAGAACAACCTCGAGATCGCCATCGGCCACGAGGCTAGAGCCTTCCGCAAGAAGCTCGGCATCACCGTCGCCGAACTCGCCTCGGCGACCGGCATCTCGATCGGCATGCTCTCCAAGATCGAGAACGGCATGACCTCGCCGTCGCTGACGACGCTGCAGGCGCTGTCGCGCGCCCTCGGCGTCCCGGTCACCGCCTTCTTCCGCCGCTTCGAGGAGAGCCGCAGCGCGGTTCTGGTCAAGGCCGGTGAGGGCGTCGAGATCGAGCGCCGCGGCAGCCGGGCCGGCCACCAGTACAACCTGCTCGGCCATTTCGGCGACAATTCGAGCGGCGTCGTCGTCGAGCCCTACCTGATCACGCTCAGCGCCGAATCCGACGTCTTCCCGACCTTTCAGCACGAGGGTCTCGAGTTCCTCTACATGCTGGAGGGCGAGATGCAGTATCGCCACGGCAACGCGCTCTACACCATGCAGCCCGGCGACAGCTTCTTCTTCGACGCCGACGCCCAGCACGGGCCGGAGGTGCTGGTGAAGCTGCCGATCCGCTTCCTCTCGATCATCTCCTATCCCCAGCACAAGGTGCAGTGAGCGGACGGGTACGGCGGCGCGGCCGGCGCCCGCGGCGCGCAGCGGCCGCGCCCTTTCCGGCGGCTGGCGGCGATCCTATGTGAGGGATCGCCCGACCCCGCCCTCCGGATCGCCCCCACCGATGTTCCAGTCCGCCTCCCTCGCCCTTGCCCAGATCCTGTCGCCGCCGTTCCGCTCGGTGCTGTGGCGCTCGCTCGGGCTGACGATCGCGATGCTGGCCGCGGTCTGGGCCGTGGTCTACGGCACCTTCACCCATCTCGTGGTGATCCCCTGGGACTGGGTCCAGACCCTCGTCGACGTCGTCACCGGCATCGGCCTCGTCGTCGGCCTCGGCTTCCTCATCGCGCCGGTCGCCTCGATGTTCGCCGGCCTGTTCCTCGACGACGTCGCCGAGGCGGTCGAGGGCACCCACTATCCGCAGGATCCGCCCGGCCGGGCGGTGCCGCTCGGCCAGTCGATCCTCGCCGCCCTGCGCTTCACCGCGCTCGTCGTCGCCGTGAACCTCCTCGTCTTCCTGCTGGTGCTGCTGCCGGGCATCAACGTCTTCGCCTTCTTCCTCGCCAACGGCTACCTGCTCGGCCGCGAGTATTTCGAGCAGGCCGCCCTGCGCTTCCGCCCGCGCGAGGAGGTCCGCGAGTTGCGCGCCCGCTTCGGCGGCCGCGTCTTTCTCGGCGGCCTGCTGATCGCGATTGTGCTGGCGGTGCCGGTCGTCAACCTCTTGACGCCGCTCTTCGCCACGGCCTTCATGGTCCATCTGCACAAGAAGCTGACGGGAAGCCGGCCGGTGCCGGCCCCGCGAGGAGCGCTCCGATGACGGTGACGGCGCAGGAAACCGGTCCGGCCGACGTGCTGGACGTCGCCCTGGCCTGGGTCGGCGAGGGGCGCGGCGTCGCCCTCGCCACCGTGGTCGAGACCTGGGGCTCGGCGCCGCGCCCGGTCGGCAGCCATCTCGTCGTCGACGCCGACGGCGCCTTCGAGGGTTCGGTCTCCGGCGGCTGCGT
The DNA here is from genome assembly GCA_937900425.1 of uncultured Alphaproteobacteria bacterium. GTDB lineage: Bacteria > Pseudomonadota > Alphaproteobacteria > Rhizobiales > Pleomorphomonadaceae > CALCDT01. The sequence continues at coordinate 7,075 of CALCDT010000017.1, read as the reverse complement.
CGAGGGCGCCGTGGTCGCCGAGGCGGTCGAGGTGATCGCCGACGGCACGCCGCGCCTGCTCGAATTCGGCGTCGCCGACGAAACCGCCTGGCGGGTCGGCCTGTCCTGCGGCGGGCGCATCGGCGTCTACGTCGAGCGGGTCGGCTGATGGACCCCGCGCTGCTCTCCGCCCTCGTCGGCGAACGGCGGGCGCGCCGTGCGGCCGTCCTCGTCACACCGCTCTCTGGCGGCCCGGCCCGGCTGGTGCGCGAGGGCGAGGACGTCGCCGCCGATCCGCTCGGCGGCGAGATCACCGAAGCCTTCCGCTCGGGCCGCTCGAAGCGGATCACCGGGGAGGGCGTCGACGTCTTCCTCACCGCCTCGATCCCGCCGCCGCGGCTCGTCGTGATCGGCGCGGTCCACATCTCCCAGGCGCTGGCGCCGATCGCCGCCGTCGCCGGCTTCGACGTCACCGTGGTCGACCCGCGCACCGCCTTCGCCACCGCCGACCGCTTCGCCGGCGTCGACCTGCGCGCCGACTGGCCCGAGACGGTGCTGCCCGCCCTCGCCCTCGACCGCTGGACAGCGCTCGCCGCGCTGACCCACGACCCGAAGATCGACGATGTTCCCCTCCAGGCGGCGCTCGAGGCCGGCTGTTTCTACGTCGGCGCCCTCGGCAGCCGGAAGACCCACGGCCGCCGGATCGAGCGTCTCGCCGCCGCCGGCGTCGCACCGGCGGCGCTCGATCGCATCCACGCCCCGATCGGCCTTGCGATCGGCGCGGCGAGCCCGGCCGAGATCGCCGTCGCGGTGATGGCCGAGATCGTCGCGGCGCTGCGCCGCTCGCCGCTCGCGAGGGGCTGAGCCGTGCGGATCGGCCCGACCCCGCTCGACGAGGCCGACGGCGCCATCCTGATGCACGCCCTCGACGCCGCCGGCACCCTGCGCAAGGGCACCCGCCTCGGCGCCGCCGAGATCGCACGACTGCGCGCCGCCGGCTTTTCGGCGGTGCCGGCGGCGCGGCTCGAGCCCGGCGACGTCCACGAGGACGAGGCCGCAGCGCGCCTCGCCGCCGCCCTCGCCGGACCCGGCGTCGCCGTCGAGGCGGCGGCGACCGGCCGGGCCAATCTCTTCGCCGACGTCGCCGGCCTGCTCGAGATCGACCGCGCCGCCGTCGACGCCGTCAACCGGCTCGATCCCGGCATCACGCTCGCGACCCGGGCCGACCGTCGCGGCGTCGAGGCCGGGCGGATGGTGGCGACGGTCAAGATCATCCCCTTTTCGGTGCCCGAGGCGGCGGTCGCCGCGGCCGAGGCCGAGGCGGCGGGCCGTGCGGTCGTCGCGGTGCGGCCGTGGCTGCCGCTGCGCGTCGCGGTGATCTCGACGCTGCTGCCGAGCCTCAAGCCGAGCACCGTGGAGAAGACGCTGAAGGTGCTCGCCGCGCGCCTCGCTCCCGCAGGTGCCGTCATCGTCGCGGACCTCCGCGTCGCCCACCAGGCCGGCGCGGTTGCGGCGGCGCTCGCGAGCGTCGAGGCCGACCTCGTCGTCGTCTTCGGCGCTTCGGCGATCACCGACGCCGCCGACGTGGTGCCGGCGGGCCTCGCCGCCGCCGGCGGCCGCACGATCCACTTCGGCATGCCGGTCGATCCCGGCAACCTGCTGCTGCTCGGCGACCTCCACGGCCGCCCGGTGCTGGGCGCCCCCGGCTGCGCCCGCAGTCCGCGCGAGAACGGCTTCGATTTCGTGCTCGAACGCCTGCTCGCCGGGGCCGACGTCACGGCGGCCGACATCGTCGGCATGGGCGTCGGCGGCCTGTTGATGGACATCGTCACCCGCCCGGCCCCGCGCGGCGGCGAGGCGCGCGTCGAGGATCGCCACCGCCCGGTCGTCGCCGCGCTGGTGCTCGCCGCCGGCCGCTCGACCCGGATGGGTGCCACCAACAAGCTGCTCGCCGAGACCTCCGGCGTTCCGATGGTCCGCCGCGCCGTCGAGGCGGCCCTCGCCAGCGCCGCCGCTTCGGTCACCGTCGTCACCGGCCACATGGCGGGCGAGGTCGAGGCGGCGCTCGCCGGCCTTCCCGTCGCCTTCGCCCGCAATCCCGATTTCGCCGATGGTCTCTCGACCTCGCTGAAGGCCGGCATCGCCGCGGTGCCGGCGGAGGCGGAAGCCGCCGTGGTGCTGCTCGCCGACATGCCGGACGTCTCGCCGGACCTGATCGACCGGCTGATCGCCGCCTACGACCCCGCCGCCGGCGCCCTGATCGCCGTTCCGGTGACGGAGGGGCGCCGCGGCAACCCGGTGCTGTGGTCGCGCCGTTTCTTCGCCGACCTTTCCGCCGTCACCGGCGACGTCGGCGCCCGGGCGGTGATCGCGGCCAACCCCGACGCGGTGGTCGAGGTCGCGGCCGGCGCCGAGGCCGCCCTCGACCTCGACACGCCGCAGGCACTGGAGGCCTGGCGCGCGGCGCGACCGGTCCGCTGAGCCGGGCTCTTCCGTCTTTTGCATTCCGCGCCCGCGGCGTCTATGGAAGGGTCGTCGAGGCCCGGCGCGAGCGGTCGGGCGAACGGATCGAGGCCGAAGCCCCCATGCGCGTCGTCATCCACGCCGGCCAGACCAAGACGGGCTCGACGGCGCTGCAGAAGGTCCTCTCGACGCGGGCGGACGAGTTGCCGGACCACGGCCTGTGCTATCCGCGCCGCCCGGGCGACGGTCTCAACCACGCCTTCCTGACGCCGCTGGTCGCCGCCCCGGAGGTCTGGGGTCAGGGCGCCCGCTCCCTCGACGCCGCCCACATCGACGGCTACCGGCTCTTCCTCGAGGGTCCCTTCGCCGAGGAGGCGCGGGCGGCCCGGGCCGCCGGCCTCACCACCATTCTCTCCTGCGAGGGCTTCTCCGCCTTCGACGAGGGCTCGCTGGCGCGCCTGCGCGACGTCGCCCTCCGGTTCGGCGAGAGGCCGGAGATCGTCCTCTACGTCCGTTCGCCGGCGGGCCGGTTCCTCTCGCAGCTCCAGCAGAAGCTGAAGACCGAGCCACGGCTGATCGATGCGCGCACCTTCGCCTCGCGCGCGATGCGGACCCACGCGGCGCTTTCGGCCGTGTTCGGCGATGCCGTCACGATGCGGACATTCCAGGTCTCGTCGCTGGTCGGCGGCGACATCACCCGCGACTTCCTCGATTTCGTCGACCGCGATCACGGCCTCTCGCTTCCGGCGGAGCCGCAGCGCGCCAACGACAGCCTCAGCGCGGAGGCGATGGCCGCGCTCTGGGAGATCCGCCGTGCCGACGTCGCGGCGGGCACGCGCGGCGGCCCCCGGCGCGACGCCCGCATCCTCGCCGCGCTCCGGGCGGAGGAGGCGGACCTGCCGGTCAGCCGGCCGCGGCTGCGCGAGGAGGTCCGGCTGCTGATCGACCACCGCAGCCGGCAGGATCTGAGAAAGCTGCGTCGCCACTTCGGCATCGTCTTCGACGACGTCGACTACGGCGCGCTCGACGAGCCGCGTCCCCTGCCCGAGGCGGCGGCCGCGGATCTGGCGGAGCTCGCGGTCTACGACGCCGGCGTCGCGGCCGAGTTCGTCCGGCGGGTGCGCGCCCGGCTCGCCGGGGGCGGCGAGCGCGAGCGCGCGGCGGGCTGAACCGGCGCAGGCGGGACTTGAGGGCGCGGTCGGGGTCTGCGGATCTCTCCGGCGACCCGGCGCCGGCTCCGGCGGCGGAGGACCGCCTCGGGGATCATACCAACCTCCGAAGATCCCGACGTGAAGATCCCGACGTGTCGGGACGTCGAGCGTGCGGGCAAGCCTGAAGCGGCGCCGGCCGGTCACGCCGTGACTTCGTGAATTTCCGAGGAGTCCGAACTTCCCGAGCGGGATGTCACTCGTCCTCGCCGAAGCGGTTGCCGACGAGATCGGCGATGGCGGCGAGGGCGGCGTCGGCCTCGGTGCCGGAGACCGTGACGGTGATGGACGAGCCGATGCCGGCGGCGAGCATCATCAGCCCCATGATCGAGGAGCCGGACACGGTCTGGCCGTCCTTGCTGACGGCGACCTCGGCGTCGAAACGGTCGACGCACTGGACGAACTTGGCCGAGGCCCGGGCGTGGAGGCCCTTGCGGTTGCAGATCCGCAGCTCGCGGCTTCCGCCGCCCGCACTGGCCGGCTCGTCGGTCATTGTCCCGACAGCACCTGGCTGGCGACGTTGATGTATTTGCGGCCGGCGTCGCGGGCCTCGGTCACCGCGTCGGCGAGGGCCTTGTCGGCGCGCACGCTGGCGAGCTTGATCAGCATCGGCAGGTTGACGCCGGCGATCACCTCGATGGCGTCGTGGTCCATCACCGAAATCGCGAGATTGGAGGGGGTGCCGCCGAACATGTCGGTGAGCAGGACGACGCCGTCGCCGGTCTCGACCCGGCCGACCGCGTCGAGGATGTCCTGGCGCCGGCGCTCCATGTCGTCTTCCGGGCCGATGCAGATCGTCTCGAGCTGGACCTGGCGCCCGACGACGTGCTCGAGCGCCGAACGGAATTCATCCGCGAGGCGGCCATGGGTCACGAGAACCAGTCCGATCATCGTGGACGACACTCCCGAACACGGACCGGCTGCGCCGCCGACCCTTCCCTTCGTTCGCCGCGACCGGATCGTCGAAGGCCTCCGTCCGGACCGAGGCCGGTGGACTCACCGCTCGCCGCCGGCTGGCTTCGGCCCCGTTGTCGCGCGGCGTGGGCGCATCAATGCCACAAGGCCGCCACGGTTTCCAGTCGTGGGCGGTCATCATCGTCGTCGAACGGCAAAGCGCAAGGCCAAACTCGCGACGATCGGGTGAAGCGGCGTTCAATCCGTCGCGAGCGGGGCGAAGGCGAGGGCGGCACGGACCGCGGCGGCGGCGGCGGCGAAGTCGAGCCCGGCCCCGACGGCGGGCAGCGCCAGCCGCGGCAGCCTGCGCCCGAGCAGGCGAACGCCGCGTTGCGCCGCGGTCGGCAGGCGGGGTGGCCGGCCGTCGCCCCCGTCGTGAACACCGTCCCGATCCTCGTCCCCATCCCCCTCCGCCGTCCCGACGTTGCCGAGGTCGACGACGAGATCGATCGGGGCGGGCGAAACGTGGGGGAGCCTCAGGATGCCGAAGCCGCGCAGTTCGAGAAGCCCGGCGATCGCCGGCGGCGCGGCGGCGACGAGGCCGGACGGTCCGGCCGTGACCAGCACCCGGTCGTCGGCGACGAGGCGGCCGGCCGGCTCGTGGTCGAGCAGCACGAGGGCGAGCAGCGACTTGCCGGCGCCGGCCCGGCCGCGGATCAATACCCCGCCGGCGCCGAGCGCGACGCAGCTGCCGTGGATCGCCGGCACGGGCGGCTGCGCCGTCACGGCTCGGCCGGCAGGGTGACGACGAAGCGGGCGCCGAGCACCTTGCGCGGGTCGGCCACGTCGTGGCGGTTCTCGGCGCGGATCGTGCCGCGGTGGGCCTCGACGATCTGGCGGGAGATCGACAGGCCGAGGCCGGAGTTGTTGCCGAAGCTCTCGCCGTCGGGGCGGTCGGTGTAGAAACGCTCGAAGATCCGTTCGATGGCGTCGGGCCGGATGCCCGGTCCCTCGTCGTCGACGAGGATGACGACGTCGCCGCCCTCGCGCCGGGCGCGGATCGATACCGTGTCGCCGGGCGGAGAGAACGAGCGGGCGTTGTCGATGAGGTTGGTGACGACCTGGCCGAGCCGGCTGTCGTGGCCGAGCACGACGAGCTTGCGCCGCTCGGCCTCGCCCGGCAGCGTCAGCCGCACCGGCGCCGCCCCTTCCCGGCCGCTCTCGCCGGCGATCCGCACGACGCTCTCGAGCAGCACGTCGACCGCCACCGGTGCCGCATCCTCGCGGGCCAGTTCGGCGTCGAGCCGCGAGGCGTCGGAAATGTCGGTGATCAGCCGGTCGAGCCGGCGGACGTCGTGCTGGATGATCTCGAGCAGGCGGTCGCGGCTCGCCTGCGTCTTGGCCAGCGGCAGCGTCTCGACGGCGCTGCGCAGCGAGGTCAGCGGGTTCTTCAGCTCGTGGGAGACGTCGGCGGCGAAGCGCTCGATCGCCTCCATGCGATTGTAGAGCGCGTTGGTCATGTCGCGGAACGAGCGGGCGAGGTGGCCGATCTCGTCCTGGCGGTCGGCGAAGTCGGGGATCTCGGCGCGGGTGCGCACGCTGCGGCGGACCCGGTCGGCCGCCGCCGACAGCCGGCGCAGCGGCGCGCCGATGGTGCCGGCGAGCAGGATCGACAGCACCGCGGTGACGCCGGCGGCGACGAGGAACACCCGGAAGATGGCGAGGCGCTCGGCCTCGACGATGGCGTCGATGTCGCCGCCCTGGGTCGACAGCAGCAGGGCGCCGACCACCGCGCGCGAGCGCTGCACCGGCACCGCGACCGAGACGATCAGTTCGCCCTGCTCGTTGACCCGCACCACCGAGGCCGGCGAGCCGGTCAGCGAGGTGGCGACTTCGGGATAACCCTTGCCGTCGGAATTCGACCGCTCCTCGTAGACCGACAGGTCGCCGCGGCGGATCCAGAACTTGAGGTCCGACCACCAGCGCGACAGCAGGCCCTCGGCGGTGTTGCCGGGCGGGGGCAGGTCGAAGCGCAGCACCTGGCCGCGCGAATAGAAGAAGCGCGAATCGAGCAGCAGCGCACCGTCGCGGTCGTAGATCCGCGCCCGCGTCCGCGTCGGCGAGATCAGGCGGCGCAGGATCGGCGCGACCCGCTCCGGGTTGATCGGGAAGTCGAGGCTCTGCGGGTTCTCGTCGAGGCCCGGCACGCCGGCTCCGGCCTGGAGTTGCAGCAGCTTGTCGGGATCGATGGTGATGACGTTGGTCTCCACCGTCGCCGAGGCGGCGATGGCACCGGCGATGATCTCGCCCTGGGTCAGCAGGCTCTCGACCCGGGCGTCGATTAGCCCGGCCCGGAACTGGTTGAGATAGAGGATGCCGGAGACGAGAGCGACGAGGGCGGCGAGGTTGAGGACGAGGATGCGCCGCGTCAGCGAGGAGAAGGCGTAGGACGAGGCGACGCGCGAGATCCGGGCGCTGGACAGCCGCCAGCGCCGCCGCCGCCGCGGCGCCTCGCGAAAGCCCGCGCCGTC
>CALCDT010000016.1 GCA_937900425.1 uncultured Alphaproteobacteria bacterium | reverse complement strand
GGCGGCCTCGGCCTGTGGGAGACGCCGGTCGACTTAATCCGCGAGGACGTCGCGCTCTATGCCGGTCTCACCTACGCCTACGTGCTCCTGATGATCTTCCCGATCTACAACGCCGTCGAAGCCCTCGACCGCAACCAGATCGAGGCGGCGCGCGACATGGGCGCGTCGTGGTGGCGGGTGCACTGGCGCGTCGTGCTGCCGATGGCGAAGCCCGGCATCGCCTCCGGCGCCACCATGGTGTTCATGCTCACCGCCGGGGCGCTGGCCGCGCCGCAGATCCTCGGCGGGCCGTCGAGCCTGTGGTTCACCCAGCTCGTCTACCAGTGGTTCAACGAAGGCGGCAGCTGGCCGCGCGGCTCGGCCTACGCGTTGGTGCTCCTCGTCGTCTGCATGGCCTTCGTCTTCCTCGTCATGCGCGTCTTCCGGGTGTCGATCGGGGAGATCGGCAAGTGAGCGTGGCCGACGGCGCGATCCCGGTCCGGGCGCTGCCGCTGCCGCGCCTCTCCGATCTCGGCGCCCGGGCGCTCGGCGCCGGCTACTGCCTGCTGTTCTTCGCCTTCCTGTTCGGACCGCTGGTGATCATGGTCGTCACGGCGTTCAACTCGTCGCCGTTCCCGCGCCTCGCGCCGTGGGACTGCTTCACCACCGCCTGGTTCGGCAAGCTGATGAGCGACCGCCGGTTGCTCGAAGGGCTCGGCAACAGCCTCGTCATCGGCGCCGGCGTCGTCCTCGTCGCCACCCCCGTCGGCCTCGCCGGCGCCGTCGCCCTATCGGAGGTCGGCGAGCGGCTGCGGCCGGTGCTCTACGCGGTGTTGCTGACGCCGCTGCTGGCGCCGGGCGTCGTCATCGGCATCTCCACCCTGATCTTCTGGGATCGCGTCGCCACCGCCCTCGGCGCCGGCCCCGGCTCGCTGTTCCACTCGGGCACCTTCCTCACCGTCCTCGGCCAGGTCACCTTCATCGCCGCCTACGCGATGCTGATCTTCCTCGCCCGGCTGCAGCGCTTCGACCGGACGCTGACCGAGGCCGCCCTCGATCTCGGCGCGACGCCCGGCCAGGCGTTCCGCCGGATCCTCTTGCCGTTCCTGCGCCCGGCGATCGGCTCGGCCGCCGTGCTCGCCTTCCTCGCCTCGGTCGAGAACTACAACACGACGGTCTTCACCATCGTCTCCGGCTCGACCTTCACCACGGTCCTCGCCTCCAAGGTGCGCTTCGGCATCGACCCGTCGATCTCGGCGGTCGCCGTCGTCATCATCGCCCTCACCCTGATCGGGGCGATGGTCC
>CALCDT010000015.1 GCA_937900425.1 uncultured Alphaproteobacteria bacterium | reverse complement strand
GGCGACCTCGGTGCCGATGGCGATGGCGAGCAGGATCACCGCGCCGGCGATGCCGACGAAGCCGATGACCGGGTGGAACAGGAACAGGACGCCGAGATAGACCGGCATCCACGGCAGATCGAAGAGGGCGATGACGCCAGGCCCCGCGATCGCCTGGCGGACCTGGTCGAGGTCGCGGATCGGGCGGATCGCTTCGGCCATCGGCCCGCGCTGCAGCGGCGCCCGCACATAGGCCTCGAATGCGGGGAAGCCGGCGATCTCGTCGAGCCGGTGGCCGATGCGCACCAGCACGGCGTGGCGGATCGCCTCCAGCACGCCCATGAAGGCGTAGAGGACGAGGACGAGGATGCCGAGAGCGATCAGCGTCGGCGTCGATCGGCTCGCCATGACGCGATCGTAGATCTGCAGCATGAAGAGCGGACCGGTGAGCACCAGCACGTTGATGACGCAGCTGAACACCGCGATCGAGCCGATCGTCGCCCGCGACGCGGCGAAGGCTCGTGCGATCGGCGAGCGTCCCGCCGGCAGTGCCGTCATGCCCAACCCCGAACAGAAGCGGCGCCGCCCAGTGCGACGCCGGTGTCGATGAAATACTGCATTTCGGTGCCCGATGCACGTGCAGCGGGCACCGTCCGGCGCCCGCCACCACGCCCTGCGGCGACCGCGATCAGGCCGCGACGTCTTCGGCCGGCAGCACTTCCTGGAGGATGTCGAAGCCCTCGAACTCGGGATGGCCGAGCACGTACGACATGCCGCGGCCGGCATTGCGGTGCGAGTTCTCGAACGCCTCCGAGCGGGTCCACGCCTCGAAGGCGCCGCGGTCGTCCCACAGCGTGTGGGTGGAGAACAGCGTGTACTCGTCGGTGGTGGCGCCGCGCAGCAGGTGGAAGGCGTGGAAGCCCGGCACCCGGTCGATGTAGATGTTCCGCTCCTGCCAGATGCGCTCGAATGCGGCTTCCTCGCCGCGGCGGACCTTGAAGCGATTCATGGCGATGAACATGGGAGTTTCCTTGCTGGCGATGGGCTGGCTGGGACCGGAGACACCGTCTCCGGCGACTTAGAGCTTGACACTCACGGAGAGCTTGGCGTTGATGCCGGCGCCCGGCGTCGTCGCGAGGTCGAGATATTGCTGGTACTGCCGGTTGAAGAGGTTCTCGACCTGCAGGTTGGCGGTCAGGCGGTCGTTCACCGCGTAGGCCGCGAAGATGTCGAAGAGGGTGTAGCCGCCGGCCGGCGTGGAACCGGACGGAACGTCCTCCACGGCACCGTAGGCGGCGATGCGGACGCCGGCGAGGAGCCGGTCCTCGAGGGCGCGGACGCCGAGAGTGGTGACGACGCGGTCGGCGGGGATCGAGTAGAGCTTCTTGTGCAGACCGTTCTTCCGGTCGTCCTCGAAGCCGTCGACGATCTGGCCGGCGACGCTGACGAAGGCGAATCCGGCGTCATAGGTCGCCTCGATCTCGCCGCCCCACAGGTGGACGCGGTCGAGGTTCTGGTACTGCTCGGCGACGATCGGCGGGCCGCTCGAGGTATCGATCACCCGCACCTGGGCGATGTAGTCGTCGACGACGTTGTGGTAGCCGACGATCTTCATCCGGAACTGGTCGCCGTCCATGGCGACGTCGTTGAAGCGGACGTTGGCGCCGAACTGCACCTCGTGCGCCGTCTCCGGCTTCAGGTTCGGGTTCGGCAGGAACTCGAACACCGCCGGCGGCGGGGGGAAGCCGGCCATCAGCGTCTCGGTGATCGTCGGCGCCCGCCACGCCTCGGCGTAGCTCGTGAACAGCGTCAGCTGCTCGACCGGCGTCACCGCCAAAGTGACCTTCGGCGACGGCGCGCCGCCGGAGTTCGAAGTGCCGTTGCCGGAGAGCTCGAACCGGTCGTAGCGCAGCGCCGGGATCAGCTCGAACCAGCCGAGGCCGATGCGGTCCTCGATGAAGCCGCCGTAGACGGTGCGCTGGCCCGACGGCGTGTAGAGGTTGGCGCTGCCCGCCTCGTCGGTGCTCTTCATGGCGTCGTGGAAGGCGTTGACGCCGTAGCTCAGCGCGTGAGCGAACGGGCCGGTCTCGAAGCGGCTGGTGTTGGCCGCATCGAGGCCCGTGGTGTCGAGGTCGAAACTGCGCTTGCTGCCGATGTTGGAGCCGGTCTCGTCGGTCTGATGGGTGGCGCTGTCGTTGAAGTAGGCGTTGACGCCGAGGTCGACCCACGGCGTGTCGGCCGGCGTGTAGCGGTAGCGCAGGCTGTAGGTGTCCGACTTGGCGGAGGTCCGCCGCACGGTGTTGCCTGAGAGGCCGCCGCCGGCGTCGTAGCGGGCGCGGTAGAGCAGCGCCGAGGCGGTGATCTGCTGCTCGTCGGTCGGCCGCCAGCGCGCCTTGAGGAGGCCGCTCAGCATCTCGTCCCAGGACTCCGGGACGACGTCGCCGTTGCCGTCGCGGTAGTCGTCGTCGCGCTTCGCCGTGCCGGCGGCGACGAGGTCGAAGGCGTCGCCGATCCGGGTGGCGAACTCGGTGTGGCCCATCACCTCGTCGCCGTTGGAGCCGTAGCGCATCCTGGCTCGGGCGCCGGCGATCCGGTCGGCGTCGAGCACGTCGTCGGCGGTCAGGGTGTCGAAGGCGACGACGCCGCCGATCTGGCTGGCGCCCTCGGCGGTCGCGGTGGCGCCGCGGGTGACCTGCACCTGCCCGAGCATCTCCGGGTCGAAGTAGAAGACGCCGTTGGCGCCGTGACCGGAGGTCTGGAAGTTCTGCCGGGCGCCGTCGATCGTCACGTTGACGCGGCCGAAGTCCTGCAGGCCGCGGATGTTGATCGCGGTGGCCGGGTCGCCGGGCGATTCCGAGGTGGTGACGCCGGGGACCAGCTCAAGGAAGTCGGAGACCCGGTCCGGCTGGGTCTCGGTCATCACCGTGCCGCGGTCGAGCACCGAGGTCGAGGTCGGCGTGCCGTCCTCCGGCCCGGCGCGGACGCTGCGCACGGTGATCGCGTCGAGCATCACCTCGGAGCCGGAAGCGCCGGTGCCGTCGGCCGGCGCCACCTCGACGGGGGCGATCTCCTGGGCCGGATCGACGGCGTCCTGGGCGTGTGCCGCCGCCGGGGCGATGGCGACCGACAGCCCGACCAGCGCACCGCGCCAGCCGCGTGATTCCGGCCGACCCTGTCGCGCCCGCTGCCCCATCGATCCCAACTCCCCGTGCCGGCGTCCGCCGGAGGGCGGACGGCGATGCGGTTACTGCTACGCGTGCGTGGCTGGCTTGGCGGCGGGCGCTGTCGCTGGCTGAGCCGCGCGATTGAACCTACGAAGCATTCGCAGCGGCGGCCGGACGCTAGAAGCCGCCCTCGACCGAGTCAAGTCCGTGAAATTTAGAGCTTTTCGAGAACGGATCGGTCGCTTCGGCCGAGGCGCCTCGGCTCGGCCCGGGCACGGATCCGTGAAACCCGGTCGGAGGCGGGGGGCGGTCACGCGCTTGGCTCGGCGGGAATGGCCGCCCGCGTGGCCGCGCACGGTGTTTTTTGGAACAAGTATAAATAAAGACTGTAATTCATCTAATTAAGAAGTTGCGCAAAGCCTTTGACCACGCGCGGAAATATCCATAAAGGCGATGGCGCGGGATTTCATCGGTCCGGCTCTGGCTGACGCCGGACACCCTTAGCGAGGAACGAATACATGGCGATCACGATCCGCGCCGGCGACGTGTCTGGCATCAACTACAACAGCTATCTGTCGAGCTACTTTGCCGGCCTGTCGTCCGGCGGCTACGAGTTCAACGGCGGGACGCCGGACACGTTCTACGGCCGGACGTTCTATATGAACGGCCCGCAGGCGGTGTTCTCCTACGAGGACTCGGAAGGGACGGCGACCGACAACCTCGTCGTCTTCGACGGCGACGCGCTCGCCTACGACTACATCCACTACGGCCCGTCGTACGGCCACGGCATCTCGGGCCAGCTCGACACCATGACGTTCGCGCTGTCGAACCCCGACACCGCCAAGAACGCCGACGGCATCCTGACCGGCTACACCTCCGAGCTGACCGTCTCCGGCCTCGATCTCAGCGTTCTGCCGGGCTCCGGCATCGGCAACCCGCTGATGCTGACGTGGGACGCCGCCGCCGCCGGTGACTACGAGTATCTCTACGACCTGTTCGCCTCGCAGGCGCAGATCTTCCACGGCAGCGCCGGCAACGACAGCTATGTCGGCACCGCGTTCGACGACAAGGTCTTCGGCTACGACGGCAACGACGTCATCGACGGCGGCGCCGGCGCCGACCGGATGGCCGGCGGCAACGGCGACGACCTCTACTTCGTCGACAACACGGGTGACCGGGTCGTCGAGGCCAAGGACGCCGGCTACGACACCGTCAAGTCGACGGTGAGCTTCGCCCTGTCGGCGAACGTGGAGCAGCTCCGCCTGCTCGGTGACGAGGACATCGACGGCACCGGCAACAAGGGCGCCAACTTCCTCCGCGGCAACGCCGGCGACAACGTCCTCGACGGCGGCAAGGGCGCCGACCGTCTCCTCGGCGAGGCGGGCGACGACACCCTGATCGGCGGCTTCGGTCGCGACGTGCTGACCGGCGGCGCCGGCAACGACGCCTTCGTCTACAACAGCCTCCGCGACTCGCTCGCCTCGAACCGCGACGTCATCAAGGACTTCGGCGACGGTGACCTGATCGACCTCTCGGGCATCGAGATCAAGGGCGTCGGCTCGTTCGAGTTCGCCGGCGAGGGCAAGCTGTCCGGCCAGGCGGGCGAGCTCGTCTACCGGACCGGCGGGAGCCACACCATGGTGCTCGGCGACGCCGACGGCGACGGCCACGCCGACTTCGCCATCAAGCTGGTCGGCGGCCACAACCTC
>CALCDT010000014.1 GCA_937900425.1 uncultured Alphaproteobacteria bacterium | reverse complement strand
GATCGGCGGTCCAGCCGGTCGGGTTCGACGGCGAGTTGATCAGGATGCCGCGGGTGCGGCCGGGGACGATGGCGGCGGCGAGCTTGTCGACGTCGAGCCGCCAGCCGTCGGGCGAGAAGTCGAGCGGCACCGACACCGGCCGGCCGTTGGCGAGGCCGACGGCGGCGGCGAGGTTCGGCCAGGTCGGCGTCGGCACGATCACCTCGTCGCCCGGCCCGGCGATCATCCGCATGGCGATCTGCACCGCCTGCATGCCGCCGGTGGTGACGAAGAAGCGCTCCGGCGAGAACGGCCGGCCGAACAGCCGCGCATGGTAGGCGGCGAGCGCCTGGCGGAGCTGCGGGATGCCGCGCTGGTAGGTGTAGAAGGTCTCGCCGGCGGCGAGCGCCCGCGTCGCCGCCTCGCTGATGAAGGCCGGCGTCGGCATGTCGCCCTCGCCGACCCACAGCGGGATCAGCCCGTCCTTGTGGCGGCCGTAGTTGAAGACGGCGACGATGCCGCTTTCCGGCGCGGCCCGGGCGGCCTCGGAGATGGAAGCGAGAAGGTCGGTCACGGCAAGCCTCGGCGGGTCTTCGGGACGGCGGTTGTGGGCCTGCCGGCGCGGCAGGTCAACCGGGGGGCGTGGTCGCTGCTGCCGCCGGCCGTCAGGGGGCGCGTCCACCCTCATCGGTCCGGCCCGCCTCAGGGCGCCCTGTAGATGTGGTAGCGGTCGGCGGCGACGCCGGGCGGGTTCGGCAGCTTGTCGAAGCCGGGCAGGTCCATCGTGAAGCTCGTCAGCACGATGCCTCCGGACGCCATCCGCGGCGGCACCAGCGGCGCCAGCCAGGCGCGGGTGGCGGCGTTGAAGATCTCGTCGCCGGAGCCGATGTCGTTGTGCAAGAGCGCCGCCGGCGCGCCGACGCGCGGGCCGCAGAAGGCGAGCGTCTCGGCGATCTCGCCCATGATCATGTGGTGGCCGTCGGGGACGAGGTCGGGCGGCGCGACGAGGACGACGTCGAAGGCGAAGATCTCGCGCTCCGGCAGCAGGGTGCGCAGGTGGTCGTAGGTGCGGCCGGCGCCGAGACCGAGCTCCAGCACCGGGCCGGGGACGTCGGCGATCAGCCCGACGGCGTGCTCGATCAGGATCTTCTGGGCGGTGAGCCGGCGGATGAAGCTGTCGAGGCGGCTCATCGGACGTTCCGGCCGCCGCTCAGCGCTTGCGGTAGAGGCGGTAGCGGCTCGCCCGCGCCGCCTCCGGCAGCGGCAGCTCGTCGAAGTCCGGCAGCTCGAGGACGATGCCCGAGGCGACGTAGCCGCCGGACGCCGTGCGCTCGGCGACGAGCGGCGCCAGCCAGAACGCCTTGGCGAGGTCGGCGGTCGGGTCGCCGGTGCCGAGATCGCAGTGGACGAAGGCGGCGGCGGCGCCGATGCGCGGGCCGCAGAAGGCGAGCGTCTCGCGGATCTCGCCGACGATCATGTGGTCGCCGTCGGGGATCGAGGCCGGGTGGGCGGAGACCGCCCGGTCGAAGACGAAGATCTCGCGGCCGGGCAGGATCTCGCGCAGGTGGTCGTAGGTGCGGCCGTTGCCGAGGCCGAGCTCGAGCACCGGGCCGGGCACGGTCGCGATCTCGCGGGCGATGTGCTCGAGGATCGCCTTCTGGGCGTTGAGACGGGCGAGGAAGGCGTCGAGGCGGCTCATGCGGATCTCGCGGCGGGAGGGCGGGAACGGCGGCGCGGACCGCGCCGCGCCGCCGGAAGGGATTCGAGCGGTCAGAACGGCTTCGGACCGAGGGCGGTGGCGCCGCGCAGGACCTGGCCGATGAAGCCGAAGTCGGCACCACCGGTCGGCGTCTTCTTGGCGATGAAGTCGAACACCTTGCCGTCCTGAAGGCCGTATTCGGCGATCTCGCGGACGCGGCCGTCCTCGTCGAAATAGACGGCGAGGATGCGCCGGTCGACGACCTGCGGGTTCATGAAGGCGACGGTGCGCACCTCCTTCTCGGAGATGTAGTAGAAGACCTCGCCGCCCATCGTGCCGGTGGTCGAGGGCGAGCCGAGGGCGAGCAGCACCTGCTCGCGGCTGGAGCCGACCGGCGCCTGGGCGAGCGCCTCCGGGGTGATGACGTAGCCGCGGTTCAGCGTCTCCTGGGTGCAGGCGCCGAGCGCGAGGCCGGCGACGAGGAGGGTGGCGGGCACGAGCCGGCCGAGCAGACCGCCCGCCTTCGTCGTCGCCGCCGCGGGAGGCCGTGCCTTGGCTGTCTCGTACATCTGCGTTACAGGTCCGTCTCGTCTATGCGTCCGGCTGCCGGCGAACCGGGTTCCGAAGGGATACGGATCGCGCCGCGGGCGTCAACCGGTTCTTGCAATGGTCTTCAGACTGTTCCGGCGCTCCGTCGAGGAGCCATTCGCGCTCTACGGGGCGATCGTGGCGCAGGCACGGCATCCGGCGCTCTATGCCGGGATCGGCGTGCCCGACACGCTCGACGGGCGCTTCGACATGATCGTGCTGCACGCCGTGCTGGTGTTCCGCCGGCTGCGCGGCGAGCCGCCGGCCGTCGCCGAGCGGTCGCAGGCGCTGTTCGACCTGTTCATGGCCGACATGGACCGCAGCCTCCGCGAACTCGGCGTCGGCGACCTGTCGGTGCCGAAGCGGATCAAGAAGATGGCCGAGGCCTTCTACGGCCGCCTCGACGTCTATGTCGGCGCCCTCGACGCCGGCGACGCGGCGCGGCTGACCGACGCCCTCGCCCGCAACGTCTTCCCCGACGGCGCCCCGCCGACGGTCGGCCGGCTCGCCGCCTACGTCGTCGCCGCGGCGGCGGCGCTCGCCGAGACGGCGACGGCCGACGTGATCGAGGGGCGGATCGCCTTCCCCGAACCGCTGGCGGCGGAGAGCGCGGCATGAGCGGCCCCCTGCCCCGCATCGTCCGCGTCCACGAGGTGCCGCCGTCGGGCCTGACGGTGCCGATCTCGGCGACGTCCGAGGAGCGCGCGGCGATCGCCGCCGAGCTCGATCTCGTCGGCCTCGACCGGCTCGCCGGCACGCTCACCGTGCGGCCGCAGAAGCGCGGCTTCCGCGTCGAAGGCGAGATCGCCGCCGACGTGGTGCAGAGCTGCGTGGTGACGCTGGAGCCGGTCGCCGGCAGCGTGCGCGAGACGATCGACGTGACCTACGCGCCGGTCGACGTACGGCCGGCGGCAGCGGCGGCGGAGATCGACGTGACCGTCGACGAGAGCGATCCGCCGGAGCCGCTCGAAGGCAACGAGATCGACGTCGGGGCGCTGGTGCTGGAGCATCTGGTGCTCGGCCTCGATCCCTATCCGCGGGCGCCGGGGGCGACGTTCGAGCCGCCCGCCGAGACCGTCGAGGAACCGGTCCGGCGCTCTCCCTTCGCCGATCTCGAGAAGCTGAGGAAGCGGTGACGAAGCCGTTCACAAAGCGGTTGTCAGCCATTTCGAAATGGGTATGTTCCACCGGCCGCCGCTCCGGGCGCGCCGGGTGCGCGTTGACAGCACCGGCGAGCCGAGGTGCGGATTGATGACGAAGACCGTCACCCTGTCGCTCGACGTCATGGGGGGCGATCGGGGGCCTGAAGTGGTGATGCCCGGCGCCGAGCTGGCGCTCGTCCGCTGCCCCGATCTGAAGTTCATCCTGTTCGGCGACGAAGCGAAGATCCAGGCCCATCTGGCGTCGCGGCCGCGGCTCGCGGCGGTGAGCGAGGTGCGCCACTGCGAGATCGCCGTCCGCATG
>CALCDT010000013.1 GCA_937900425.1 uncultured Alphaproteobacteria bacterium | reverse complement strand
ATCAGCGTGTCGAAGACGCCGTCGCCGAGCAGCAGCCCGCGGTCCGAAAGGTCGAAGGTCGCCTCGCTGCCGTCGAGAACGGCGCCGTCAAGCCACAGCATCTTGCGACCACTGACCGGCGCGGGCGAGGAAATTGCGGAACAGCGCGTGGCCGTGCTCGGTCAGCACCGATTCCGGGTGGAACTGCACGCCGAAGGTCGGGTGCTCGCGGTGGGCGAGCGCCATCACCTCGCCCTCGGCTGAGACCGCCTCGACGGTGAGACGGCGGTCCATCTCGTCCGTCGGCGTGACGATCAGCGAGTGGTAGCGGGCGACGGAGAGCGGCGACGGCAGACCGGCGAAGAGGCCGCGGCCGGTGTGTGTCACCGGCGTCGCGTGGCCGTGCAGCGGCAGCCGGGCCCGCTCGACGCGGCCGCCGAACACCGCACCGATGACCTGGTGGCCGAGGCAGACGCCGAGGATCGGGATCTCGCCGGAGAAGCGCCGGACGATGTCGACGGAGGCGCCCGCCTCGTGCGGCGAGCAGGGGCCGGGCGAGACGACGATCGCCGCCGGCGCCATCGCCTCCACCGCCGCGACGTCGATCGCGTCGTTACGCACCGTCGTCACCGCCGCGCCCAGCTCCTCGAGATAGCGGGCGACGTTGAAGACGAACGAGTCGTAGTTGTCGACGATGAGGATCATCGCGCCTCGGCCGGCTCCGCCGCGAAGGCGTCGAACACCCGCGCGGCCTTGGTCATCGTCTCCTCGTACTCGGAATCCGGGTCGGAGAGGAGGGTGATTCCCCCGCCCGCCTGGAGCACCGCCGTCTCGCCGTCGAGGACGACGGTGCGGATGGCGATGTTGAGGTCCATCGCCCCGTCGAAGCCGAGATAGCCGATCGAGCCGCAATAGACGTCGCGGCCGTCGCGTTCGAGCTCGGCGATGATCTCCATGGCGCGGACCTTCGGCGCGCCGGTGATGGAGCCGCCGGGGAAGCTCGCGGCGATCAGGTCGGTGGCGTCGAGGCCCTCGCGCAGCCGGCCGCGCACCGCCGAGACGAGGTGGTGGACGCCGGCATAGGTCTCGAGCCCGCACAGCACCGGCACCTCGACCGAATGCGGCCGGCAGACCCGCGACAGATCGTTGCGGAGGAGGTCGACGATCATCACGTTCTCGGCCCGGTCCTTGGCCGAGGCGAGGAGCGCGTCGGCGAGGCGACGATCCTCGTCCGGATCGGGCGAGCGGCGGATGGTGCCCTTGATCGGCCGCGCCTCGACGCGGTCGCCGGCGAGCTTGACGAAGCGCTCGGGCGACGAGGAGGCGATGACGAGATCGCCGGTGTCGACATAGGCGGCGAAGGTCGCCGGGTTCGCCGCCCGCAGCCGCCGGTAGAACGCCCACGGCGAGAAGCCGGCGGGCAGCGGCGCCTCGAAGCGCTGGGCGATGTTCGCCTGGTAGATGTCGCCGGCGCGGATGTAGTCGCGCACCCGCTCGACCGCGGCGCAGAAGGCCTCGCGGGTGAAGTTGGAGCGCCAGCCGCCGATCGGCGGATTGGCCGGCGGCGGCGCCGGCACCGGCGCCGCGAGGCGGGCGGCGAGTTCCTCGAGCCGTTCCGTCGCCCGTCGCGCCCGCACCGCCGGATCGGTCTCGGGCATGCCGGTCGAGATCAGGAAGGTGCGCCGATCGAGGTGGTCGAAAGCGGCGACGACGTCGTAGAGCCCGAACCACAGGTCGTCGCAGTCGCGGCGCCGGCCGGTCGGGGCCGGCAGCCGCTCGAGGTAGGCGCCGAACTCGTAGCCGACATAGCCGATGGCACCGCCGCGGAACGGCGGCAACCGGTCCGCCCACGGGGTGAAGCCGGTCGCGACCGTTCCCCACTGGCCGGCGGCTGCGACACGGCCGCTCGTCGCGGCGCCGCCGTCGACGGCGTAGCGCGCCATCACCGACTTCAGCGCCGCGAGCGGCGCGCCTTCGAGCACCTCTCCGTCGAGCCGGGCGCGGCCGTCGCGGACGGTGAAGCGGGCGAACGGCTCGGCGGCGACGTAGGAGAAGCGGCCGAGCTCGCGGTGGCCGAGGGCGCTGTCGAGGAAGGCGAGACCAGGCAGCCCGGTGAGCCGCTCGGCCACGACCACCGGCTCGATCCACGGAATTTCGCGGCTGTGCATCTCGACGATCCCCGCCGCGCGAGAGGCGGCATTCCTCAACATCTGGTCCCGCCCGACGGCCTCCCGGCCCCGGGCCCGCGTCAGCCGTGGCCCGCCCGCTTCAGCCGGACGATGGCCGTATCGAGGGCGGAAAGGAAGCGCGAGCGGTCCTGTCGGTCGAACGGCCGCGGGCCGCCGGTCACCTGCCCGGCCGAACGCAGTTCGTCCATCAGATTGCGCGTCGCCAGTGCCATGCCGATCGAGGCTTCGGTGAACGGCTTGCCGTTCGGGGCGATCACAGCCGCGCCGGCCTTGATGCAGCGGCTCGCCAGCGGAATGTCGGCGGTGACGACGACGGCGCCCGGGCCGGCCCGCTCGGCGATCCAGTCGTCGGCGGCGTCGGCGCCGGCCGGCACGACGACGCGCTCGACGAGGGGATAGTCCGGCACCCGCATGAAGGCGTTGGCGACGACGAACACCTTCAGCCCGTGCCGGTCGGCGACCCGGTAGACCTCGTCCTTCACCGGACAGGCGTCGGCGTCGACGTAGAGGACGACGGGCGCCATCGACGGCTTCCATGCTGGGCGGCTCTCCCGGCCGCCGGGAGCGCACTCACGGTTGCGCTCCGCGCTCCTCATGTAAGAAGGGCCGCCCGCGAGGGCGACCCTTCCATTATCGGACCGCGTACCGGCCCTGCCGGACGAACTCAGCCCAGCCGGACCCCTGCGAAGGCGAGGATCCAGGCCGCGCGAGACCGCGGTGCGTGACAATGAGACACTGGATCACCTCCTTTCGAATCGTTGGCGACAGGAAAAGTCTACCCCCCGTCGCCGCAGCCGGTAAATCGGCATCTCCCGCGGGGCTTGCGCGGCGCTTGCAGCGATCTCCACCGGTCGTTGCACCCCCCCTCTCCCGCCCGAACCGGACCTCGGCTAATCTCGGCGGGCCGGGCCGGCCGTGGCCGACCTCCGGGCGGCCTTGGGAGGCCGAATAATGACCATCGATGCGGCCAGCGACGACCGTTCAGCCGACACCCCGGTCGCGACGCCGGGGCGCCCGCCTCTCTCCATCAACCGCTACGTCCCGGCGATGATCGGCATCATCGCCAACCAGTGGTCGCGGAGCGCTTCGACCCACTATCGCCGCAACTTCGGCATCGGCATCGTCGAGTGGCGGCTGATGGTCGTGCTCGCCGCCGCGCCGTGGATCACCGCGGCGCAGGTCGACGAGATGATCGGCATGGACAAGGCCGCCGTCAGCCGCTCGGTGCGCGAGTTGCAGAAGCTCGGCGCGGTGACGCTCAGGCCCGACGAGGCCGATCCGCGGCGGCGCGAGATGGCGCTGACCGAGGCCGGCCGCGCCCTCTACGACCGGGTGGTGGTCGCGGCGATCGAGCGCGAGCGGCGGGCGCTGTCGTGCCTGACGCCGGAGGAGTGCCAGGTGCTCGTCGACCTCCTCGGCCGGCTGCAGCGCAACATGGCGGCGATCGACGCGGCGCCGGATCCGCCGCCCGGCGCCTGAATTCAGCCGGGCCGTCCGACCAGCGCCTTGAGGTCGAAGCTCTCGTCGGCCGCCTGCGCCGCCGTCAGCGTCGGCTGGCCGGCGAGCAGACGGCGCGCCGCCATGTGGTCGCCGGGCCGGTTGACGCTCTCGACGGCGATCAGCCGGCCACCGCGGAACACGAAGGCCGAAAACCGCATCCCGTCGACGTCGCCGCGCAGCGCCACCTCGTCGGCGCCCATCGCGAGCCCCGCGGTCTGCAGCTTGTGCGGTCCCTGGTCGCTCCAGAACCACGGCACGGCGGCATAGGGTGCGCCGCCCTTGCCGGCGATCCGCGCCGCCACCGCCTTCGCCTGGTCGACGGCGTTCTGCACCGACTCGATACGGACCGGCGTCGTCGCGTAGCGGCTCGGGTGGACGACGCAGTCGCCGATCGCCGAGATCGCCGGATCGGCGGTCATCAGTTGCGCGTCGACGACGACGCCGTTGGCCGTCGCGAGTCCTG
The DNA here is from genome assembly GCA_937900425.1 of uncultured Alphaproteobacteria bacterium. Lineage (GTDB taxonomy): Bacteria > Pseudomonadota > Alphaproteobacteria > Rhizobiales > Pleomorphomonadaceae > CALCDT01. The sequence continues at coordinate 999 of CALCDT010000013.1, read as the reverse complement.
CCTCGGCGGCGAGCTCGTCGTTCGCCAGCACGCCGATGCCGATGACGACGAGATCCGCGCCGATGCGCTCGCCCGTCGTCGTCTCGACGGCGACGACCTTGCCACCCTCGCCGACGAAGCGGGCGGCGGCGGTGCCGTAGCGGATGTCGACGCCGGCCTGCCGGTGGGCCGCGTCGAAGGCGGCCGAGACCGCCTCGCAGACGACGCGCGCCATCACCCGCGGCGCCAGCTCGAGCACCGTCACCCTGATGCCGTGCTTCGCCGCCACCGCGGCGAACTCGAGGCCGATGAAGCCGGCGCCGACGACCACCGCCTCGCCGACGGAATCGATGCGCGCCTTGAGCCGCTCGGCGTCGGCGAGGGTGCGCAGGAAGAAGACGCCGTCGAGATCGGCCCCCTCGACCGGCAGCGGCCGGTTGCGCGAGCCGGTGGCGAGCACGAGGTGGTCGTAGTCGAGGCTGCCGCCGCTCGACAGGGACACGCGCCGCGCCGCCCGGTCGATCGCCGTCACCCGCGTCTCCGGCACCACCTCGATGGCGTTGTCGCGATAGAAGGCCTCCGGCCGAAGCGTCAGGTCGGCGGCCGAGGACGTGCCCATCAGGAAGGCCTTCGACAGCGGCGGCCGCTGGTAGGGAATGCCCGGCTCGTCGCCGACGAGGACGATGCGCCCGTCGAAGCCCTCCTGGCGCAGCGATGCGGCGAGCTGGAAACCGCCCTGCCCCGTACCCGCGACGACGACCGTCTCTGCCATCACTCTCTCCTCGCCGAGCCCGGCCGGCACGACGCCACCGTCGACTGCACCATGACGTCCTCCCCGGAAACCGGCGCTGCGCCTCGTTCGAAGAACGCCACGGGGGTGAACGCGCCGTGTTTCTGCGACAGGACTCGGACGAAAATCAACGGTCGTCGCGCGGCGGACGCGGGACGGTCGGCGACACGACGGTCAACGCCGAGGCTCTGACCCCCGCGGGCTCGATCGCCCGCGGCGTCGTGCTGCTG
>CALCDT010000012.1 GCA_937900425.1 uncultured Alphaproteobacteria bacterium | reverse complement strand
CGCGGCGCTGTCGATGGTGCTGATGGTGGTGGTGACGCTCGTCTACCTCGCCTGCGCCCGTTGGCTGAAGATCGAGAGGGCCTGAGCGATGCCCCGCCCTTCGACCCTCGCCGCCGTCGTCTACGCCGTCGTCCTCTACGGCTTCATCCTGATGCCGGTGGCGGTGCTGGTGCTGTTCTCGTTCCAGGGCGGGCGGTTCCCGATCCCGCCCTTCAACGGGCCGTCGCTCGCCTGGTACCAGGCGGTGTTCGCCGACGCGAAGCTCACCGCGGCGCTCGTCAACTCGCTCGTCGTCGCGGTCGTCTCGTCGGCGCTCGCCTGCGTCCTCGGTTTCCTCGCCGCCTACGGCCTCGCCCGCTTCCGCCCGCCCGGCGGCTTCCTCGCCCGCGCGCTGATCACGGCGCCGCTCGCGGTCAGCACGCTGATCATCGGCCTCGGCCTCCTGATGATGTTCAACATGCTCGGCGTGCCGCGTTCGCTCCTCACCGTCGGCATCGGCCACGTGGTGATCAACCTGCCGCTCTGCTTCGCCATCCCCTACGCCCAGATGGGCGACCACCAGATCAACGTCGAGCGCGCCGCCCGCGACCTCGGCGCCAGCGAGTTCCAGGTGATGACCCTCGTCACCACGCCGATGCTGGCGCCGGGGCTGATCGCCGCCTTCTTCCTGTCGGTGACCTTCTCCTGGGACGAGTTCATCATCGCCTTCCTGCTGTCGCGCTTCGACGTGACGCTGCCGGTGGAGATCTGGAGCCTGCTGCGCTCCGGCCTCAACCCGAAGACCAACGCCGTCGGCTCGGTCGTCTTCCTCGTCTCGATCGTGCTCGTCGTGGCGCTCGAGCTCCTCGTCTTCCGAAAGGCGGCCCGCCGATGACGGCCGACGTCGTGCTCTCCGGCATCCGCCACCGCTTCGCCGGCTTCACCGCCCTCGACGGCATCGACCTCGAGATCGGCGCCGGCGAGTTCGCGGTGCTGCTCGGCCCCTCGGGCTGCGGCAAGACCACGCTCTTGTCGATCCTCGGCGGCTTCCTGACGCCGAGCGAGGGCCGCGTCCTGATCGGCGGCCGCGACGTCACCCGGGTAGCGCCGGCGAAGCGGCCGACGACGACGATGTTCCAGGACTACGCGCTGTTCCCGCACATGACGCTCCTCGCCAATGTCGGCTTCGGGCTCAGGATGCGCGGCGTCGGCCGGGCGGAGCGCGACGCCCGCGCCCGCGAACTCCTCGCCCTCGTCGGCCTCGACGGGGCGGCGCTGAAGAAGCCGCACGAGCTCTCCGGCGGCCAGCGCCAGCGCGTCGCCCTCGCCCGGGCGCTCGCGGTGGAGCCCGACGTGCTGCTCCTCGACGAGCCGCTCGGCGCCCTCGACCTGAAGCTGCGCCGGCAGATGCAGGACGAGCTGAAGGCGATCCAGCGGCGCGTCGGCACCACCTTCGTCCACGTCACCCACGACCAGGAGGAGGCGATGGCGATCGCCGACCTGATCGTGGTGATGAACCGGGGCCGGATCGAGGACCGCGGCCCGCCGGAGCAGATCTATCTGAAGCCGCGGTCGCTGTTCTCGGCCGGCTTCATGGGCGAGGTGAACCTGGTGCCGGCCGAGATCCTCGCGACCGACACGGACCTCGTCGCGGCGACGCCGCTCGGGCCGATCCCGCTCGCCGCCGGCAACGCCGCGGGCCTCCGCCACGGCGCCGCCGCCCGTCTCGCCGTCCGCCCCGAGCACCTCTCCCTCGACGCCGGCGAGCCGGGTACCGCGGCGCTCGGCCGGGCGCGGATCCTCGACATCGCCTTCTTCGGCACCCACCACCGCTGCCGGCTCGCCCCCGACGCGGCGCCCGACCTCGTCCTCCTCGCCCACCTGCCGCAGGCGCTCGCGGCGAAGGCCGGCGACACCGTCTCCCTCGCCCTCGACGCCCGCGGCGTCGTCGCCCTCGCCGAGCAACCGCGATGACGAAGCCGCGCATCCGCCCCGAGGACTGGTACGCGACGAAGCGCCTCGACGACGGCGTCACCTACATCTGCGAGCCGCACATCGAGGAATTCTACCGCTGCAACATCTGGCACGTGCGCGGCCGCGACCGCGACATGCTGGTCGACAGCGGCATGGGCGTCGTCTCGCTCAGGACCTACGTTCCCCTCGTCACCGAGAAGGCGTGCGTGGCGGTGGCGAGCCACACCCACTTCGACCACGTCGGCTGCCACCACGAGTTCGCCGAGCGCTGCGTCCACTGCGCCGAGGCCGAGTTGCTGGCGCATCCGACCCGCGCGAACACGCTCGCCGACCCCTACGTCACCGACGACATCTTCACCGGCCTGCCGCCGGCGCCCTACGCCTCGACCGAATACGCGGTGAAGGCGGCGCCGGCGACGCGGCTCCTCGCCGACGGCGACGTCATCGACCTCGGCGACCGGCACTTCACGGTGATCCACACGCCCGGCCACTCGCCCGGCGGCATCGCCCTCTACGAGGCGGCGACGCGGATCCTGTTCTCCGGCGACATCCTCTACGACGGGCCGCTGATCGAGGACACGTACCATGCGAACGCCGACGACTACGTCGCGTCGATGAAGCGCCTCCTCGACCTCGACGTCCGCGTCGTCCACGGCGGCCACTTCGCCAGCTTCGACGGCGCCCGCCACCGCGCCCTGATCCGCGCCTGGCTCGACGCCAAGGGCGCCTGAGCGCGGCGCCGGACCGGCGACGGCCGGGCGGCGCAGGAAATCGCCCTGCTTCGACGGAGTGGGTGCTCGACAACCGCCACCGCGGGGTGAGACGGTGCGCGGCCGAGAGCAGAAGAGGACCCCCCGATGCGCCAACCCTTCACCGTCCGGAGCCGCAGCCTCGTCGCCGCCGGCGCCCTGACGCTCCTCGCCGCCGGCGGCCCGGCCTTCGCCGACGGCGCCGACACGGTGACGCGCTGGTACGGGGAACTCGCCGGGATCGACGGGCTCACGGTGCGCCACGGCGCCGTCACCGACGAGGCCGGCGGCAAGACCATCGGCCGCGACCTAGAGGTCAGCTTCCGCACCCGCTTCCGGGCCGGCATCACCGGCCTTGTCGAGCCGGTGACGCTGACGATCGAGGGGCGCTGGTCGATGCCCGCCTTCATGGCGACCGACCTCGTCGAGACCGCCGACGGCTACCGCGCCGCCCGAATCGAGATCCCCGAGCAGACGTTCGAGCTGAAGGCTGCCGTCGAGGGCAAGCCGGAGACGCTGCGCGCCGCCGTGACCTTCACCGACATGGTGCTGCGCGACGGCGGCTGGCCGCGTCTGCCGGCACTCGTCGACGATCCGGAGCGGCCGGTGTCGCGCTTCGGCCCGCTCGTCGAGGCGACACTGAAGCAGAGCTGGGCCGAGCAGACGGTGGCGACGACCGAGACGGTGATCGAGGCGCCGGGGACCCGACAGACGACGCGGTCCGGTCCGACCCGCGTCACCGGCGTCGTCGACGGCCGCATCGCCGAGATGGTCGTCGAGAACAGCGAGACGACCTCGACCGATCCGGGCGGGAAGAACGCGCAGGCCGTCCGCGGCACCGTGCGCCGTGTCACCGACACCGGCTACGACCTGCTGCCGGTGGTGCGCGCCTTCTTCGGCCTGCCACAGCCGGCGCCGCGCGCGATCGTGGCCGAGAGCGAGGTCATCGAGGGCATCACCTCGGAGGGCGCCGGCGCCCGCTTCGCCATCGAGCGCACCGCCAGTCGCGGCGTCAGCATCGGCGCCCCGGCGGTGTCGCTCGCCGCGCTCTACGACCGCCTCCTGAAGGAGACCACGGTGCCGGCCGACGCCGTCGCCGACGCCCTCCTCGCCACCCTCGAGGTCGTCGGCGTCGACGAGGTGGAGACGACCGGCCTCACCTTCGAGGGCCTCGAGGACGGCACCGGCGGCAGCTTCGACGTCAGGGGCGGCGTGCGCGAGCTGCGCCTCGACGGCTGGCGGGGCGGCACGATCGGCGGCTTCTCGATGTCCGGCATCAGCGGCGAGCTGCCGGGCACCGGCGGCCTCACCCTCGACCGTTTCGCCCTGAGCGACCTCACCTTCCCGACGCGGGCGGCGATCGTCGAAGCGGTGCGCTCCGGCGTCGCCGCCGCCGAGAAGGAGGCCGAGGGGACGAAGGAAGACGGGAAGAAGGAGAAGGGCGCTCCGGCGCCGGGCAGCGACAGCGCCTCGAAATCCGCACCGGACGACATGGACGACGCGGCCGAAGACGACGCGACGGACGGCGACGCGATGGACGGCGAGACGGCGGACGCCGACACGCCCGACGGAGACGATGCGGACGGGGACATGGCGGACGGGGAAATGGCGGAGGATATGGCCGACGCCGGCGACGCCATGCCGCTGACCACCCGGCAGATCCTGGATCTCACGCCGATGCTCGGCGGCTTCGAGGTGACGGGGCTGAAGGTGACGCGCGGCGGCGAGCGGGTCGTCGGCCTCGACAGCCTGCGCGGCGTCTTCGACGGCTTCCTCGCGCCGGTGCCGACCGACGTCCGCATCGACATGCAGGGCCTGCGGATTCCGGCGAAATATGTCGACGACGCCGCGGTGTCGGACACGCTGGCGCGCTTCGGCGTCACCACCCTCGACGTCGACGCCCGGCTGGCGCTGAGCTGGGACGAGGCGACCGGCGCCTACGCCCTCGACCCGTTCGAGATCGGCGCCGCCGGCCTCGGCCGCGAGCGTGTCCGCGTCCGCCTCGGCAACGTGCCGCGCAGCGTTTTCACCGACCCTGAGAACGCCCAGGACGCGCTGCCGGCGATCACCCTCGAAAGCGCCGAGACGTCGTTCGGCGACGCGCCGGCGCTGCCGACCTATCTCCACTCGCTCGCCCGCGACGCCGGCGTCTCGGTCGACGAGATGATCGACGAGGCGGTGCGCGAGGCCCGCGAGACGCTGGCGGCGCAGACCGGCGACGCCTTCGCCGCCGCCGTGGCGGCGGCCGTCCGCCGCTTCCTCGACGACCCGGCCGGCACGATCACCGTCCGCGCCCGGCCGAAGCAGCCGCTGCCCCTCGCCGCGCTGATGGGCTCTGCGATGCTGGCCCCCGGCTCGATCGTCGGGATGCTGAACCTCAGCGTCGAGACGACCGCGCCCTGACGCCCCTCACCCGCGCCCCGGCAGGGCGAAGAGGCGGCGTTCCTCGCGGACGCGCTGGACGATCGCCCGCGTCACCGTCTCGACGCGGCGGGTGCGGCCGGTGTCGGGGTGGGT
>CALCDT010000011.1 GCA_937900425.1 uncultured Alphaproteobacteria bacterium | reverse complement strand
GCCTTCAGGGAGAAGGTCGTCGCCGCCATCAGAGGAGGTCCTTCAGATGGAAGTGGTGGCGGCCGAGCTTGCCGCCGTAGTTGCCGGCGCCGATGGCGACGAGGCCGGATTCGGGGCCGAGGGCGCAGGCGGCGTGGAGGCCGACGCGCATCGCCTGCTGCACCGGCTCGAAGCCGAGACCGTCGATGACGATCTCGAGCACCGAGGCGACGTCGTCGGAAAGCGCGCTGTCGACGGCGCCCCTCAGGGTCGGGCAGTAGGCGTCGTTGGTCGAGGCCATCAGGCCCTTGTAGCGGGAGCCGACCTTGGAGCCGGAGCGGACGATGCCGCCGGGGAACGGCATGATGACGCCGGGGACGCGGCGCATCGCCTTCACCGCCGCCTCGGCGGCGGTTCGCGCCGCCGCCCGCGAGCGGCCCATCAGCAGGAGGTTGCCGCCGCCCACCGCGCCGTCGGCGACGTTGACCTCGTGCTCGACGACGAACTCGCCGTCCATCACCGGCACCCGCCAGTAGCGCTTGCCGTCGACGACCTTGGCGATCTGGTTGCCGTCGCCGAAATAGCGCAGCTTGGCGCCCAGCTTGACCGGCGTGCCGGCGTCGAGAGCGGCGAAGCAGGCGGTGCCGGGGCAGGTCAGCACGCACTGGCCGACGCGGGTGACGAGCTGCGTCTCGCACAGGTCGGCGTTGAAGGCGAAGAGAAGGACGCGGACGCCGGGTCGGCCGTCCGGCGTTTCGCGCGGGCTGAGCTCGGTGTCGATGCCGGCCTCGCAGCCGCAGGCGATGACCGAGGTGGCGAAGCCGGTCATCGACACGGCCGCCTGGCGCGCCCACGCCGCCGTGTCGGCGGTGATGACGACGCCGGTCGCGGCCATGTCGAAGGCTTCGGCGAAGCCGTCGTCGATTCGAACGCCGTTGAGGCTCAGCTGCGGCATGGTTGCACCCGGAACGGATCGTCGCGGCCGATCACCTCGGCGGGGACGGAGAGGACGCGGGAATCGGTGCCGAAGCCGTCCTCGGGATAGCGGTCGACGCGCTTGACGATCGCCCTGTCGAAGCCCGGCTCGACTGCCTGGGCCTGGCCGAAGCGCCAGCCGCCGACGAGCGCGCCGTCGCGGACGACGAGCTCGCCGTCCTTGAAGACGAGGTCGGCCGCCTCGAACATCGCCGTGCGGTCGGCCTTGTCGGTGTAGACGGCGACGTCGGCGCGGGCGCCGGGCGCGAGGTGGCCGCGGTCGGAGAGGCCGAGCAGCCGCGCCGGCGAGGCGCGGGTCATGATCGCCACCTCATTCAGCGTGAACTCCCGCTTCAGTGACGGCAGCGAGGTCAGCGCCATCGCCGCCTTCGGCAGGCCGGCGATGAAGCGCTCGCGCTCGCCGGCGTCCATCAGCAGGTGGAGGATCTTCGGGTAGGTGGTGAACGGCGCGCCGTTCGGATGGTCGGTGGTGAAATAGACCTGCCACGGGTCGTGCGCGCCGAGGAAGATCTCGAGACCGATGGCGAACTGCAGCGCATTGACGACGCTCGACGCCTTGTAGTTGAACGGCACGATGCCGCCGCCGTTGCCGTCGCCGTCCCACAGCACCCACTTGTTCGGGCTCGCCGCGGCCGAACCGGAGAACTGGCGCAGCACGTCGGAGGAGATCGTCACCGTCTGGCCGAACATCACCTGGCCGACGTCGACGGTGACGTTGGGATTAAGCGACAGCGCCGAGATCAACTTGGCGGCGCCGGAGGAGATGCCGCGCTTGCCCTCGGTGCCGTAGGCGTAGAACTGCACGTGGGCGAGGTGCAGCGGCAGACCCTCGGCCGCCTCGATGGTCTCGACCAGGGTGTCGATGGCGCCGGGAACACCGAGATTGTTGCAGTGCAGGTGCAGCGGGTGGCGGATGCCGAGATCCTTCACCGCCTGCTGCAGTGCTCGGAAGATCTGTCGCGAGGTGAGCCCGTAGTGCGGCACCTCGTCGTCGAGGCCGAAGGTACGGACGTTCTCCTTGAACGCCGCCGAGCCGCCGGGATTGATGCACTTGACGCCGAGCGCCCGGGTCCGCGCCACCATCATGCCGACATAGTCGGCGACCGCCGCGCGGCTCTCCTTCTTGCGCAGGAGCGACAGGAGGAAGTCCTCGTTGCCGAGGACGGCGAGGGTCGCCTTGTCGATGATCGGCGTGTCGGCGAGCTCGAGGTGGGCCTGCAGCGCGTGCGACGGCGACACCGCCGGCTCGACCACCGTGGTGTAGCCCATGCGGGCGTAGAGCCGGCCGGTCTCGAAGGTCGACCAGCGCGCCGTACCGAACGGCGCGTCGGTCGCCGCCGCCTCGGTGTTCTCGTGCAGCTCCGGCAGCAGCAACCGCGACAGGGTGACGTTGCCACCGGCGATGTGGGAGTGGATGTCGATCGCGCCGGCCATGACGATCTTGCCGGTGCAGTCGTAGGTGACGTCGGCCTTGCCACCCTGGGGGCGGACGACGACGCGGCCGTCCTGCAACCAGAGGTCGCAGATCTCGTCGCGATCGTGGGCCGGG
>CALCDT010000010.1 GCA_937900425.1 uncultured Alphaproteobacteria bacterium | reverse complement strand
GGCGTTGGCCGCCGCGAACTCCGGGTCGGCGTGGAGACGGCGCATCCGCTCGGCGTTGGCCGCCGCGAACTCCGGGTCGGCGTGGAGACGGCGCATCCGCTCGGCGGCGCGCTCGGCGTTGGCCGCCGCGAACTCCGGGTCGGCGTGGAGCCGGCGTATTTGCTCCGCGGCGCGCTCGGCGTTGGCCGCCGCGAACTCCGGGTCGGCGTGGAGCCGGCGCATTTGCTCCGCGGCGCGCTCGGCGTGAGCCGCCGCGAACTCCGGGTCGGCGTGGAGCCGGCGCATCCGCTCCGCGGCGCGCTCGGCGTTGGCCGCCGCGAACTCCGGGTCGGCGTTGAGCCGGCGCATGTTGCACGACCGGCAGAGGCGACCGGGCGTCTTGGCCTTGCATGCGTCGGGGGCGCGGCAGTCAGAGAGGGTCATTCCGCAGCCTCCCCGCAAACCCCTTCTCCCCTCGCGGGAGAAGGTGCCCGAAGGGCGGATGAGGGGGTGCCCGAAGGGCGGGCTTCGGCGGTCGGCGGTCGGCAGTCGGGCGCCTCCGGCGCGGGCCGCGGCACGCCCTCCGGCCAATCGACCCCGGCGGGCCAGTTGGCGGAGAACCACTGCATCGCGCGCTCGGCCTGCCTCGTCGTCAGGTCGGCGCCAGCCCGAAGCGAGTCGATACGGCCACCGCGATTGAACACGACGGTGGAGACGCGGCGGTCGGATCGCCCGATCGCGGCGGCGTAGGTTTCCAGAAGGAGGATGATGTGTTCGACGGTCGCCATGTGCGGAATAATGCGGCCAATATTCCGCATGTCAACGGAAAACATGCCGATCCCGATCCGCGCGCGGTGCGGCTAGGATGCCGCACTATGAGCAACGATTTGAGATCACGCGTGAAAATGGCGCTGGACGAGGCGATGGCCGCGACCGGAAAGAGCGAGCGCGCGCTCGGTCTCGAGTTCGGACGGAGCGCCGACCTCTTTCGCAAAATCATCGCCGGCGTGACGGCGAACCCTCGGGCAGACACCATCCGAGCCATCGCCCGCGCCACCGGCCGATCCGAAGAATGGCTGCTCAACGGGGTGGAGGGGCCGGCACAGGCCGGCTCCGCGGATCACCCCGGGCCAGGGCACGTCGACGCCGGACCCGGCAGCGCCGCACCGGCGCCGCTGCACGCACCGCCCCGCGAGACGATGCCGCGCAACGTCCCGGTGTTGGGGACGGCCGCGGGATCGATCGTCGCCGAGCGGATCGAGGGCTTTCGGATGTTCAACGGCGACCCGATCGACTGGGCACGGCGGCCGCCGGCGCTCGACGGCGTTCCCGGAGCCTACGGAATCTTCGTCGTCGGAGATTCGATGGCGCCGATGTTCGCGCACGGCGACCTGCAGTTCGTGCACCCGCACCGCCCGGCCAAACAGGGCGACGTCGTCGTCGTCCAGACCCGGCTTCACGACACCGACCCCGGCCAAGCTTACATCAAGATTCTCGCCCGGCGCACGTCCGAACGGGTCATCCTGCGCCAGTTCAACCCGCAGGCCGAGATCGAGATCCCGATGCGTTACGTGGTATCGATCCACAAAGTCCTGTCGATGAACGAACTTTTCGGCTTCTGAGCCTTCAGGACATGTTTTCGAGCGCGGGGAACGGCCGCCAGACCGCGCCGGCACAGCTGCCGAACATCGTCGGCATGCGCCGCCAGACCGCGCCGTCGAGGAAGACGTACCCCTCCTCCTCGATCCCGACGTAGGCTCCGAAGCTGTTCTTGGCGTTGTAGCGCACGCAAATGCCCTGCCGCGTCCCGCCGTAGACGAGACCGACGAACACCGGCGCCGGACCGCTGATTTCCGCACTCCGCACGCTGTAGGGATCCTTGAGTGTTTCCCGTAGATAGGCCCTGATCACCTCGGCGTGGTCGGCCGGAACAGCATACCGCTGCCCGTCTGCCTGCCGCCCCGTTGTCTGGCATCCGGCGAGTGCCGCCGCCGCCAACGCCAGACCCGCGATTTTCACGATCGCACTCATCCCCCGACCTCCGACAACGACCCCGCGCATCACGATACAACTTCGCGCAGCCGCGATCTCGCGGAATGTCGCCATTCGTCGTTGCGGCTTTAATTCCGCATTCCTGATTGACGCGGAATTTGTTCCGCATTATCCTCTACTCATCCGCCGCTCACACCGACTGCCCCGAGTGCAGCGGCGGACCCCGCCGGCCGGGGCGTGGCAATCCTGCCAGCCCAACCGAGCGCCCCGGCCGGCGCCCCTTTCCGCGCACCACGCTTCCGAGGCCCCGATGCCCGACCTCCTCCTCGCCGACCTCGCCGCCGCCCTGGCCGAGCCCGTCGCGCTGCCCCGCGGCCTCGCCCTCGCCGGCCTCGTCGCCCTGCTCGCCCTCGCCGCCGTGATGGCCTGGCACGCGCTCGCCTCGCCGGCGGCCCGCGCCGACGCCATCGCCCGGCGCGAGGCCCGCCGCCTCCGCACCCGCAACCGGAGACCCGCCCGATGAACCCCGCCGATTTCTTCCTCACCCCAGTCTCCATCCCCGCCTGGGCGCTCGTCGGCGCCCTCGGCGCCGCGATCGGCGAGGCCTATCACACCCGCTACCGCCGCCGGCTCCTCGACCGCGCCGAGGACGACGCCGAGGATGCCCGAATGCGGGCATGGCAGGCGGAAGGCCGCATCGAGGCCGAGCGCAAGCGCTTTGACGCTTTCGCCACCGCCCGCGCCGCCGCCGCCGACGAGCGCCCCGACCTTGCGCACTACCCCGCGGCGATCAAGGCGCTCGACGACGCGGTCGGGCTCCGGGTCGAGATCGACGCGTGGCAGCGCGAGTGCGCCCGGCTGAAAGCCGAGCGCGACGACGTCCGCACGCGGCTCGACGACGCCGAAACCCTCGCCGTCGACCGCGCCCTCCACGAGCACAACGCAAGGGCCGACGAGGAGACCATCGCCTCGCTCCGCCGCCGCCTCGAGCAGGTCGAGGCCGACCGAGACTCCATGCTCGCCGGCCGCACCGTCGGCCACAACGAGCGCGCCGGCGAGATCCTCGCCCTCCTTGGCATTCCGGCCGAGCCCTCGCAGGAGCCCGGCGCCGACCCGCGCCGCGACCGCCTCGCCGCCCTGCTCGCCAGTCAGGACAGGGCGCGGCCGTTCCCGGGCGGCGTCACCTGCACCGACATCGGCGTCCACACCGAGCGCCCCGTCGAAGCCAGCTCGCTGGAGAAGAGCCTTCTCGGCAACGACGTCGCGATCGAGATCACCAGCCTTCACGCCCTGCCGCCCCTCGCAGCGGGCGGCACGGTGCACGTCTTCATGCCTCGCTCGGCGGCGGACCGGCTTTGCGACCAGCTCGTCGACATCCTCGGCGACCCGCTGCCACCGGATGCGGACGACGAGGCGAGGCTCGCCGGCCGCTCCCCTCCCGGGGAAGCCGGCGAGGAGCCGGCGCCGGCAAGCCCGCCCGACACCCCCGGCGCGCCGGACTACTCCCGCCTGCTCGACGCGATCAGAGGATCGACGCAGCAACCCCGCCCGCTTGCCGACGACGAGGGCTCTGGCCCCTGACACCCCCTCCCCGCGCCGCGCCAGCCACATCGGCGCGGGGCGAAGCCGGCCGGGCGGCCCCCGCAACTCCCCGCCCGGCCGGCACCCCATCCCCCAACCGGAGAAGACACCATGACCGCCACCACCCCCCACGCCGCCCGCCCCGCGCGCCGCCCCGAGACGGCGCCGCGCGATGCGCGGACCGAAGCCGAGCGCACCGACGACGCCCTCGCCGAGAAGATGGCCGCCGTGATCGGCGATGCCGTCAGCAAGTGGGGCTGCGTCACCCTCGCCGACTACACCGCCGCCGGCATCCCCGGCACCGACGCCGCCCGCCTGCACGAGCGCGCCGTCTCCCTCCACGCCGCCCGGGCCGAGGCCCGCGAAGCCGAGCGGAGGGTGCAGTGACCGCCGACTTCGTCGCCGGACTCCTCGCCGGCTTCATCGTCTGCGCCGCGCTGTGGTCGGCGAGCACGATGCTCGCCGCGCCCCGCGGGCGCGAGGGCGGGGGCGACCGGGCCGCCCTCGTCCGCCGCCCGGTGGCGCCGCCGCC
>CALCDT010000009.1 GCA_937900425.1 uncultured Alphaproteobacteria bacterium | reverse complement strand
GGCGCGTCGCCGGCCGGCGCGGCGGGGGCGGCCTCGCGTTGGGCCGGGCGGTTCGCCGGCGGCAGGGCGCCGGAGAACAGGTCGCTCATCGGAAGGCCATGCGGACGATCGCGCCGCGCCGGTTCACCGTCACCCGCCACAACAGCGGGCGGCCCTCCGAAAGCCGCATCACGTCGTCGCTCGACGCGACCTCCTCGCCGTTGATCGAGAGGATGACGTCGCCCGGCGCGATGCCGACGCGGGCCGCCGGCGAGCGCTGGTCGATCCGGGTGACGACGACCCCGCTCGCCTCGCCGGCGCGCAGGCCGAGCTCGCGGGCGATCGCCGGCGTCAGGTCGACGAGGCTGGCGCCGGCGAAGGGGCCGCGGTTGTTGACCGTCACCTCGCGCGGCGTCACCGACTTCGGCGCCTGGAGCGTCACGTCGATGGTCTCGGAGCGGCCGTCGCGGTCGACCGTGAGGCGGGCGACGTTGCCGACGCCGATGGTGGCGAGGCGGTAGTTGAATTCGCGCGGATCGGACACTTCGCTCTCGCCGACCGCGACGATGCGGTCGCCGGGCCGCAGCCCGACCTTTTCCGCCGGCCCGCCGCGGTCGATCCCGGCGACGAGCAGGCCGCCCGGCCGGTCGAGGCCGAGGCTCTCGGCGATGTCGGCGGTGACCGGCTGCAGGTCGGCGCCGATCGAGGGCAGTTGCACGGTGCCGCCGTCGCGGGCCGACTGCAGCACCACCTTGACCATGTCGGAGGGGATGGCGAAGCCGATGCCGTTGGAGCCGCCGCCGCGCGAGAAGATCGCGGTGTTGATGCCGACCAGCTCGCCCTTCATGTCGATCAGCGCGCCGCCCGAGTTGCCGGGGTTGATGGCCGCGTCGGTCTGGATGAAGAACTGGTAGTCGGCGATACCGACCCGGGTGCGGGCGAGCGCCGAGACGATGCCCTGGGTCACCGTCTGGCCGACGCCGAACGGATTGCCGATGGCGAGCACGAGGTCGCCGACCTCCAGGCCGTCGGACTCGCCGATCGCCACCGCCGGCAATTCGCCGCGCGGATCGCGGACCTTCAGCACCGCGAGGTCGAGTTCCTTGTCCTTCAAGACCACGTCGCATTCGAACTCGCGCCGGTCGGCCAGCGCGATCTTGACCTCGGTGCCGTCGGCGATGACGTGGTTGTTGGTTATGATGAGGCCCGACGGATCGACGATGACGCCGGATCCGAGCGAGTTCTGCTGGCGCGGCTGCTGCTGGAAGCGCGGATCGCGGCCGAAGAACTGGCGGAAGAAGGGATCGTCGAACAGCGGCGACACCCGCGCCTCGACCTGCCGCGTCGCATAGACGTTGACGACGGCGGGTGCGACCGCCTTGACGATCGGCGCGAAGGACAACTGAATCTGCGCGCTCGTCTCCGGCACGGCCCGCTCGGCGGCACCGCCGGCGACCGGCAGCGCAAGACAGAGGGCCACCGCGACGGCCCGGATCACCCCGTGTTCCATGAAACGCATCCCTCCGCCGTGAGTCGCCCCTGATTTAGGCGATGGAGAGGGCGATTGCAAAAGGGCGGGGGGGGGGGCATGGCGAGGGTCGGCGACGCGGCTAGGGGACGGCGGCGCCCGCGCCGCTTTGTCGATCATCCCCCTTCTCGTCCTCGAAGGCGGTCTACCCTTGTCCCGTCTCCGTCAGCAGCCCGTAGCAGTCCGGCTGGCGGTGGAGCTTGAAGTTGAAGATGTTGGCCTTGATCTCGGCACAGCGGTCGAGGTCGACTTCGGCGGTGACGAGTTCGTCGCCGCGGGTCGCCGCCTGCGCCAGGATCTGCCCGGTCGGCGCGACGATGCAGCTGCCGCCGATCAGTTCGCAGCCCTCCTCGAGCCCGGCCTTGGCCGAGCCGATGACGTAGGCGCCGTTCTGGTAGGCCCCGGCCTGGAGCGAGAGGTGGTTGTGGAAGTCCTGGAGGTGGTCGTGCTCGGGGGCGAGCGGATAGTGCTGCGGCGTGTTGTAGCCGACCGCGACGAGTTCGGCCCCGGCGAGCCCGAGCATGCGGAAGGCCTCCGGCCAGCGCCGGTCGTTGCAGATCAGCGTGCCGAGGCTCCCGCCGAGCGCGGTGCCGACCGGAAAGCCGAGGTCGCCGCGCGCGAAGTAGCGTTTCTCCAGATGCTGGAACGGCCGCCACGCTTCCGGCTCGCGGTGGCCCGGCAGATGGACCTTGCGATACTTGACGGCGATCGTCCCCGTCTCGTCGACGATGATCGCCGTGTTGAAGCGCCGCTTGCCGGCTTCGTCCGCCACGAGTTCGGCGTAGCCGAGGTGGAAGCCGATGCCGAAGGCCCTCGCCGCCTCGAACAGCGGCGCGACCTCCGCATTCGGCATCGACGTCTCGTAGAAGGCGTCGAGCACGGCCTCGTCCTCGATAGGCCAGCGCGGGAAGAAGCTGGTGAGGGCGAGTTCGGGGAAGACGACGAAGCGCGCGCCGCGCGAGCGGGCCTCGCCGAGCAGCACGATCATCCGCTCCACCACGGCGGCGCGCGGCTCGTGGCGGGCGATCGGGCCGAGTTGGGCGCTGGCGGCGACGAAACGACGGCTCATGACGGGGACCTCCAGGCTTGCGCCGCCGCGCGCACCGACGCGCCGGACCGGCCGACGATCTCCTCGTAGAGCACCGGGTCGCTGTCGCCCTCGGTGCCGAACAGCAGCACCCGCGACGTCGGGCCGAGGCCGAGCCGGGTGCGGGCGCCCGGGTCCGCCGCCACGGCGGCGAGGGCGGCGAGCCCCGCCACCGCCGATTCCCCGGCCACCACCGGCCGGTCGCCGAAGCGGCCGTCCGCGAGCAGCCGCATCGCCGCGAGCGCACCGGCGTCAGGCAGCCGGACGACGGCGTCGCAGCCGCTCGCCAGCACCTCCCAGGCGAGTTCGGAGACCTCGCCGCAGGCGAGCCCGGCCATCATCGTGTCGAGGTCGCCGCCGACCGCGACCGGCCGGCCCGCCGCGATGCTCTCGTACCAGCAGTCCGCCGCCGCCGGATCGGCGAGGATCACCTTCGCCCGCTTCGCGCCGCGTGCGGTCGCCCGCCGCCACAGCAGCGCCGCCACCGCGGCCGCCATGCCGCCGACGCCGGTCTGCAGGAAGACGTGGGTCGCCGGCTCGCCGATCTGCTCGGCCGCCTCCGCCGCCATCACCTCGTAGCCCTGCATCACGAATTTCGGCACGTCCCGGTAGCCCGGATAGGAGGTGTCGGAGACCACTTGCCAGCCCTCGCGCGCCGCCGTCTCCTCGGCCTCGCGCACGCTGTCGTCGTAGTTGCCGTCGGTGCGCCGCACCTCGGCGCCAAAGGCCTCGATCGCCGCCTTGCGCCCTTCGCTCACCGTGCGGTGGATGAAGATGACGCAGCGCGCGCCGAACAGCTTCGCCCCCCAGGCGACCGAGCGGCCGTGGTTGCCGTCGGTCGCCGAGGTCACGGTCATCGCGGCGGCGCAGGTGCGGAAGGCCTCGCTGCCGACGTCGGCGAGGCCGACGCTGCGGCAGCTCTCGCCGGCGAGCCGGCCGGCGATCAGCCGGAACACCGCGTAGGCCCCGCCGAGCGCCTTGAAGCTGCCGAGCCCGAAGCGGCCGCCTTCGTCCTTCAGCAGCAGGCGGCCGACCCCGAGTTCGGCGGCGAGGCCCGGCAGGTCGACCAGCGGCGTCGGCGCGTAGCCGGGCCAGGCCGAGATGGTGGAGAGGGCCTCGGCGAAGGCGGCGTCCGACAGGATCGCCGCCATGTCCGCCGTGTACGCCTCGCCGGCGGCCTCGTTGAAGACGATCGATGCGCCCTCGACCGGAAGCACCGCGGCGCTCATCGCCGACTCCAGAAGCCGCGGTGGATCTCGGCGGCCTCGTCCTCGAGCATCGGCCCGATCACCTCGACGGCGCGCTGGCCGGCGTCGAGGACGACGCGGCAGGGCAGGTCCAGCGTCGGGTTCTCCGGATGATCGCCGGTGATCTCCTTGAGCGCCGCCTCCGACAGGCCGTAGACGATGCGCCCGATCCCGGCCCAGTAGGCGGCGCCGGTGCACATCGCGCAGGGCTCGGCCGAGGTGTACATCGTCGTTTCGGCGAGTTCGGCGGGGCGGAAGCGGATCGAGGCCCGCGTCGCGATCACCCGCTCGGCGTGGCCGGTCATGTCGTGGTCGGGCAGATAGGCGTTGCCCTGCTCCATCAGCACCTCGCCGTGGCCGTCGACGAGGATCGCCCCGAACGGATGGCTGCCCTCCTCCATCGACCGCCGGGCGACGACGAAGGCGTGGCGGAGATGGCGGGCGTGGTCGAGGTCCGGCAGGGGCAAGGCGGGAGGGTCCGGGGCTGGCGGCGGGCGGCGCGCGCGATTTCGCAACAGCGAAACGATCGGCCGGGCGGCGGATCGCTGTCAAGGCCGCACGGCCGCCCGCCACCGTGGCCGCCGGCACGGCGACCGCCGACGCCCGCGGAAAACCGGGCGGCTATTGGCCCGGCCTATATCCTCTATTGCGGTCCGGTTATGGACGCCTCCTCCTGCTGCGACGCACACTCCCCGTCGAACAAGGTGCCAGGGCCCGGCAAGGGCCGCAGAGGAGATCGCAATGCAGGGAACGATGATCAGCCGGCGCCGGCTTCTCGGCGGCATCGCCGCGGGGGGCGCCCTCGCCATGGCGGGCCTGCCGACGAAGCTCAGGGCCGCCGTCTCCGAACTCGTCTGGGCGACGTGGGATTCCAACGGCCATCCCGAATACGTCGAAGCCTTCGAGAAGGCGACCGGCGTCAAGGTCAAGCTGTCGTTCCTCAACAGCGAGGACGCCCAGTTCGCCGCGCTGAAGACGGGCTCCGCGTCGGACTGGGACGTGGTCAACCCCTCGCTCAACGGCGCCTGGCGCTACGTCAAGGCCGGCGTCCTCAAGCCGCTCGACATGGCGAAGATCCCGAACGCGCAGTATCTCTACCCGCCGTTCGCCTCCACCGACAAGGCGAGCGACGATGCCGGCGCGGTCTACGCGGTGCCCTATCTCTGGGGCCTCAACCCGATCGTCTACCGCACCGACAAGATCGAGGGCGAGGCCAGCTATGCGACGCTGTTCGACCCGAAATACAAGGGCCAGCTCGCCATGCGCGACTACGCCCTCGAGTCGATCGCCATCGCCGCGCTGCAGCTCGGCATCCCCCGCGACAAGGCCTTCACCCTCACGGCCGACGAACTCGCCGAAGCCAAGAAACTCCTGATCGCCCAGAAACCGCTGCTGCGCACCTACTGGCAGACCATCGGCGACCTCACCAACCTCTTCGCCACCGGCGAGGTCACCTGCGCCTTCTCATGGCGCGTGCCCTACGACGAGCTGAAGGACAAGCTGCCGGTCGCCATGGCCAAGCCGAAGGCCGGCATCATGGGCTGGTGCGACTGCTTCGGCCTGCCGGCGAGCCTGCCCGACGACAAGGTCGAGATCGGCTACGAGTTCGTCAACTACCTGCTCGGGCCGGACTACGCCGCGACCATCGCCGAGATCGGCAACTACGCCACCGCGACCTCGGTCGTCCGCGACCAGCTGACGAAAGAGAAGCAGGAGGCGATCTTCATCGACGACCTCGACGTCATGAACTCCTTCATGTGGCCGGTCGCCCCCGACAATTACTCCGACTGGATCAAGGTCTGGAACGAGGTCAAGGCGGCCTGACGGGCGCCGCCGGCTCGTCCCCTGCCGGAGCGCCCTCCGCCTCCCCCGCCCACTCCGGGCGCGGGGAGGAGGAAACGCCGCAACGAGACCGCGGCGCCAGGAGCCGCCCATCCCACCCTCGGAGGCCCCGTGCTCCCACCCGCTGCCGCGCCGCGCGCGACACCCCCGGAAGCCTCGCCGCTGATGCTGTCGGTCAGGGGCCTCGTCAAACGCTACGGCAAGGCTCCGGCCGTCGACGGCGTCGACCTCGACGTGCCCGAGCGCGCCTTCATGACCCTGCTCGGCCCCTCGGGCTGCGGCAAGACCACGATCCTGCGCACCATCGCCGGCTTCGAGACGCCGGACGCCGGCGACCTCGTGCTCGACGGCGTCGGCCTCACCGGCATTCCGCCCGAGCGCCGGCCGGTCAACACCGTGTTCCAGAGCTACGCCCTGTTCCCGCATCTCACCGTCGCCGAGAACGTCGCCTTCTCGCTGCGCCTGCGCCGCGGCGTTCCGGACGTCGAGACCCGGGTCGGCCGTGCCCTCGACGCCGTTCACATGGCCGCCTTCGGCGCGCGCTATCCACACCAGCTCTCCGGCGGCCAGCAGCAGCGCGTCGCCGTCGCCCGCGCCATCGTCGCCGAGCCCCGCCTCCTGCTGCTCGACGAGCCGCTCTCCGCGCTCGACCGCAAGATGCGCGCCCATCTCCAGGTCGAGCTCAAGGACCTGCAGCGCCGGCTCGGCATCGCCTTCGTCTACGTCACCCACGATCAGGAGGAAGCCTTCGCCCTGTCCGACGTCGTCGTCGTGATGAAGGACGGCCGGATCGCCCAGAAGGCCGATCCGGCGACGCTCTACGCCCGCCCGGCCTCGCGTTTCGTCGCCGATTTCATCGGCGAGGCCACCCTGCTCGACGGCCGCGTCCTCGCCGCCGGTCCGGCGAGTGCGACGATCGACACCGCCCTCGGCGTCGTCGAGGCCCCCTCGATCGACGGGCTCGCCGTCGGGGCGCCGGCGGTGCTGGTGATCCGGCCCGAGATCGTCCATCCCGGTCCCGGCCGGCTGACGCTCCAGGGCACCGTTGTGCGCGCGGTGTTCCAGGGCGAGCGCAGCATGGTCGGCGTGCGCGTCGGCTCCTGCGAGATGCTGCTGCCGGCGGTCACCGCCCCCGCCGTCGGCGAGACCGTCACGATCGGCCTCGACCCCGCCCGCTGCTTCGTCACCGGGGACGACCGATGAGCCTCGCCCTCGGCCGGCGCCATCTCGCGATCCCCGTCGCGCTCTTCGTCGGCCTCGGCGCGCTCGCCCCGCTCTGCGTCCTCGTCGTCTTCAGCGTCTTCACCGTCGACGACTTCGATCTCGTCCCCGATCTCTCCGGGCGGGCGTGGGCCGAACTCGTCACCTCGGGCACCTACCGCCACCTCATCGGCAAGGCGCTGCTCTCGGGCGCCGCGACGGCGGTGATCACCGCGATCATCGGCTATCCCGTCGCCCTCGCCCTCGCCCGGCTGCCGACCGCGTGGAAAGGTGTCGCCGTCGTCGTGCTGCTGACCCCGCTCTACACCGGCGAGATCGTGCGCATCTACGCATGGCGGCTGGTGCTCGGCGCCGAGGGCCTCGTCAACGCCGTGCTCGAAGGTCTCGGCCTCGTCGACGAGCCGCTGAAGGTGCTGCTGTTCACGCCCTTCACCACCGGCCTCGTGCTGACCTACAACAACCTGCCCTTCATGGTGCTGTCGATCTGGGTCTCGGCCGAGATGGTCGACCGCCGGCTGATCGAGGCCGCGCGCGATCTCGGCGCCCGACCGATCGAAGCTTTCTTCAAGGTGGTGCTGCCGCTGACGACGCCGGGGCTCGCCGCGGGCATCTTCGCGGTCTTCGCCCTCGCCGCCGGCGAGATGCTGACGCCGAGCCTGCTGGGCGGCACCGCCGGCGCCACCGCCATGGCGATGATCGACAGCCTGTTCGGCACCGCCTACGACTGGCCGATGGCGTCCGCCCTCGCCCTCGGCCTGCTCGCCGCCCTGTTCGGCTGCGCCAGCCTCGCCGCCTTCCTGATCCTGCGGCTGAAGGGCGCCCGCGCCGTGCTCGGGAGGGCGCGATGACCCGCACCGCCCTCGCCGTCCTCGCCGCCGCGACGGTGTTCCTCTACCTGCCGCTCGTCGTCCTCGCGGTCTTCTCCTTCAACGATTCGGCGCTGATGGCCTTCCCGCTCTCCGGCTTCACGCTGAAGTGGTACGCCGAACTCGCCGCCAACGCCTCGTTCCACTCCGGCTTCGTCACCAGCTTCCTCGTCGCCCAGCCGGTCGGGCTGCTCACCATGGTGATCGGGCTGATGGCCGCCCTCGCCCTCACCGCTCCGGGCCTGCGCTGGCGGCTCGCCTTCGGTGTGATGGTGCTCGTTCCCTTCCTGGTGCCGAAAAGCGTCCTCTCGATCGCCCAGGCGATGCTGCTCTCGCGCGTCTTCCTCGACCGCGGCGCCCTCGCGCTGATCCTCGCCCAGACGCTGGTCGCGGTGCCCTTCGCCACCGTGCTGGTCTCGGCCGTGCTGGTGCGCCTCGACCACCGGCTCATCGAGGCGGCCCGCGACCTCGGCGCCACCCCCTGGCAGAGCTTCCGCCTCGTGCTGCTGCCCCAGCTCAAGGGCGCCCTCGCCGGCGCCTTCTCGGTCGGCGTCATCCTCTCGCTCGCCGACCTCACCATCGCCATGTTCCTCGCCGGCCGCACCCAGCCGCTGTCGCTGATCGTCGCCTCCGAGTTCCGCCGCGAGCTGCGCCCCGACCTCAACGCCATGCAGGTCGCCGTGCTCGCCCTCACCGTCCTCATCGTCGTCGCCAGCGAAAGCTACCGCCGGCTGCGCGCCCGCCGGCGCCGGCGGGGGCTCGCCGTGCCGGCGGCCTCGCGCCCCGTGGAGGCCCTGCCATGACCGCCGTTCCCGTCATCGACATCGCCGCCGCCCGCTCCGGCGATCCGGCCGCCCGGGCGCGGGCGGCCGCGGAGATCGACGCCGCCTGCCGCTCGATCGGCTTCCTCGTCATCTCCGGCCACGGCGTGGCGGCGGAGACCGTCGCGGCGATCCGCACCGCCTCCGCCACCTTCTTCGCCTTGCCCGACGCGGAGAAGCGGGCGGTTTCGGTCAGTGCCGATGTCTACCGCGGCTTCATCCCGATCGAGAGCGAGACCCTGTCGCTCTCCCTCGACGAGCCGGCCCCGGCCGACCTCAAGGAGGTTTTCAACATCGGCCCGGTCGACGTCGCCGCGGCCGACCGCGCCGACCCGGCCGCCGCCGGCTTCTTCGCCGACAACGTCTGGCCCGGCGGCGTCCCCAGCTTTCAGGCCGCCTTCGAGGCCTACTACCGCGCGATGACCGACCTCGCCACCGACCTAATGCGGCTCTTCGCCCTCGGCCTCGGCCTCGACGAGCGCTTCTTCGACGACAAGGTCGACCGCCACATCAGCAACCTGTCGGTGCTGCACTATCCGCCCCTGACCCGGCCGGCCCGGCCCGGACAGCTGCGCGCCGGCGTCCATTCCGACTACGGCAGCCTCACCATCCTGCAGCGCGAGGAGACCGCCGGCGGCCTCGAGGTGCTGAGCGAGGGTCGCTGGCTGCCGGTGCCGGACACCCCCGGCAGCTTCGTCGTCAACCTCGGCGACCTGATGCAGGACTGGACCGGCGGCGCCTGGCGCTCGACCCTCCACCGCGTCGTGCTGCCGCCGGACCTCGGCACCGCCGACCGGACCTCGATCGCCTTCTTCCACCAGCCCAACCACGACGCGCTGATCGAGGTGCTGCCGGTCGCCGGCGCCGATCCGGCCTGTTTCGCCTCGGTGACCTCGGGCGACCATGTCCGTCTCAAGATCGCCAAGCACCGCAGCGCCGACACCGAGGCCGCCGAATGAGCGTCGTTCCCTTGACCCCCGCCGACCCGCTGGCCCGGCTGGCCGAGGCCGCACGCGCCGAACTCGCCGCCTCGAGCTATCCCGACCGGCCGTGGCTGAAGCCGCTGCGGGCACCGGACGGGACCATCGCCGAGGACGTGATCGTGGTCGGCGGCGGCCAGTCGGGCGTCATCGCCGCCGCCTTCCTCGGACGCGAGGGTGTATCCCGGGTCGCCGTGCTCGACCGCGCCGCCGCCGGCGCGGAAGGGCCCTGGACCACCTTCGCCCGCATGGCCGAACTGCGCACCCCGAAGACCCTCGTCGGCAACGAATTCGGCATCGCCAGCCTGTCGCTGCGGGCCTGGTACCGCGCCCGCCACGGCGCGCCGGCCTGGGACGAGATCGACAAGGTGCCGCGCGAGGACTGGAAGGCCTATCTCGACTGGTATGCCGCCGTCACCGGCGTCGCGATCGAGAACGGCGTCGCCGTTCGCGACGTCCGCGAGGCCGGCGGCGGGCTGATCGCCGTCGAGACCGACACCGCCGCCGGGCCGCGCACCCGCTTCGCCCGCGCCGTGGTGATCGCTACCGGCTTCGACGGCTGCGGCGCCTGGCGGGTGCCCGACTTCGTCGCGGCCGCCCTGCCCGCCGACCGCTACGACCATTCCAACGGCCCGATCGACTTCGCCCGCCTCGCCGGCAAGCGGATCGGTGTGCTCGGCCACGGCGCATCGGCTTTCGACAACGCTGTCGCGGCACTGCGCTCGGGCGCCGCCTCGGTCGACCTCTGCTTCCGCCGCGCGCGCCTGCCCCGGGTCAATCCGCACCGCTTCCTCGAAACCGGCGGGGTGATGACCCATTTCCCGGCGCTTTCCGACGACATCCGCTGGCGCGTCGCCCGCTTCTTCCGCGCCAGCGACCAGCCGCCGCCGCTGCGCGCCTTCACCACCGCCCTCGCCATGCCCGGCTTCCGGCTCCACGCGGCGACCCCGTGGACCGCCGTGCGCCTCGAGGCCGACGCGGTGAGCGTGACGACGCCGAAGGGCGACTTCGTCTTCGACCATCTGATCCTCGCCACCGGCGCCGCGGTCGATCTCGCCGCCCGGCCGGAGCTCGCCAGCCTCGCCGGCCGGATCGCACTCTGGGCCGACCGCTACGATCCCCCGCCCGGCGAGGAGGACGCGCGCCTCGCCGCGCTGCCCTATCTCGGCGAGGGCTTCGAATTCCTGCCGAAGCGCGCCGGCGACGACTGGGTCCGGCGGGTGTTCGCCTTCAATTCGGCGAGCGCCGTCAGCCACGGCCCGCACTCGACCTCGATCAGTGGCCACCGCCATGCCCTGCCGCGCCTGGTGCGCGGGGTGACGCGGCGCCTGCTGGTCGACGCCGAGGACGATCTGCTCGCCGACCTCGCGGCCTACCGCGCCGACGACCTGCCGATTCCGGACGACTTCGAGGCGAGCCTCGAACGCGACAGAGACGAAAGGACAGCCCCATGACCGCCCCCGCCTCCCCCGCCGCATCCGGCGGCTTCGACACCGTCGAGCTCGCGATCGAGGACCTGACGCCCGACGCCTTCGCCCCCTTCGGCACGGTGATCCCGCCGATGGAGGACGGCACCGAGTTCGGTCCGCAGGACGCGCAGCTCGATTTGTCGAAGGGGACGCCGCGCTTCTACACCATGCGCATTCCCGGCCGCGGCCTGACGGTGAAGCAGATCACCCGGCACCGCTCGGTCACCCAGACGCTGGCCTCCGCCGGCGGCCACGACTGGGTGATGGCGGTCGCCCCGCCGAAGGACCTCGACGTCGCCGACGCAGAGCCGGCGCTCTCCGACATCCGCGCCTTCCGCATCCCCGGCGACACCGCCGTCATGCTCTACGCCGGCTCCTGGCACGCCGGCCCGCTGTTCGAGGACGGCGAGCGCAGCTTCTTCAACCTCGAACTCGCCGACACCAACATCGTCGACCACCACACCTGCAAGCTGACGCAGCGATACGGGATCGCGCTGAAGCTGGTGTGAGCGTCGGTGGAGCGGGAACGGGACCACTTCCGGCCTATACGTCCGAGTGGACCTCTCTCCGCTCTTTACCGAGCGAAGGCGGGCATGGCTCACGACGGCACCAGATCCCGGCGCAACCAGCGCGGCCGGCACCCTTCGACGGACCTCACCGTCGTCATTCCCGCATGCGCGGGAATGACGACGGTGAGGGCTGTGGGAACGACGACGGAAAGGTCGCAGAGAAGTCGGATCAAACGCACGCCGGTGAAGCGAGCGCCTCCGCCTCAATACTCCCGCTCGAAATAGAGACCCGCCTTGGCCTCGCCCTCGCCGCCGCCCTCGACCCTCGCCTTGAGGTTCTTCGTGAGGTCGAGGTCGACCGAGACCTTGGCGCCGGTCGAGCCGGCGGTGACGCCGAGATAGATGTTGTCGCTGATGTAGCGGCCGGCGGCGACGCCGACGCCGCCGTTCTCGTCCTGGACGACGTCGAGGTCGTCGAGGCCGGTCGCCTTGCGGATGCCGCCGAGGAGATCGGGACCGGCGCCGGTGGCGCCGGCGAGCTGGGCGACGGCGGCGGTGAGCCGGGCGATCTGCAGCGGCGTCAGCTCGTCGATCGAGCGGCCGAACAGGAACTGGGCGAGGATCTCGTCCTGCGGCAGCTCCGGCGTCGAACTCATCACGATCTGCAGGTCGGAGACGCGGCCGGTGACGGTCACGGTCACGGTGATGTTGTTGCCGGTCGTGCTGGCGACGAATTCCACCGTCGGGTCGAGGTCGCCGACCAGTGTCACCCGGCCGCTGTCGAAGGTGACGCGCTGGCCGACGATGTCGAGCCGGCCGCGGATCAGCTCGAAGCTGCCGATCGGAACGACGTCCGCCGAGGTGCCGGTGATGCGGATGCTGCCGCCGAGTTCGGCGTCGACGCCGCGGCCGCGCACGAAGACCCGGGCCGGCGCGTCGATGGTGACGTCGAGACCGATGACGCCGCTGCCGCCGGCGCCGCTGCCGCGGGCTTCGGTGGCGAGCTTGGCCCGCTCCAGCGTCCGCGCCACGTTGGGCGGCGGCAGCCGGTGGCGGACGTCGAGCAGCGTCGCCTTGGAGGGCAGCGTCTCGGGAATGGTGATTTCGGCGCGGTTGACGCGGATGCGGCCGGTCACCTGCGGATTGCCGAGCAGCGGTCCGCGCACCGCGAGGTCGCCGGAGAGATTGGCCGTGGCGAGTTCCCCCGCCGCCAGCCGCGCCTCGCGCAGGCCGACCGTGAGATCGACCGGGAAGTTCGAGCCCGGCGCGAAGCCGATCGACCCGGAGGCCGTGATCGAGCCGCCGCCCTTGGTCGCGGCCGACAGCCGCTCGATCACCGCCCGCTCGCCGGTGAAGGCGACGCGAAGGCCGATGTCGTTCAGCTGCACCGTCGTCTCCGGATCGATCAGCCGGCCGCCGTCGACGGTGGCGGTGCCGTTGATCGCCGGGTTCGCGGCCGAGCCGGTGGCGCGGGCGTCGACCCTCAGCGTGCCGGTCAGCGTCGCGCCCCGGCTCGCCAGCGAGCGGTTGGCGAGCGCCAGCGGCGCGCTGCCGGTGACGGAAACGTCGAGGCCGGAACCGGTGAGCGGCACCCGGCCGGAGGCGCGCAGCGAGAGGCCGTCGCCGCCCGAGACCGTGGCGCTGGCGAGCGTCACGACGTCGTCCGCGAAACGGCCCTCGGCGGCGAGCGCCAGCGGGCCGACCCCGGCCTCGCGCAGCGCCGCGACGGAGAGGCCGGAGCCGGTGACGTCGAAGGCCGCCTGCGGCGCGGCCGGCGTACCGGTGACGCGGGCGTTGGCCGACAGCGTGCCGGCGGCGCCGAGGTCCGGCTGGAAGGCGTTGGCGAGCGAGACCGGCAGGCCGGCGACGCGAACGTCGAGACCGAGCGTGTCGCCGACCCGGCCCGTGGCCGTCACCGTGCCGCCGCCGATCGAGGTGCGGGCGTCGATGTCGGCGACGCCGCCGGCGTAGCGACCGTCGAGCGCGACGTCGAGGGCGTCGATCCCGGCCCCGCGCAGCGGCGCGGCGGCGACCTGACGGGCCCTGAGCGAGAAGGCGGCCTGCGGATCGGCCTTCGGGCCGGTCGCGGTCAGCGTGCCGTCGAGGGTGCCGGCGAGGGCGAGGTCCGGCGCGAGGGCGTTGCCGATCGACAGCGGCAGCGCCGTGATCGCCGCCTGAAGGTCGATGGTCTCGGCGACGGTTCCGGCGACCTTGATGCGGCCGGAGCCGACCGCGATCTCGGCGTCCGGGATGCGGATCGCCTCGCCGCGCACGCCGATGGTGACGGGGGAGACGAGGCTCGCGGTGAGGTCGGGATCGCGCCGCAGCGTCAGCCGGTCGAGGCCGAGATCGTAGCCGCCCTCGGCGACGTCGAGCCGCCCCGCCGTCTCGAGCCGGCCTTCGGCGAGATCGGCGGTGAGCGAGAAGCGGGTGTCCTCGCCGGCCCGGCTCGCCTCGGCGGCGAGCGTGTCGATCCGCACCGCGCCGGCGGTGATCGCCGAGGCGGCGACGTTGCCGGACAGCGCCGGCACCGCGAAGAGATCGCGGGCGTCGAGGGCGACGTCGGCGGACCCGACGGTGAGCCCCTCGACCGCGAGGCGCTGGACGCTGGCGCGCACGTCGGCGTTCTGGCTCTCGCCGTCGACCGAAAGGGCGACGTCGGCTGTGATGGCGCCCGAGGCGTCGATCAGCAGCAGCGGCGCGACGACGGAGATGTCGGGCGAGCTCGCCTCGACGGCGCCCGAGAAGCGACCCGCCGGGCTCATGGCGACATCGCCGGAGAGCCGGGTCTCGCCGGCGGTGAGCAGGAGATTCTCGACCTTCGCCGCCCCGTCCTCCGTCCGCGTCACCTTGGCGCCGCCGTCGAGGGCGACGCCGTCGAAGTTGCCCGACAGCGTGATCCGGCCGTCGACGAGGCGGGTGCCGGCGACGCCGTCGTAGGCGATGGTCGCCCCGCGCAGGGTGCGGGTGTCGAAGACGAGGGCCGGCGAGCGGATCGTGGCGACGACGTCGGCCGCGTCGTTCGCCCCGGTCGCCCGGGCGTCGAGGACGACCGGACCGGAAATCCGCTCGGAGACGAGGCCGACGTCGGCGAGGCTGGCGTCGACGTCGAGCTTGGAATCCCTCGGACCCCAGGTGCCTTCGAGCCGGGCGGAGACCTGGTCGTTGGCGACGGCGAGGTTCGTGAAGTGGAAGCCGAATTCGGAGCGCGACAGCACGCCCGACAGCGTCGTGCGGCCGGCGAGCAGCGGGTCGGCGGTGGCGTCCCCGACCGCGAGGGCGTCGGCGGTGCCGTCGAGGCGCAGCGCGAAGGTGCCGTAGAGCGGGAAGATGTTGCCGGAGGCGGTGACGTCGACCGCGCCGGCGAGATCGCGCTCGGCGAGGCCCGAGAAGGCCGAGAGGTCGGCCGCCTTCAGCGAATAGTCGCCCTCGAGCCCGTTCTCTCCGTAGGCGCCGGCGAAGCGCGCGGTGGCGTTGTCGTTGGTGAAGACCACCTCGTCGACGTCGAGCGGCTGGTCGGCGCTCCAGCGGCCGCTTCCGGTCAGCTTGAAGGCGCGGCCGAGCGCCCGGGCCAGCGCCTCGTCGGAGGACGAGAGGTCGGCGACGTCGCCGTCGAGCCGGAAGGTGAGGCTGCGCCGGGCCGGATCGGCCAGATTCTCCGCCCGCCCGTCGGCGACGAGCCGCGCCCGCGCCATGGTGAGATCGGTGGTCTCGAGGCCGCGGACGTCAAGGTCGACCGACCAGTCGGCGCCGCCGAAGTCGACGGTGAAGGTCGCCCCGGCGATCCGCGATCCGGTGGCGCCGGACAGTTCGACCGCACCGCCGCCGGACTTCTCGATCGCGCCGTCGACGGAAAGCCGGGTCGGGAAGCCGTCGGGTGCGATGGCGCCGGAGAGCACGAAGGAGGCGACGCCGGACCTGACGTCGACGGTCGATAGCGTGATCGCCCCGTCGGCCTGCCGCGTCGCGTCGATGTCGAGGGTCGAGGCGCCGGCGACGAAGTCGGAATAGGCCGCCGGCACCAGCGGCGCCAGGTTGCCGGAAAGCTCGGTGCGCAGACGATAGGCGTCCCCCTCGCCGGTGATGGTCACGGCGCCGCCGAGCAGGGTGTCGCCGTCGGCGACGAGGCCGACGTCGGCCCGGAAGTTCTCGATCGGGCCCTCGCCCTTGACGGTGAAGGCGAGCGCCGGCTCGTTCTCGATCGACAGCGCCTTCGACAGCAGGCCGCCGGCCGGCTCGCGGAAATCGACGTCGAGCGCCAGTTGCCGGCTGTCGTTGGAATAGCGGGTGACGAGCTTGAGGCTGCCGCCGACGCCGTCGGTGCGATCGATCGCGAGATCGGCGTCGAGAGCGCCGCCGTCGAGCTCGATCCTGCCGTCGATCGAAAGCGTCGCCGCCTGGCCGAACAGCGGGGCGCCGAGCTTCACTTCCGGCACCGCGATCTTGTCGACGGTGATCGAAACCGGCAGTTCGGGAACCTCGAACGGACCCCGCGCCGCCGGGTCGACGGCGCCATCGGCGGCCGGCCCGCGCTCGATCTCGATCGCCTCGGCCTCGAGCAGGTCGATGTCGAGCCGCCCGCGCAGGAGGGCGAGCCGGCTCCAGACCAGATGGGCGCCCTTGATCCGGGCGTAGATGCCCTCCTGGTCGGCGACGGTGATCTCGGCGATCCGCACGTCGGACGACAGCGCCCCTTCGAGGCCGTTGATGCGGATCTGCATCGTCGGCGAGGAGATCTTGTCCTCGACGAAGCTGAGGAAGGCGCCGCGCTCGGCCGCCTCGTCCTCCTGGGCCGAGGCCACCGTCCACACGGCGGCGCCGCCGAGGACGAGAACCAGCGAGAAGAGGGCGAGGAGAGCGGAAAGACGTCGCATCAGAAAGCCTGTCCCAGTCCGATGTAGATGGCGAAGGACGGGTCGCCCTTGTCGGGGTTGATCGGCACCGCGGCGTCGACCCGGATCGGGCCGAGGCCGGTGTCGTAGCGCACGCCGATGCCGGCGCCGAACTTCAAGTCTTCCGAGAAGTCCGGCAGCGACGACTTGAAGGCGTTGCCGCCGTCGATGAAGGGCACGACGCCGATGGTTTCGGTCGCCTTGACGCGCACTTCCAGCGATCCCTCGACATAGGAGCGCCCGCCGACGACGTCGCCGTTCGCCTGGCGCGGGCCGACGTTGCGATAGGCGTAGCCGCGGATCGAGCTGCCGCCGCCGCGCAGGAACAGGGCGCTCGCCGGCAACTCGTCGCGCGGCGCCCCGACGATCGAGCCGGTGCCGAGCCGGCCCGCCAGCACGACGCGCTCGCCGAGCGGCACGTAGGCCGAGGTGCCGAGTTCGGCGATGGTACCGACGTTGGCGAAGTTGACTTCGTAGAACGGCGTCAGCGAAGCCTTGGCCCGGTAGCCGGTGGTCGGATTGTTCTCGTCGTCGCTGCCGTCGTAGGTGAGGCTCGCCGGCAGGGCGATCATCAGCAGGTCGCGCTTGCCGAGGGCGTCCTCGCTGCTGGAAAACTGGACGCTTCCGGCGACCGCGCCCTTGAGCTGGTCGGAGAATTCGTGGGTGAGCCCGATCCGCGCGCCGGCGGTGTTCTCGGTATAGGCGTCGAGCACCTCGCGCTGGCCCGTGATCGAGGCGACGAGATCGGTCAACGGTGTGATGACGCCGGGCTTGGTGAAGGTCGCGCCGACGAAATAGGTGAAATCCTCCGGATCGACGCTGTCGATGCCGCCGACACGGCCCTCGAGCCGCAGCCGCTCGGCCTCGCCGAACAGGTTGCGATGCTCCCAGTAGCCGTCGACACCGGCGCCGTCGGTCGTCGAATAGGAGACGCCGCCGCCGATCAGCCGGCGCTTGCGCTCCACGACGTTGAGGGTCATCGGCAGGCTGCCGTCGGGGCCGACCGTCTCGCCCTCGACCACCCGCACCGCGTTGAACACCTGAAGCCGGCGCAGCTGCTTGGCCGCCTGCGCGAGGTCGTCGGGGTCGTAGGGCTCGCCGGGACGCAGCCCGCTCTGGCGAACGACGAAATCGGGCTTCATCCGGTCCGTGCCGGTGACCGTCACCGGGCCGTAGACCGCCGCCGGCCCGGCCTCGACCGCGACCGAGACGTCGAGCTGGCGATCGGGATGGTCGGCGACGGCGTCGCGCAGGGCGATCTCCGCCTTGGGATGGCCGAGCTGGCGCCACTCGTCGACGAGGATCTGCTCGGCCCGCAGCACCACCGCCGAGCGGGCGACGCCGCCCGGCACGAAACCGACGCTTTCCGGCGTGTCGTCGAGCCGGTCGCCTTCGGGCAGCGGCTGCGGCGCCCGGCCGGCGACGTCCAGCCGTCCGAAGGCGAAGCGCGGACCCGGATCGACATCGATCTTCACCGCCACCGGATCGGGCAGCGGCTCGTCCGGGGAAAGGCTCTCCGGATCGCGGCCGTCGACGGTGATGGTGACGACGCCGCCGTAGTGGCCCTCGGTGTAGAGGCCGGCGACGATGCGGCCGTATTCGGCTCCAACGCGCGAGAGGAAGGCGGCGGTGCTCGGCGGCGGCCGGCCTTCGCGCTCGGTGTAGAGCAGCGACGACGACCTGATTCGCGCGCTGAGATCGTCGTCGGCCCCGACGACGTCGACCTCGATCGTATAGGGCTGGGCATCGGGCGAGACCGGTTCGTCGTCGCCGGCCGGCTCGAAGAATCGGAAGCCGAAGATCTCGAAGGCCGCGGCGGGCCCGGGCTGCAGCAGCAGCACCGGCAGGCAGACCCCGACGAGGAGGCGCGCAGCCGGATGGACCCGTCGGCCGCGGCGGGATCGCTCGCCGGCGGGCGTCATGGAAACTCTCGCACTCAAATCCGCGTCCTCGTCCTGCCACCCCGGCCGCACCTTACGGGAAGATCCGGAGCATTTGAACGGCCGGCGGGACGAAAACGCCGTCCCCCGCCCCGCGCTCCCGCGGGACCCGGCTGCGTCGATGGCTCCAGCCTGGGACAGCGGCGTGAGAAAAGTCTTAAGGTTGACGAAGGCTGAGTGCCGTCCGGCGACACCGGCCACCCCCGGTAAAGAAATTTACAGAACAGTGGCATATGCGAATGGGATTTTACAAGATAAGTGATTAGTCGCAACTACTTATTTACGGTTTGACATCCCTGTCCTAAAGTTCGGGTAACCGGCGCGACAAGCCGGATCGACCGGGGAGGGGAAGCGGGCGCACGATCGCCCGGCGGCGGAACCGGGGCGAAGGCGCCCGGCACCGCCGGTCGTGCCGACGAGCGCGGCGAAGATCCTGTTCCAGATCGATCGCATCACCCGGAAGCGGCGGCCCTTCGTGGGCCGACCAATGCGGGTGTCGGCTTCGATGCGATGGCGGGCCCGCGGGCACCCGGCGACGGGAGCCCGGCGGGCGATGCCGCGTGGCGGCCGCGGGTGCCGGAAACGGCGCGCGCGGGCACCGGCGGCGGCACGTCCCCGGTCGGGGCGCCCCGGCGCCCCCTCGTCCGGTCAGGGGGCCGGAACGGACCGCGGGGCGGTCCGGAAACAGCGGAGGAAGGGAGAGAGACGATGGCGGTTACACCATCCACGAACGACTATTGGGCGGCCAACCTCAGGATCGTGAAGATCTGTCTGGTGATCTGGGCGCTCGCATCCTTCGGCTTCGGCATCGTGCTGCGGCCGCTTCTGTCGGGCATCAGGGTCGGCGGCACCGACCTCGGATTCTGGTTCGCCCAGCAGGGATCGATCCTGGTCTTCCTGGTTCTGATCTTCTTCTACGCCTGGCGCATGAACAGTCTCGACCGCGAATTCGGCGTCGACGAGGAGTGAGGGGGCGACCATGGATCAATATACGCTCAACCTGCTGGTGATCGGCGCCACCTTCGCGCTCTACATCGGCATCGCCATCTGGGCCCGCGCCGGGTCCACGGCCGAATTCTACGCCGCCAACCGCGGTGTCCACCCGGTCATGAACGGCATGGCCACCGGCGCCGACTGGATGTCGGCGGCCTCCTTCATCTCCATGGCCGGCCTGATCGCCTTCGTCGGCTACGACAACTCGACCTACCTGATGGGCTGGACCGGCGGCTACGTGCTGCTCGCCCTGCTGCTCGCCCCCTACCTGCGCAAGTTCGGCAAGTTCACGGTTCCCGAGTTCATCGGCGACCGCTTCTACAGCCAGAGCGCCCGCATGGTGGCGGTGGTCTGCCTGATCATCGCCTCGGTGACCTACGTCATCGGCCAGATGACCGGCGTCGGCGTCGCCTTCTCCCGCTTCCTCGAAGTCTCCAACGCGACCGGCCTCTACATCGGCGCCGCGGTGGTCTTCGCCTACGCGGTGCTCGGCGGCATGAAGGGCATCACCTACACCCAGGTCGCCCAGTATGTCGTGCTGATCGTCGCCTACACCATCCCGGCGATCTTCATCTCGCTGCAGCTGACCGGCAACGTGCTGCCGCCGCTCGGCCTGTTCTCCGACCACGCCGCCTCGGGCGTGCCGCTGCTGGCCAAGCTCGACCAGGTCGTCACCGACCTCGGCTTCGCCAGCTACACCGGGCATCATTCCAACACCCTGGACATGACGCTCTTCACCCTGTCGCTGATGATCGGCACCGCGGGCCTGCCCCACGTGATCATCCGCTTCTTCACCGTGCCCAAGGTCGCCGATGCCCGCTCCTCCGCCGGCTGGGCGCTGGTCTTCATCGCCCTGCTCTATCTCACCGCCCCGGCGGTGGGTGCCATGGCGCGCCTCAACATCATGGACACGATCTACCCGCAGGGCGCGGCGGCCGGTCCGATCGACTACGAGGCCCGTCCGAACTGGATGAAGACCTGGGAGGTCACCGGCCTACTCAAGTTCGAGGACAAGAACGGCGACGGCAAGATCCAGTATTACAACGAGAAGTCCGAAGCCTTCAAAACCACCGCCGAGGCCAACGGCTGGGCCGGCAACGAGCTGACGATCAACAACGACATCCTCGTGCTCGCCAATCCGGAAATCGCCCAGCTGCCGGGCTGGGTCGTCGCCCTCGTCGCCGCCGGCGGTCTCGCCGCCGCGCTGTCGACCGCGGCCGGCCTGCTGCTCGCCATCTCCTCGGCGATCAGCCACGACCTGATCAAGGGCGCGCTCAACCCGCGCATCTCCGAAAAGGGCGAACTGCTGGCGGCGCGAATCTCGATGGCCGTCGCCATCGCGGTGGCGACCTACCTCGGCCTCAACCCGCCGGGCTTCGCGGCCCAGACCGTGGCGCTCGCCTTCGGTCTCGCCGCGGCGTCCATCTTCCCTGCCCTGATGATGGGGATCTTCTCCAAGACCGTGAACAGCAAGGGTGCCGTCGCCGGCATGGTCGTCGGCCTCCTGTTCACGACGATCTACATCTTCATCTACAAGGGCTGGTTCTTCCTGCCGGGCACCAACCAGCTGCCCGACACGCCGGACAACTATCTGTTCGGCATCTCGCCGCTGTCGATCGGCTCCGTCGGTGCGATGCTCAACTTCATCGTCGCCTTCGCCATCAGCCGTTCGACCGAAGCCCCGCCCGCCCATATCCAGGATCTCGTCGAGAGCATCCGGATCCCGCGCGGCGCCGGCAGTGCGCAGGCCCATCACTGAGGCCCGCCCCGGGACCCGCGCCCTCCCCCCGGAGGCTGCGGGCCCCGCCCCGCGAACCGGTTCCGCCGCGCCCGCCGGCGCGGCGGCCACCCCCGGGGCGAGCCGGCGCCGAGCCGCTCGATCCACCCGCCGCCCGATGTTTCACGAGGCTTGAGATGACCGCCGCAACGGCCGAGATCGAAGCCTTCCTGGCGAGTGTCCATCCCTACGACACCCTGCCGAAGCCCGACCTCGCCCGCGTCGCCTCGACCTGCCGCCGCCTGCGCGTGCGCGAGGGCGACACCGTCTACACGGTCGGCACCCCGCTCGACGGCCTCTACCTCGTCGAAACCGGCTCGATCGAGATCCGCGAGCGCAACGGCGCCGTGATCTCGCTGCTCGGCCCGCGCAACTCCTTCGGCGAGCGTGGCCTATGGCGCGACGGTCTCGCCGCCACCAGCGCCGCCGCCGCCGCCGACGCCACCCTCGTCCTGCTGCCGGTCCAGGAATTCCGCCGTCTCGTCGCCGCCGAACCGGCCTTCGAGCGCTTCTTCGACCGCTCCAACGGCCGCCGCCGCGACGATCTCACCACGATGAAGGTCGCCGACGTCATGAGCCGCCGCCTCGTCGCCGGCGATCCCGCGATGACGGTGGCCGCCGCCGCCCGCCGCATGCGCGACGAGCGGGTGTCCTGCCTGCCGGTGATCGACGACGGCCGCCTCGCCGGCATCCTCACCACCCGCGACCTCGTCGCCCGCGTCCTCGCCGAGGGCCGGCCGGCCGACACGCCGATCACCGAGGTGATGACGAAGGACCCGGTGACCCTCGGCGGCGACGCCCTCGGCTCCGACGTGCTCCACGCCATGCTGGAGCGCGGCATCGGCCACCTGCCGGTCACCGAGGCCGGCCGCCTCGTCGGCATGATCACCCAGACCGACGTCACGCGGCTGCAGGCGGTGTCCTCGGCGCTGATGGTGCGCGACGCCGCCGCCGCGCCGGACGTTCCCGCCCTCGCCGCCGTCACCGCGCGGATCCCGCAGCTCCTCGTCCAGCTGGTCGGCGCCGGCAACTCCCACGAGGTCGTCACCCGCCTCGTCACCGACATCGCCGACGCGGTCACCCGCCGCCTGCTCGCCATGGCCGAGGCCGCCCTCGGTCCGCCGCCGGTGCCCTATCTCTGGCTCGCCTGCGGCAGCCAGGGCCGCCAGGAGCAGACCGGCGTCTCCGACCAGGACAACTGCCTCGTCATCGACGACGCCATGGGCAAGTCCGACGCCGACTGGTTCGCCGCCCTCGCCCGTTTCGTCTGCGACGGGCTCAACGCCTGCGGCTACGTCTGGTGTCCCGGCGACATGATGGCGACCAATCCGCGCTGGCGCCAGCCGCTCGAGGTCTGGCGCGGCTATTTCCGCGGCTGGATCGACCGGCCGGACCCGATGGCGCAGATGCTGGCCTCGGTGATGTTCGACCTGCGCCCGATCGGCGGCGAGACCCGGCTCTTCACCGACCTCGTCGCCGAAACGCTGACGCTCGCCTCGGCGAACAGCATCTTCGTCGCCCACATGATCTCCAATTCGCTCAAGCACGCCCCGCCGCTCGGCCTGCTGCGCGGGTTCGCGACCTTCCGCTCCGGCGAACACCGCAACACCATCGACCTCAAGCACGGCGGCGTCGTTCCGGTGGTCGACCTCGGCCGCATCTACGCGCTCCAGGGTCGGCTGACCCAGGTCAACACCCGCGCCCGGCTGATCGCCGCCGCGGAAGCGGGCATCATCAGCGCCTCCGGTGCCCGCGACCTGCTCGACGCCTACGACCTCGTCGCCGAGATCCGCCTCGCCCACCAGGCGGGACGGGTCCGGGCCGGGGCCAGGCCGGACAACTTCATGGCACCCTCCGCGCTCAGCGATCTCGAGCGCAGCCACCTGCGCGACGCCTTCGTCGTCGTGCGCACCATGCAATCCGCCCTCGGCCACGGCCGCGCGGCGCCGATCTGATTCCGGCGGCCGGATGCCAGCGGCATCCGCACCCGCCGCTACGAAGAGGGCGCCGCCGATGGCGGCGAGCGCCCCGACAGGGAAGAGACGATGCTGTTCGAACTGATCGCCACCATCTGCGTCGGCTTCGGGGCCGCCGGCTGCCTGCTGCTCGCCGGCCGGCTCACCCGGGGCCGGCTGCCGCGCTGGACCGTGCCCGCCGCTGCCGGCCTCGGCATGATCGCCTTCTCGGTCTGGAGCGAATACTCCTGGTTCGAGCGCACCGAGGCCGGCCTGCCGGACAGCGTCGCCGTCGTCGCCATGCACGAGAGCCGCGCGCCGTGGCGGCCGTGGACCTACGTGGTGCCCCAGGTGTCCGGCTTCGCCGCCGTCGACCGCGGCGCCCTGCGTCGCAATGCCGAGGTGCCCGGCCAGGTCCTCACCGAGGTGTTCATCGTCGAGCGCTGGGCGCCGGTGCGCAAGGTGCCCGTCCTCCTCGACTGCCCCGGCCACCGGCGCGCCGACATCGTCGACGGCGCCCGCTTCGCGGCCAACGGTGCCGTCGAGGACGCCGACTGGATCGCGCTCGACGACGACGACCGGCTGATGGGCGCGGTTTGCGCCGAAGGCTGACGCGTGCCCCCTGCCGCGGCCCGTCGACGGGCCTCTCCCCGCTCATCCCGGCCCCGACGCCGCCGGAGGACGACATGACCAAATCGGTGCTGCTGGTGGAGGACGAGGACAACATCGCCATGGCGCTCGAATTCCTGATGCGCCGCGAGGGCTACGACTTCTCCCGGGTCGCCACCGGCCCGGCCGCCCTCGCCGCCATCGCGGAGAAGACGCCGGACCTCCTGCTGCTCGACGTGATGCTGCCCGGCCTCTCCGGCTACGACATCTGCCAGAAGGTCCGGCTCGATCCGGCGCTCGCCCACGTCAAGATCCTGATGCTCACCGCCCGCGGCGGCGAGATGGAGCGGCGCAAGGGCGAGGCGCTCGGCGCCGACGCCTTCATGGCCAAGCCCTTCTCGACCGAGGACCTCAAGCGCACCGTGCGCGACCTCATCGGCGGCGAGGCGGCATGACATGGCGACGCGCTGGAGCCTGCGCCTGCGCATCTTCCTGTTCTTCGCCCTGATCGGGCTCGGAGGGATCGTCCTCGTCGCCATCGGCCTCGCCTTCGGCTACCGCCGCCTCGGCGATCCGCAGGCGCTGTCGGCCTTCGTGGTCGGCGGGGCGGTGGCGGGATTCGCCCTCGTCGCCCTCGTCACCTGGGTCTGGTTCCTGTTCGACGAACACGTCGCCCGGCCGCTCGAGGTGCTGGCCGGCGGCATGCGGACCCGTGCCCACGCCGGCACCGGCGGCCCGCTCGGCGCCGAGGCGGCGCCCTATCTCGGCGACCTCGCCCCCGCCGCCTCCGCCGTCGCCCGCCGCCTCGACGAGACCCGCAGCGCCCTCGCCGAAGCCGTCGCCCGCGAGACGGAGCGGCTGGAGCGGGAACGGGGCCGCCTCGAGGCCATCCTCAAGGACGTGCCGGCCGGCGTCGTGCTCTGTTCGGTCGATCACGAGGTCGTCTTCTACAACGGCCAGGCCGCCGGCCTGCTCGACGGCGAGGTCTTCGGCCTCGGCCGGCCGATCTTCGACGCGCTCCGCCCCGGCCCGCTGCTCCACGCCTACGGCCGGCTGACCTCGGGCAGCCGCAGCGGCGAGCCGGCCGAGGTGTTCTGCACCACCCGCGGCGGCAGCCGCCTGCTGTCGGGCCGGATCCGCCTGCTCGAGGGCGACTCGCGCGGTGGCTACGTCCTCACCCTCGCCGACGTCACCCGCGATCTCGCCGTCCAGGGCGAACGCGAGAGCCTGATCGCCGAACTGGTCGAGCGCGTCCGCCGGCCCGCCGCCAACCTCGCCACCCTCGTCGAGGCGTCGGACGCCGACCTCTCCGGCGCGGACCGCGACCGCCTCGCCGCCGCCGTCGCCGTCGAGGCCCGCGGCCTCGCCGGCACCGTGATCGACCTCGCCCGCCGCGCCGAACGCCACGCCACCGGCTGGTGGCCGGTCAGCGAGATCCTCGCCGAGGACCTGCTCGACGCCCTCCGCGCCCGTCTCCTCGTCGACGGCGAGGCCGCGCCGCTGCGCCTGACCTGCGACGGCTACGCCGTGGTCGCCCTCGTCGGCACCCTCGGTGAGCGCCTCGTCGCCGACGGCATCCACGACCTCCGCCTCGCGATCTCCGCCCTCGACGACCACGGCGCCGTCGACCTCACCTGGTCGGGTCCGGTGCTCGCCACCGACCGGCTGGAGGACTGGCTCGCCGGCCCGCTCGACGGCAGCCTCGCCGGCTTCACCGGCCGGCGCGTCGTCGACGGCCACGGCGCCGCGATCTGGCCCGACCGCGCCGGCGACGAATCTGCGGCGGCCATCGAGCGCTTGAAACTT
>CALCDT010000008.1 GCA_937900425.1 uncultured Alphaproteobacteria bacterium | reverse complement strand
GCGACGACGAGGGCGGCGGCGCGGGCGGTGGTGGCGAGGCCGAGCCCGGCCAGCGCCCGGTCGGCGAGACGGCGGCGGCCCGAGCGGGAGAGGCGGCGACCGAGGGCGGCGACGAGGCGCTCGAGGCCGATCCAGAGGCCGATGGCGGCGAGCGAGACGGCGAGTTGCAGGACGGCGGCGGCCGAGGCGGTGAAGCGGGTGGAGAGATCGGGATCGGCGGCGAGGCGCAGCACGAGGACGGCGAGCGGCGGCGGCGTGGTCGGCCCGAGGATCAGGGCGACGTCGACCGCCGAGGTGGCGAAGGCGATGACCGCGTAGACCGGCAGTCGGATCAGCGGATAGAGCCGGGGCAGCACGGCGCCGGCGAAGGCGGTCACCGGGCCGTGGCCGAGGGCGGCGGCGACCTCGCCCATCCGCCGGGCGTCGGCCTGCGGCAGCGCGGCGAGCACCATCAGGAAGACGAAGGGCAGTTCCTTGACCGCGAGGCCGAGCATCAGCGTCAGGCCACAGGGATCGGCGACGACGAGAAGGTCGGGCGGCCGGGTCAGCCCGCTCGCCCAGGGCGAGACCAGCCGCAGGATCCAGCCCGACGGCGCCAGCAGGAAGGCGAGGCCGACGGCGGCGGCGGCGTGGGGCACCGACAGCAGCGGCGACAGCAGCAGGGCGAGGCGGGCGAACAGACGCGTGCGCAGGAAGGCCGCGGTGAACACCAGCACGCCGCCGACGGCGATCGCGGTCGACCCGAGGCCGGTCGCCAGCGACAGGAGCACCGCGGTGTCGAGCCCCGGCTCGGCGGCGAGGCGATGGAAAGGTTCGAGCGAGGGCGCCTCGCCGCCGAGCGCCGGCAGATAGCCGAAGGCGGGCATCAGCGCGCCGGCGAGGCCGGCGAGCACCGGGCCGGCGAGGAGAAGCAGCATCGACGCGGGGAAGAGACGGATCACGGGGCGGCGGTCAATCCGGAGAGACGGAGGCGGGCGAGAGCGGCTGGTGGGAGCGGAGGGCGGCTGAGGCGGACAGGTGCGGAGGGCGGCGGCGAGCCGGTAGCGCCGGGTTCCCGCCGGGGCGGCGTCGCGCCACCCTTTCCACGAGCGAGGCGCCCCGGACGAGGCAAGGCCGCGCCGGCCGCGGATCGCCATCCTTCACGCCCCGGCCGGGCGCATCAAGCGGCAAATCGCCCGCTCACGAGGAGATGAGCGCCCTCGCCCGCCGCTCGCCGGTTCCAATCGGCCCCGGTTCCGCGCTAAGAAGCCGCGACGCCGCCGATCCCGGCCGTTCCTGCGATCCCGCCCCGCACCGAGAGCCTTCATGACCGCCACCGCCTTCGACGTCCTCACCATCGGCAACGCCATCGTCGACATCCTCGCCCGGACCGACGACGCCTTCCTGGTCGCCGAGAAGGTGTCGAAGGGGATGATGCGGCTCGTCGACGCCGAGCAATCGGCCGCGCTCTACGAGCGGATCGGCCCCGCGATCGAGGCCTCGGGCGGCTCGGCGGCCAACACCGCCGCCGGCGTCGGCTCCTTCGGCCTCAAGGCGGCCTACATCGGCAAGGTCGCCGACGACGACTTCGGCCGGATCTACCGCCACGACATCCGCGCCCAGGGGGTCCACTACGACACCGCCCCGCTCGCCGGCGGCGCCTCGACCGCCCGCTCGATCATCCTGATCACCCCGGACGGCGAGCGCACCATGAACACCTTTCTCGGCGCCTGCCTCGACCTCGCTCCGCGCGACATCGACGCCGGCATCGTCGCCAGTTCCGCCTTCACCTACGTCGAGGGCTATCTCTGGGACCCGCCGCTCGCCAAGGACGCCTGCCGCCTCGCCTTCGAGATCGCCCACGCCAACGACCGCGTCACGGCGATCACCCTCTCCGACAGTTTCTGCGTCGACCGCTACCGCGGCGAGTTTCTCGACCTGATGCGCTCGGGCACGGTCGACGTCGTCTTCGCCAACGAGGCCGAGTTGAAGGCGCTCTACGAGACGTCCGACCGGGGAACCGCCCTCGAGGCGCTCAGGGCCGACTGCAGGATCGGGGCGGTGACGCTCGGCGCCGAGGGCGCGGTCGCGGTGCGCGGTGCGGAGACGGCGAGCGCCGAGGCCTTCCCGCTGGTCGCGCTCGACGACCTGACCGGAGCCGGCGACCAGTTCGCCGCCGGCTTCCTCACCGGCCTGCGGCGCGAGCTGCCGCTCGGCACCTGTGCCCGGCTCGGCTGCCTCGCCGCTGCCGAGGTGATCGACCATGTCGGTCCGCGTCCGGCGAAGAGCCTCGAGAATCTGGCGATCGGCCACGGCCTGCTGCGGGCGCCGGCCTGACCTACTGCGAGACGACGCCGCTGGTGTCGGCTTCGAGGCGCAGGGCCGCGGCCATCAGGGCGCGGGTGTAGGCCGATTTCGGCGCGCCGAACACCGCCTTGGCCGGCCCGGCCTCCTCGACCTTGCCGCCGCGCATGACGATGACGTCGTTGGAGAGCGCCCGCACCACGCGCAGGTCGTGGCTGATGAAGAGATAGGCGAGGCCGTGGCGGGCCTGGAGGTCGCGCAGGAGGTCGACGACCTGGGCCTGGACGCTCATGTCGAGCGCGGAGGTCGGCTCGTCGAGCAGCACGAATTTCGGCTCCAGCACCATGGCCCGGGCGATGGCGACGCGCTGGCGCTGGCCGCCCGAGAACTCGTGCGGATAGCGGTGGCGGCTGTCCGGATCGAGCCCGACCTCGCCGAGCGCCCGCACCACCCGCGCCTCGCGCTCGGCCGAGGAGAGGTCCGGGGCGTGGAGGGCGAGGCCCTCGCCGACGATGTCGGCGATCGACATGCGCGGACTGAGCGAGCCGTAGGGGTCCTGGAACACGACCTGGAGGTCGCGGCGCAGCGGCCGCATCTGACGGGACGAAAGGCCGTCGATCGGCTTGCCGAGATAGACGATCGGCCCGCTCGAGGAGATCAGCCGCAGCATGGCGAGGCCGAGCGTGGTCTTGCCCGACCCCGATTCGCCGATGACGCCGAGAGTCTGGCCGGCCCGCACCGTGACGTCGACGCCGTCGACCGCCTTGACGTGGCCGACGGTCTTCCTGAGGAAGCCGCGGCGGATCGGGAACCAGACCTTGAGGTCCTTCGCCTCGATCACCACCGGGGCGGCGGGGTCGGAGGGCGGCGGCGCGCCCTTGGGCGCGGCGGCGAGCAGCTTGCGGGTGTAGGCGTGTTTCGGGTCGGCGAAGACGGCCCTGGTCGGCCCGCGCTCGACGATCTCGCCCATGGTCATCACGCAGACCTCGTCGGAGAAATTCTCGACGATGCCGAGGTCGTGGGTGATGAAGAGGATCGCCATGCCGCGGCGGATCTGGATCTCTTTCAGAAGCTTCAGGATCTGGGCCTGGACGGTGACGTCGAGCGCCGTCGTCGGCTCGTCGGCGATCAGGAGATCCGGCTCGTTGGCGAGCGCCATCGCGATCATCACCCGCTGGCGCTGGCCGCCGGA
>CALCDT010000007.1 GCA_937900425.1 uncultured Alphaproteobacteria bacterium | reverse complement strand
CGTCAAGGACGTGCTGCTGCTCGACGTGACCCCGCTGTCGCTCGGCATCGAGACCCTCGGCGGCGTCTTCACCCGCCTGATCGACCGCAACACGACCATCCCGACCAAGAAGAGCCAGGTGTTCTCCACGGCCG
Source organism: uncultured Alphaproteobacteria bacterium (assembly GCA_937900425.1). Lineage (GTDB taxonomy): Bacteria > Pseudomonadota > Alphaproteobacteria > Rhizobiales > Pleomorphomonadaceae > CALCDT01. The sequence continues at coordinate 4,108 of CALCDT010000007.1, read as the reverse complement.
AGGACAACCAGACCGCGGTGACGATCCGGGTCTTCCAGGGCGAGCGCGAGATGGCGGCCGACAACAAGCTGCTCGGCCAGTTCGACCTGGTCGGCATCCCGCCCGCACCGCGCGGCGTGCCGCAGATCGAGGTCACCTTCGACATCGACGCCAACGGCATCGTCAACGTCTCGGCCAAGGACAAGGGCACCGGCAAGGAGCAGCAGATCCGCATCCAGGCCTCCGGCGGCCTTTCGGACGCCGACATCGAGAAGATGGTGAAGGACGCCGAGGCCAACGCGGCCGCCGACAAGAAGCGGCGCGAGGCGGTCGAAGCGCGCAACCACGGCGAAGCGCTGGTCCACTCGACCGAGAAGTCGCTGGCCGACTACGGTGACAAGGTCTCCTCGGCCGACAAGTCGGCGATCGAGGCCGCCATCGCCGACCTGAAGTCGGTGCTCGACGGCGAGGACGCCGAGGCGATCAAGGCGAAGACCAACGCCCTCGCCCAGGCGGCGATGAAGCTCGGCGAGGCGATGTACGCCCAGGGTCAGGGCGAGGCCGGCGCAGGCCCCCAGTCCCCGGCTGCAGACGACGACGTCGTCGACGCCGACTTCGAGGAGGTCAAGGACGACAAGAAGTCGGCCTGACCCGATCGACCGGCGGTTCCGCCGGGCTCTGCAACAGACGCGGCCAGCGGTGGCCCGGGCTCGAAGCCCGGGCCACTTCTTTTTTGCGGGGCGGCGTCCGACGACGTTTCTCAAAATGCGTCGAGGTTCAGAACCCGTTAACCAACACCGCGAAGTTTGCGGAAAATTTGAATCGAATTTGGATGTTGTGAACCACTGGCGGCTTTGATCGGCGCAAGGCCCGGCATCGACACGGGCGACAACGGATCGAAGCGTCATGCCCGCAAAGCTCTACCACGGTGGCCTCGTCCTCGTCGGTATCCTCTCCCTCGTGCTGCTGGCGCAACCGATCGGGCCCTCGGCCCAGCTCACCGTCGGCATGGTGCTCGTCGCCGCGATGCTGGCGCTGTGGCCGCTGTCGCGGGGCGGCACGGGCCGCCTCGTCTTCATCGCCCTCGCCCTCGGCGTCGTCGGACGCTACGTCTACTGGCGCACGACCTCGACCCTGCCGCCGGCCACGGACCTTCTCGACTTCGTGCCCGGCGTGATCCTCTACGGCGTCGAGATGTTCTCGGTGCTGATGCTGCTGATCAGCCTCTTCGTCGTCGCCGATCCGAAGGAGCGCGCCGCGGCGCCGCTTCGCGACGCGGCGGACGCCGACCTGCCGACCGTCGACGTCTTCGTGCCGACCTACAACGAGAGCGCCGACCTGCTCGCCACCACCCTCGCCGCGGCCAAGGCGATGGACTATCCGGCGGGCAAGCTCGAGGTCTACCTGCTCGACGACGGCGGCACCGACCAGAAGTGCCAGGCGGACGACCCGGTCGCCGCCCACGCCGCCCGCGAGCGCCGCCAGGAACTGCGCACCCTCTGCCGCGAGCTCGGCGTCACCTACCTGACCCGCGAGAAGAACGTCTCGGCCAAGGCCGGCAACATGAACGCGGCGCTGCCGCGCACCGGCGGCGACCTCGTCGCCGTCTTCGACGCCGACCACGCCCCGGTGCGCAGCTTCCTGCGGGAGACCGTCGGCCACTTCCTCGAGGATCCGCGGCTGTTCCTGGTGCAGACGCCGCATTTCTTCCTCAACCCGGACCCGATCGAAAAGAACCTCTCGCTGTTCAAGTCGATGCCGTCGGAGAACGAGATGTTCTACGGCGTCATCCAGAAGGGCCTCGACCGCTGGAACGCGGCGTTCTTCTGCGGCTCGGCCGCCCTGCTGCGCCGGGCGGCGCTCGAGGAGGTCGGCGGCTTCGACGGCGTCACCATCACCGAGGACTGCGAGACGGCGCTGACGCTGCACGCCCGCGGCTGGAACAGCCGCTACGTCGACACGCCGCTGATCGCCGGGCTGCAGCCGGAGACCTTCGCCTCGTTCATCGGCCAGCGCTCGCGCTGGTGTCGGGGCATGATGCAGATCCTGATCCTCAAGAACCCGCTGTTCCGCAAGGGCCTCAGCTTCGCCCAGAGGGTCTGCTACGTCTCCTCCAGCCTGTTCTGGCTGTTCGCGCTGACGCGGATGACCTTCGTCGTCGCCCCGCTTCTTCACATCTTCTTCTCCCTGGAAATCTACCAGGCGAACCTCCAGGAATTCATCGCCTACACCGGCGTCTACATGCTCGCCAACATGATGCTCCAGAACTACCTCTACGGCCGCGTCCGTTGGCCGTGGATGTCGGAGCTCTACGAATACGTCCAGTCGGTCTATCTCACCGGCGCCATCGCCTCGGTGATCGCCAATCCGCGCCGGCCGACCTTCAACGTCACCGCCAAGGGCGTCACCCTCGACCGCGAGCAGCTGTCCGAGATCGCCCTGCCCTATTTCGTGATCTTCGGCATCCTGCTGATCGGCTCCGGCGTCGCCGGCCTGCGCTGGTGGCTGGAGCCGGCCTCGCGCGACCTGCTCGCCGTCGTCGGCCTCTGGAACGGCCTCAATCTGATCATCGCCGGCCTCTCCCTCGGCGTCGTCTCGGAGCGCGCCGAGCGTCGGCGCAGCCAGCGGCTCGACATCGCCCGCAAGGGCGTCCTCACCCTCGCCGGCACCCCCTATCCGGTGCTGGTGGAGGACGTCTCATCGGGCGGCGCCCGGGTTCGCCCGCTCGGCTCCAAGCCGCAGATCGCCCGGGTCGGCGGGGCGATCGGCACGCTCGCCGTCGCCTCGGGTGGCGAGGAGACCGGCCTCACCACGCTCAACGTCGCCGTCCGCCGCAACATTCAGGACGAGCGCGGCCTCTGCTACGGCCTCGAGTTCCTCGAGCTCTCCGCCCGCCAGTATCACCTCGTCGCCGACCTGATGTATGCCGACGGCACCCCGCTCGCCCGCTTCCGCGACGGCCGGCGCCGGAAGGTCGGCATCGTCGGCGGCAGCCTGCGCTTCGTCGGCTGGAGCGTCTTCAACATCCTGCGCGGCCTCGCCGTCGCCTCGCGCCGCGACGCCCCGCTCGCGAAAGCCGAAGCCGTCGTCGCTCCGTCCCCCCTCCATACGCTCGAGGCCTCCGACCTCGTGCGTCCGACCTGACGGAAGGCCGCGACGATGGATCGCCCCCGGTTCTGCATCCTCGCCGATCGTGCATCCGCCCGTCGCACGACCCCCTCGCGCCCGTTCGCGCCGCGCTCCGGCATCGGGCGGACGGCCGTGCGGCGGCTCCTGCTCCTCGCTCTCGCCGCGGCCACGGCGGCCTCCGTCCCGGCTACGTCCTTCGCCGCGTCCGAGACCGAGACCGAGGGCGGCATCGCCACCCTCGTGGTACCGCCCCTGCAATCGGGCGTGCTCGCCGCCGCTCTGCGCCCGCTCGCGGCCGAGGGCGGCGCCCTCGAACTCTCCGGCGAAACCGCGACCCTCTCCTTTCCGCTCCACCTCGCCGACGGCGAGGCCCGGCGCGGCGGCACGCTCCACCTCGCCGTCGAAAGCTCGGTCGCGGTGATGCCCGAAGCCTCGACCCTCACCGTCGCCGTCAACGGCGTCGCCGTCGGCCGCATCGGGCTCGGCGGCCGCAAGGGCGCGCCGCTGACGATCCCGCTGGCGGCCTCGACGCTGCGGCCGGGCTGGAACGTCGTTCGCCTCTCGGCGGTGCAGCGCCACCGGGTCGACTGCCGGGTCCAGGCGACCTACGAATTGTGGAGCCGGATCGACGGCGCCCGTTCCGGCCTGCTGTTCGACGCGGCGGTGCCGGCCGACCTCACGGCACTGCCCGCCGTCCGCCTCGCCGCCGACGGCAGCCTGCCGATCCGTCTGATCACCCGGGCGAGCGACCCCGAGCGACTAGCCACCGCCTTCCGCCTCTCCGCGCTCGCGGCGCGGGCCGCCGGCGCCAACGCGGCGACGGTCGCGGTCGGCGGGCTGCCGGGCACCGGCCCCGGCCTCGATCTCGTTTACGGCACGCCGGCCGAAATCGCCGATCTCGGCGTCGATCCGATGATCGCCGCCGCCGCGTCCTCCGAGCCGCAGTTCCTGCCCGAGGACGCGGGCCGGCCCGCCACCCTCGTCGTCTCCGGCGAAGGCC
>CALCDT010000006.1 GCA_937900425.1 uncultured Alphaproteobacteria bacterium | reverse complement strand
CGATCGCCTCGCCCTGCCGATCGATCGTATTGAGCGGGGTCCACGAGAGGGCCTCCAGATAGACGAGGAGGCCGTGCTCCGCCGCGACGTCGGCGACGGCCCGCAGGCCCGCCGCCGTCGATCGCACCTGCTCTTCGTAAGGAAAGCCGACGACGCCGCGGTAGAGACCCGGATGCGTCGTCGGCGCGTCGGGCGCGAGGGCGGCGAGGGGGATCGGGCCGGTGATTGCCTGGATGCCCCGCGCACCGACGGCGGTGGCGAGTTCGCACAGCGCTGCGGCGTCCGCGACGAGTGCCGAGCCGGCCGGGTCGCGCTCGACGTCGAGGAGGAAGCCGACGCCCGGAACGTCGAGACCGTGGAGGAGCGCCTTCACCTCGTCGCGCGTCAGACCGGCGTCGAGACACGCCCTGATCTTGGCGCCCGAGGCCTCGACCCCGTCGAAGCCAATCTCGCGGGCGATGTCCGCGTCGATTGCGAGCGTCGAATGGCGGGCGACGAGGGAATGCAGGATGAGCCGATTGCGAGACGTCATGAGGTGCTCCGTCGACTGTCGCCCGGTCCGAGCGTGATGGCGCGCCGCTTCCGCGAGGCGGTCACGACCGCCTCGGCCGTCCGCAGCGCGATGGCGTTGTCCTCGCCGGTGGCGAGCCACGAGGGACCGTGCGGGTCGGCCGCGACGAAATCCCGGATGGTGGCGAGGGGCGTGCTGCGTTCCCGGACCGGGATCAGCTCGTTGCGCGCGCCGATGCGGCGGACGAGCGTGCATGAGGTGCGTCCGTTGAGTGTCCCGTGGGCTATCAGGCCGCCGCGCTCGCCGGCGACGATCACGACGCTCTCCATTTCGGCTGTGCGGAAGCTCTCGTGGGCCTGGAAGATGCTGCCGTCGTCCATCCGCACGGCATAGGAGAGGTGCTCGCCCAAGGCGTCCGGCGGCGCAATGCCGGTCACTTCGACGGGCTCGGCGCCGGTGAGGAAGCGGGCGAGGTCGATGTCGTTGACGGTGATGTCGAGGGCGAGGTCGCCGGCCTCGTCGTCGCCGTCGGCGCGCCGGTTCGGCGGCGGCTGGTGGGGACCGCCGCGGACGATCAGCAGCGAGCGCACCGCGCCGATCTCGCCGTCGTCAATCAGGCGCCGCATGGTCTGGTGGATGACCGAATCCCGGAACGTCTGGTTGACGGCGAGCACGACGCCCTTCGTCGCGCACATCTCGGCGAGGGACCGGGCGGTGGCGCTGCGATCGGCGATCGGCCCGTCGCAGAGGATGTGCTTGCCGGCTTCTGCCAGCGCGGCGATGTAGTGCGGCCGCCGCTTGACCCGGGCGCTGACGTAGCCGAAGCGCACCGCCGGGTCGCGGAGCACCCTGGCGAGATCGGTGGTGCTGCACGGGATACCGAGATCGTCCGCGAAGGCGGCGGCGTCGCGGCGGCGCCGGCTGACGACCCAGAGCGGCTCGTGACCGAGCATCCGGATCGCGGCGACCATGTGCTCTGTGGCGATGGTTCCGGTGCCCATCACCGACCATCCGACGTTGCCCTTCGATGCCACGAATGCGTTTCCTGCGCCTGGTTCCCGCCGGTCTTCACGATCGCGTCGGCGCCCGCTGCCGCCGTTGCAGCTGCGAGCGATCGGACGTAGCTAGAGCGTCACAGTGCGTCACATGCGTCGAGCGAGTGAATGAACCATCCGAGTGGTGACCCGAAGCATCTCGCGGCCAATCTCAGGACGCTGTGCGAGCGGCACGAGTCCGTCGCCGCCGTGTGCCGTAAGATCAACGTCAACCGTCAGCAGTTCAACAAATACCTCTCCGGCACTCATCTCCCCTCCGCCGCCAACCTGCGTCTGATCGCCAATTTCTTTGGCTTGAGTGTCCCGATCCTGTTCTCCGATCCGGAGGAATTCCGCGGCCTCGTCGATGAGAATTACTTCCACGCGATGGCGACGGCCCGCCAGCTCCCGGAATTTTCCCGCTTCCTTTCCAACGTGGTGATGTCGAGCAATGTCCACGACAACGAGTTGGTGGGAGTCTATGATCGCTATCAGTACTCGTCGATATACAAGGGTTTCATACTAAAGTCGGCTTTCTGTATCTATCGAAACAGGGAGTTTCTGCAGCACTATTATGTCGAGAGATTTCCGAGTTTCGACAATCCCGGCAAGACGGAGTACATCTTCAAGTACTACGGCTTCTGCGTTCCCGTGGCGGACCGGCTGTTCACCGCCGACTTCGAGGGAATCCAGTCGAACGAGTTGACCTTCGGGGTCTATGCGCAGGTGAAGCGCAATGCCAAGCGATTCATGTTTGGTATCTCCAGCGGCATCGCAGCGACCGTCTTCCGGCAGCCCTACGCGACGAAGGTAGCGCTCCACTATCGCGGTCCCGGTCTTCTGCGCCGCGAGCATCTGGAGCAGCTCACCGTGATGGACCGCAACGATCCGGCGGTTCCTCGCGAAGCGCTGCAATATCTCGGCGACGGCTCCGACATGATCCAGATGTGAGGCCCCGTAGGCGCCTGCCGCCGGCGGCTTGCTCAGGGGTGCAGCTCAATCGCCAGCCAGACGCTGTCGGTATCGGCGTAGTAGCGGTGCCACGGATAGGTCCACCGGTTCTCGCCGGTGACCCGGCAGAACGGATCGTGCGTGTAGCCGATCGGCATCACGACGTCCTCGTAGAGCGTCGCCGCATCGCGCTCGCGGAACTTCTGCATCCTGCCGAGGCCGTGGATCTGGGTGTGCACCTCGAGGAACGGGTGTTCGTTGTGAATGAAGCAGTCGGTGTCGCCCGGCGACCACCACAGGTTCAGTTTGAGCGTGAACGTCTGCGGAGCGGCCGGCTCGCGCCGCTCGTTGGTGAACACGAAGGGATCGGTGACGACCTCGCCGATCGTGTCCTGCGGCGAGATGAACAGCGGCGTGTCGCGGGGAAAGCTCCTGATGCGGTCTCCGAGCCACTCCCAGCCCCGGAACATGCAGCCGCCGAGGTTCGTCGGCCGGGTCACCTTGATCAGCGCGACCCGGTCGGCCGACCTGATGACGCCACCCTTGAGCCAGGTCGACTTCCAGGCCGAAACGATCGCCGGATGATCGTCACCGGTAACCATCGGCGACGCAGAAATGTTGACGACGACGGCGTCGTCGACTGCGAAATCGCGGACGTTCTCCACCAACCTGGCGGAGATGAACGCATCTGCGAACGAGAGATCTCTGACGCGGTTCTGCATCGGCCTGCTTCGCCCTCGATCTGTGCAGGAATTCGTCGGCGAGGAAGCCACAGCTCGCCCGGCGGCGGAATTTCGCGGCCGCAGATTTTCCGACGCACAATGACGTGGTGATTGCGCCGCAGAGCGTCGACAGGGTGTGGCGACGACATGGCGGCGCATCGTCGGGAACCGCCCGATCCCTATCGCCTCTGGGATGCGGCGATGGCGGAAGGCGAGGAGAAGTCGCGAACTACAGACGCGATAAGCATCATCACACGCGTCACTCCGCGTCACAGAAACTTTTGTTGCGAACTTGCGGCCGTCGCGGTCTCGCGCCCCAATTCGACGCTAACAGCGCCGGCGTTCGGAGTTCGCTCCGATCGACCCGCGCCGTGAGACACAACGAGGGTCGAACTGATGAAGCTCACCGGTGGACAGGTCGTCGCGAGGACCCTGAAGGAATACGGGGTCGAGTATGTGGCGGGCGTTCCGGGCCACGGCATCTGGGGTCTGTTCGACGCCTTCCTCGAGGAAGGCTCGCAGATTCCCTTCATCCAGGTGATGCACGAGCAGAGCGCCGTCCACATGGCCGACGGCTACTACCGGGCCTGCGGCAAGCCGATGGCCTGCTCGACCTCGGTAGGCCCCGGCGCCACCAACACCATCATCGGGCTCGCCACCGCCTACGTCGACTCGACCTCGCTGTTCTACGTCTCCGGTTCGCCGCAGACCTACATGCACGGCCACGGCACGATGCAGGAGATCGAGCGCCAGCAGGACAACGCCTTCCCCCGCATCACCGAGCAGGTGACGAAGCGCGCCTGGCAGGCGACCTCGGTGAAGGTGCTGCCGTCGATCATGCACCGGGCCTTCAGCGAGATGCTGACCGGCCGGCCGGGCCCGGTCCACGTCGAGGTGCCGATGGACGTGCAGGTCGAGGCGGACGACGTCACCATCCATCCGCTCGACAAGCGCCTGCCGATCGGCGTCGCCTACCCGGACCCGCGCGCCATCGAGGCGGCGGTGAAGGTGCTGCTCGCTGCCGAGCGTCCGGTGATCGTCGCCGGCGGCGGCGCCATCACCGCGAACGCGTCGGAGGAACTCACCCGTCTCGCCGAGAAGCTCGGCGCCGCCGTGTCCATCACCTGGAACGGCAAGGGGGCGATCTCCGAGGACCACGAGCTCTTCGTCGGGGCGATCGGCCAGACCGGCACGAGCTGCGGTAACAAGATCACCGCATCCGCCGACGTCGTCCTCTCTGTCGGCTGCCGCTTCACCGACTGGTCGGCGTCCTCCTACGCGAAGGGCGTGTCGTTCTCGATTCCGCCTGGCAAGCTCATTCACATCGACCTCGACCCGCGCGAGATAGGCAAGACCTATCCGACCGAGGTCGGCATCGTCGCCGACGCGAAGGTGGCGCTCGCCGCGATCCTGGCGATGATCTCGGACTCCGACTCGCGGAAGACGGTGGCGAAGCGGGAGGCCTTCCTCGCCGACGTCCGCCGGGCCAAGGCGGACTGGATCGCCCAGGTGTCGCCGCGCGAGAACAGCCGGGAGACGCCGTTCACCTCCCAGCGGCCGCTGGTGGCGCTGCGTGAGGTGCTGCCGCGGGACGGCATCGTGGTCGTAGGCTCGGGCAACACCCAGGGCTCGGTGAAGCAGAGCTTCCCCGTCTACGAGCCGCGCACGCACATCACCTCCGGCTCGTACTCCCCGATGGGCTGGGCGGTGCCGGCGGCGCTCGGTGTCAAGCTCGCACGCCCGGACCGCCAGGTCGTGGCGATCGTCGGCGACGGCGACTTCATGATGTCGCTGCCGGAGATGGCGACCGCCGTGATGAACGGTATCAACGTCGTGTTTCTGGTCCTGAACAATCAGGGGTACATGTCGATCCGCGGCGGCCAGCGGAAGTTCATGGGGCGTCACATCGCCTCGGAGTTCAACCACCACGCCGGCAACGGGGCGCCGTACTCCGCCGAACTCGCCGCCACGGCCCGCGCCTTCAGGCTGCAGGCCTGGAAGGTCGAGAAGGACGAGGATCTCGAGCGCAGCATCGAGGCGGCGCTCGCCTGCGGCGGCCCGGCGCTCGTCGAGGGCATCGT
>CALCDT010000005.1 GCA_937900425.1 uncultured Alphaproteobacteria bacterium | reverse complement strand
CCGTTCGATGAGCGGGGTTATAAGGGCCGACCTCAGAGCTGTCAACAAGGTTTCACGACATTCTCGTTTTTTCCTGATAGCGGCGCAATTTCATGAACTTAACCGAGGGGCCACCTCACTTTGGCGGGCGCTCTTCCCGATTTTTTCGCTGGGATGCCGGTGGCCCTCGCGGTCGGTTTTCGGAAGGGCGTCCAGCTCCTTTCCCCCAAGGTGACGACGCCGCGGGCGCCGAATGCGCGGTCGTCGGCGCACCGATCCTCCCTTCCCCCTCGGCGCCTCTCTTCACCCCTGCGTCCTTCTCGCTTCCCGTTGCGCCTCTGCGAACCGTCTCGGTCCAGAAGTGCCGCCGTGCCGAAAATCCCGCGGCTTCCCGTTCGACTCGCGCGCGCCACCCGCTCCCCGGTCCGGCAAGGGATCGCTTCGGCCTCCACCTGGGTGCGGGCGCACGCTTCGCACGCGAACTCGCCACCCGCGCGCAGAGGCCGCCCGGCCTCGTGCAGACCACCCCTCGATGCGCACGCACGGGCCTTCGCGCAAGGGTCCTCGCAAGCGGGCCTCATTGAAGCCTCATTCCTGTCGTCAACGCTCGCCTGCGACCATCCGGGAGGATCCGCCGTTCCGGGCGTTGACTTCGTTGACTTCGGGCGGTCGTCCTATAGGCTCTGGCCCGCTTCCCCGCAGGGAAACACGGCCGGATCCTGCGCCGGCGTCCCGGTCGCGGCGCGGCGACTGCCGGGGTCTGCGGGCGGAGCGATCTTCGGACCGGTTCCGCCCGGCGGCGGCGCAGGGTCCTGATCCCGGGACGGACACGGGGCTCGCGGCCGCGACGACCCGAGAGGAGGCGCACGGCACCGATCGGTGGCCGGGCCGCGGAGCACGAGGGAGCGAAATCACGGATGAACGCGGTCTGGACCGACCACGCGCGGATCAGGGTCGACCTCGGCGACGAGCCGCCGATCCGCACGACGGACACCGGACGCACGCCGCCCGACCGCCACGCCGTGTCGCTGCGCTGGCTCGCCAGCACCGTGCTCGCCGCCTGCGCCTCGACCCTGCTGATGTCGGGTGCGCTCTACGCCGCCCTCGACGGCCGGCCCGACATCGGCGGCGCGCGGCCGATCTTCGGACCCAAGCCCCTCTTCCCCGCCGCGAACGGCGAGATCGTCGGCAAGACCGATTTTCCCGACGTCGACCGGCAGGCCGGTGAAACCCGGCGCATCCTGCGCCTCGGCACCATCGCCCGCGACGGCGACCGCGACATCATCCGCATGCGTCCCTTCGCACGCGTCACGGCTCCGCTGGTTCAGACCACCGACGCGCTGGTCGACGGCATTCCGGCCTTCGACCCGTTGCGCATCTTCGCCGAAGCCAATGCCGCCTCTCCGGCCGGCATGCGCAACGACACGCTCTACGGCGCCGACGTCGAGAGCGAGATGGCCGTCAAGATCTCCGACTTTCCGGTCGACGACCGCAGCCTTCCGGCGGTTTCCGCCCTTTCGGAGGCCGCACTCGAGACGATCGTTCGCGAGCAGGCCGGCTTCCTGACCGGATCGAAGGTCGAAGTCGCGGCCCTGCCCTTCGCCGATCCCTCCCGCTTCGACTACAGCTTCTCGGCGATCGGGGGGATCGAACGGCTCGGCGTGCGCATCATTCCCGAAAACGTCTCCTTCGTCGCCAAGTCCGGCGACATGCCGGCCGCGGGCGACTATCGCGAGGAGAAGCTGGTCCTCGCCAGCAAGGGCGACACGATCGAATCGCTGATGCTCGAGAACGAGGCGACCGACGACGAGGCCCTCGAGATCAACTCCGCGTTCCGCGACGGCTTCGGTCTCGCCGGCATCGCCCCCGGCGAAAAGCTCCGGATCGTGCTCGCCCCGGCCGCCGACGAGGAGACCGAACGCTATCAACCGATTTCGGTGTCGCTCTACCGCGAGGGCCGCCACGTCGCGACCGTCGCGCTTTCGGACGACCTCGCCTACGTGCCGGCCCAGGAGCCGGCGGGCGGCGTCGATGTCGCCTCGGGTGAGGAAGGCGCCGAATCCGGCGGTCGCCGGCCGCGGCTCTACGCCAGCCTCTATCAGACCGCCCTCGACAACGACGTCGGCCCCCGCCTCATCGACGAGCTGGTCCACGTCATCTCCTACGACGTCGACTTCAATTCGCGCGTCGCTCCCGGCGACTCGATCGACATGCTCTATTCGCTGTCGGAGGACGCCCGCGAGACCGCCGGCGATTCGGAGATCGTGTTCTGCTCGATCACCCTCGGCGGACGGACCCACCGCTACTACCGCTTCCGCGACCCGACCGACGGCTCGGTCGACTATTACGACGCCGACGGCAACAACGCGAAGAAGTTCCTGATGCGCAAGCCGATGTCGGTCGGCACCTTCCGCCGCGGCTTCGGCATGCAGCGTCACCCGCTGCTCGGCTACGCCCGCATGCACACCGGCGTCGACTGGGCGGCCCCGCGCGGCACCTCGATCATGGCGGCCGGCGACGGCGAGGTGGTCAAGGCCGGCTGGATGTCGGGCTACGGCAACTACATCGAAGTGCGCCACGCCAACGGCTACGCCACCGCCTACGGCCACATGACCGGCTACGCCAAGGGCATGCGGGCCGGCGTCCGCGTCAAGCAGGGCCAGGTGATCGGCTACGTCGGCTCGACCGGCCTGTCGACCGGGCCGCATCTCCACTTCGAGATCATGGTCAACGACCGCCAGGTCGACCCGATGCGCATCCGCCTGCCCGAGGGGCGGAGCCTCGACGGCGAGGCGCTGGCGAGCTTCGAGATCGAGCGCCGCCGCATCGACGCGCTGGTCGAGGACGGCGCCCAGCCGACCTTCGCCGCGGCCGAGGAGGGTCCGGCCGGCGGCTGAGGCGCCCTCCCTCGCTCAGCCCGTGCGCCGGCGCACCGCCGCCGCCAGCACGCAGAGGATCTCGAACATCATCGAGACGCCGACCCAGGCGGTGCCGCCGGACGGATCGAACGGCGGCGAGACCTCGACGAGGTCGGCACCGACGACGTCGACGCCCTCGAGGCCGCGCACGCACTGCTGGGCGGCGAAGGTGGTCGGTCCGCCGATCTCCGGCGTCCCGGTGCCCGGCGCATAGGCCGGGTCGATGAAGTCGATGTCGAAGGAGCAATAGGTCGGCACTCCGCCGACGATCGCCCGCGCCTCGGCCATCACCGCCTCCGGCCCGCGCTCCATCAACTCCTCGATCATGACGAGCCGCACGCCCACCGAGCGGGCGAAGGCCATGTCCTCGCCGTCGTACTGGGTGCCGCGCAGGCCGATCTGGACCACGCGCCTCGGATCGAGCAGCCCCTCCTCGATCGCCCGGCGGAACGGCGTGCCGTGGGTGTAGCGGTAGCCGCCGAAATAGCTGTCGTAGAGGTCGGTGTGCGAATCGAAGTGGATCATCGCCAGCGGCCCGTCGAAGCGCCGGCGCAGCGCCCTGAGGATCGGCAGCGAGATCAGGTGGTCGCCACCGGCGCTCATCGGCACGATCCCGGCCGCGACGACGCGGTCGTAGAAGGCGGTGATCCGCTCGAGCGAATCGGCGACGTCGGCCGGATTGATCGGGCTGTCGCCGAGATCGGCGCAGTTGGCCGCGGTGAAGGGCGAAAACCCCGTCACCGGATGCAGCATCCGGATCATGGTCGAAAGGTCGCGCAGCTGGCGCGGCCCGTGGCGGGCGCCGGGCCGGTTGGTGGTGCCGGCGTCGAAGGGCACGCCGACGAGGCCGATCTCGACCCCGGAAAACAGCGGCGAGTCGAAATCGACCGCCGGCAGCCGCATGAAGGTGGGAATGCCGGCGAAGCGCGGCAGAACGAAGCCGGAGACCGGCAGGTAGTCCGGGGAGGGATCGGTCATGGAAGTCCGGGCGTTCGCGTGAGGAGAAGACGGTCGGCGCCCCGCCTCGCGAGGAGGGCGGGGCGCCATGGCCATATCTGACGCGATTTGTCCGGCGCCGGCAACCGGAAGGGCCGCGGCGTCCGCCGACCGCCGCTCAGGCCGCCGGCAGGATCTCCACCAGTTCGACGTCGAAGACGAGATCGCGGCCGGCGAGCGGATGGTTGGCGTCGACGGTGATGTCGGCGGGGCCGACCTCGACCACGGTCAGGGGAATGGTGGAGCCGGAAGACGTGCGCGCCTGAAGCTGCAGGCCGGGGCGCAGGTCGACATGGTCGGCGACCGCGCTGCGCGGAACCGACTGGACCTTTTCCGGATCGTGGAGGCCATAGGCCTCGCCCGCCGGAATCACGAGGTTGCGACTGTCGCCGACGCTCATCCCGGCGACCCGCCGGTCGAGACCGGCGATGATCTCGCCGGAGCCGATGCGGAACTGCAGCGGCTCGCGGCCGGCCGAGCTGTCGAATTCGGTGCCGTCGGTGAACCGTCCGGCATAGTGGATGCGAACGGTGTCACCGCTCTTCGCCTGTGTCATCCGTCTGTCTCCCTGATTGTGATGTGATACCCGAGGCGAGCCACCGCCTTCCGCCCGAAGCCGGAGGCCGGCGGGGATGGTGGCCGCACGTCGCCCCCGGGGGATCGCCTCCCCGGCCCTCCCCTGTCCAATCGCCCGCGCGCCGCCGGTGTTCCATCAAGCCCGCCGTCTCCGTCGGACGCAAGCGTCATGCCCGGCCGTCGGGCCCGGGGAAGGCGAACCGGGCACGGTAGCCCGATCCGACCGGACCGTGCGTGAAACCGGCGCCGTGGAGAGCGGCGACCCGCGCGACGATGCGCAGTCCGATACCCAGTCCGTCGGAACGCTGCGCCGCCGCCTCGCCGGCGCCCTCCGCGGCCGGCCCGTCCTCGACGACGATCGCCCGCTCTTCGACACGGACCGTGATCGCTCTCGATCCTCGGCCGTGCTTCGTCGCGTTCTCGACGAGGTTGCGCAGGACGTCGCGAATCAGGACCTCGATGGCCATCACGAAGGAGGGCTCCACCACTTCGAGGGCGAGCGAATGGCCGCGGGCGTAGACGTGGGGGGCGAACGCTTCGACGAAATCGGTGGCGAGGACGGCCAGATTGATCCGTGCATAGGCCGCGTGATCGAAGCTTTCGAGGCGGGCGAGCGCGGTCATCTGCTGCACGAAGGCGGCGAGCTCGTCGACGTCGGCCTCGGCCTTGCGGGCACGGGGATGGTCGATGCGGCCGAGTTCGAGCTTGATCGCCGCCAGTGGCGTGCGCACCTCGTGGGCGATACCGGTGGTCAACTCGCGCTGCGACCGCATCAGGTCGCCGACCCGGCCGAAAGCCCGGTTGACGGCCTCGGCGAGATGAGCGATCTCGGCCGGCATGTCGCGGGTCGGCAGACGGGAGCGGGCGTCGAGCGGATCGATCGCGTCGGCCGCAATCGCCGCCGTCCGCACCGGCACCAGCGCCTGGTGTACCGACAGAAGCGTCGCACCGAGCACCAGCACCAGAAGAAGCCCCATCGGCACGATCATGTGGTCGATGACCTCGTCCAGCAGGAGATCCGAGACGACGTCGGCCGGATCGTCGAGCGTGACCACCTCGACCAGAACGTCGGTGCCGGCGATGGTGAAGGTTCGCCCGCCGGCGAGGGAAAGCGGCCGCCCGGCCTTCAGCATCCGCAGCCAGAAGGTCGGCGGTCGCAGGTCCAGCGGAAGGAAATGCTCCTCGCATTCGTCGTCGCAGGTCGAATAGAGCACCGCGCCGTCCGCCGTCCGCAGCCGGGCGGCGTAGCCGGCGCTGTCGTGGCCGTAGCGAGCGGCCAGCGCGGCCGGCAGGTCGAACAACAGACTGCTCCCGTCCAGTCCGACACCGGCGGCGAGCCGCTCGGTTTCCTCTTCGACGAACAGGCGGGGAAGTTCGCCATCGTCCCCGTAATAGTGCGCGAACACCACCACGAGCTGGAGGATCATCGCCAGGATGGCGAAGAAGGCGATGCGTCGGGCGAGCAGCACCCCGAGCGCGGTGTGTCGTCCCCGTCCGCCCGCAATCGGCGCCGCCCCGTCGTCAGGCGCGCCGCCGGCCGCGGCGAGGGAGCGCCGACCGGGCTCCGCCGGAGCCCCCGGATGCGTCATTCCGGTCACGGCCGCACCTCCCGCATCATGTAGCCGACGCCGCGCACCGTCTCGACGACGACGCCGGCGGGGCGCGCGTCGAGCCGCTTGCGCAGACGCGCGACGGCGAGCTCGATCGCGTTGGCGGACTTTTCGTCGCCGAATTCCGAGATCGCCGCCTCGATGCGCCGCTTGGGCACGACCCGTCCGGCGTCGCGCAGCAGCACCTCGAGAATCGCCCGCTCCGTCGGCGCCATCGGCAGATCCTCGCCGGCGCAGCGCACGGTCCGGCCGGCGACGTCGAACACGAGATTGGCGAATTCCAGTTCCGGGTGCAGCGTGGAGGGCGCCCGGCGCAGCAGGGCCCGCACTCGGGCCAGCAGCTCGCCGTTGTTGAACGGCTTGATCAGATAGTCGTCGGCGCCGGCGTCGAGACCGGTGATGCGTTCGTCGACCGCGCCGCGGGCGGTGAGCACCAGCACCGGCACGGTGAGGCCCGAACGGCGCAGCCGCTTCAGCAGGGTGATGCCGTCCTCGTCCGGCAGCCCGAGATCGAGCAGGAGGATGTCGTAGTCCGCCGCCGCGAGGGCGAGTTCACCCTCCTGCGCGGTGCCGACGGCATCGATCCGCCAGCCGGCGTCGCGGATCGCTTCGGTGACGAGTTCGCGCAGCCTCGCGCTGTCCTCGACGAGCAGCAGCCTCATGCCTTTTTCCACCCCGTGACCATGGACCAGACGAGATTTTGCCGGTGCCTGAGACTTTCCACCACCGCCGCTCCGGCGTGGACGAAGGCAGGCACCATGATCGAGTTCGCAAGAATTTCGTGCAACTCCTCGAGCCACTTCTCGCCCCGGAAGACGTCGAGCGTGGTGATGCCGGTGGCGAGGAGCAGGGTCATCAGCGTCAGCATCATCACCCCTGCGATCGATGTGTGACCGAGCCGGCGCTCCTCGCGGCCGGAAAGCAGGCCCCGCACCTGTCGGCGCAGCCGGGCGGGCGTCGGGAAGAAATCCCTGAACCGGGCGTGCTTCGTGCCGACGAAGCCCCGGACGATCCGCGTCATCACGGCTGCGAGGATCACGTAGCCGGTGATCCTGTGCCAGGACTTGCCTTCTTCGAGGACGAAGAAATTGAGAAGGCACCCGGCGACGACGGTCCAGTGAAAGATGCGCACGAGCGGATCCCAGACGCGCACGCCGGCCGAGGGGACGCAGGAGGGTGTCGCGCCCTCCCCTTTCCCGGACAGGATGTCCGCGGCACCCATCAGTGCTCATCGGCCTTGACGACGTCGCCGTTGACCGGGTTGAAATGGATCTCGCCGCGCTTGCCTTCCTTCGACCAGCCGTAGAGCTCGTAGCAGTCGCCGGTCACTTCGAAGGTCTTCGCCTTGTAACCGGCTTCAGCGATCTTCGCCTTCATCGCCTCTTCCGACATCCACTTCGCCTCGGCTTCGGTGGTGCAGCTCGGACCGGCCAGCGCCGCGGTCGGCAGCACGGCGAGGAGGAAGGCGGTGGCGATCATCTTGCGGGTCACGGGCCACGTTCAGGTTTACGCGGTCCCGGTGGACCGCCAACACCCGGTTGATAGCGCTGTGAACCCGTCAACCGGCCGTCAACCGGCGACATTTCCCGCGCTGCCCGATCCGCCCTCGCGTCATCCATCCCTCACGCTCCCGGAGACATGCTGGACAAATAACATATCAGGTTATATAACTTGATAAGAACCTGAGAGGAGAGCGATGGTCGACGACGTCATCCGCAGTCTCGGACTGCTCTGCCTCGGCAGCCGGCTGAAGCGCCTCGGCGAGCGGCTGCAGGCGAGTACAGAGGAGATCGTCGTCGCAGCCGGCGTAACCCCTGGACCGAGCCAGCATCCGATGCTGGTCGCCCTCGCCCGCCACGGCCCGCTCACCGTCGGCGACCTCGCCGAGGCGCTCGGCGTCAGCCAGCCGGGAATCACCCGCAGCCTCGTCCGGTTCGAGGCGCTCGGCCTCGTCGAGAGCGCCCCGGCCGCGGGCGACCAGCGCCGCCGCCTCGTCGGCCTGACGCCCGAGGGCAGGGTGCTGGTCGACGACCTTTCCCGCAGGCTGTGGCCGGTCGTCGCCGCCGCCGTCGCCGATCTCTGCGCCGACCTCGACGGCGGCCTGCTCGATCAGGTCGCCGCGATCGAGGACCGCCTCGAGGCGCGCCCCCTCGTCGAGCGCCGTCCGGGGGAAGGCGTGGCGCTGAAGCCGATCGACGTCGCCCCGGCGCCGCGGACGGAGTGAACCCATGGATCATCCCCTCGACCGCCCGATCTGGACCGCCCTCGTCACCCGCCACGCCGCCCTCGCCGAGGGTCGGGGTGGCGCCCGGCGCTATCCGGCGGACGTCAGCCCCTTCGCGGCGACGGTCGACGACCGGCCGCAGAGCCTCGCCGATCTCGCCGCCCTCGCCCGTCCGGGCCTGTCGATGATCTTCATGCAGGCGTCGCCGGTCGTCCTGCCACCGGGCCTCGTCCCGGTGGAGACCGCCGACTCCGTGCAGATGGTGGCCGAGGGACCGATCGCCGCGATCGACGACCCGCGGATCGAGCCGCTCGGCGAGGCGGATGCGCAGGAGATGCTGGCGCTGGCGCTGCTGACGAAGCCCGGCCCGTTCACGGCGCGGGCCCGCGATCTCGGCGATTTCTGGGGCATCCGCCGCGGCGGCGCCCTGATCGCGATGGCGGGGGAGCGGCTGAGGGCGCCGGGCCATGCCGAGGTCAGCGGCGTCTGCACCCATCCCGACGCCCGCGGCGAAGGGCTCGGCCGGCTGATGCTGACCCATGTCGCCGGCCGCATCGCCGCCCGCGGCGAGCGCCCCTTCCTCCACTCCTACACCTGGAACGAGGTGGCGATCCGGCTCTACGAGAGCGTCGGCTTCGTCAAACGCTCCGCGATGCACGTCGCCGTGGTGACGATGCGGGAGGATGCGGGAACCTGAGGTGGCGGGGGCCGTGAGGCGGCGGCAGGCCGGGCGGGACGGCCGTGCGCCCCGCGACCCGCAAGCCTCCGCCGGGCGATCGTCTCAGCGGGTCGGCACCGGCGTCCCGCTGCGATAGTCGTAGAAGCCGCGGTTCGACTTGCGGCCGAGCCAGCCGGCCTCGACATATTTCACCAGCAGCGGACAGGGCCGGTACTTGGAATCGGCCAGCCCCTCGTAGAGCACCTGCATCACGCTGAGGCAGGTGTCGAGGCCGATGAAGTCGGCGAGCTGCAGCGGCCCCATCGGGTGGTTGGCACCGAGCCGCATCGCGGTATCGATCGCATCGACCGTGCCGACGCCCTCGTAGAGCGTGTAGATCGCCTCGTTGATCATCGGCAGCAGGATGCGGTTGACCATGAAGGCCGGAAAATCCTCCGACACCGCGATGGTCTTGCCGAGCTTCTCCACATAGATCCGGGCGTGGTCGAAGGTCTCGTCCTCGGTGGCGATGCCACGGACGAGTTCGACCAGCTGCATCACCGGCACCGGGTTCATGAAGTGGATGCCGATGAAGCGTTCGGGTCGGTCGGTCGAGGCGGCGAGCCGGGTGATCGAGATCGACGAGGTGTTGGTCGCCAGCATCGCCTCGGGCTTCAAGTGGGGGCAGAGACCCTGGAAGATCTTGCGCTTGACCGCCTCGTTCTCGGTCGCCGCCTCGATCACGAGATCGACCTCGGCGAAATCCTCGATGGTCTCGGCCGGCCGGATGCGGGCGAGCGCCGCCTCGCGCTCGGCCTCGGTGATCTTGCCGCTCGCCACCTGGCGGGCGAGATTGCCGTTGATGGTGGCGAGGCCCGCCTGGATCCGCTCGGGCGCGACATCGTGGAAGCCCACGTCGAAGCCGGCGAGCGCGCTGACATGCGCGATGCCGCTGCCCATCTGCCCGGCGCCGATGACGCCGATCGCCTTGATTTCCCCGCTCATGTCACCCGTCCGTTCTGCGGCCGCCGGCATGCGGCCGGCGGCACCTCGTCTCGCGATCCGCAAGGCCGGTCGTCCGGGGTCCCGTCAGCCGAGTTCCCTGACCAGCGCCGGCACGACCTCGAACAGGTCGCCGACGAGACCGTAGTCGGCGACCTGGAAGATCGGCGCGTCCTCGTCCTTGTTGACGGTGACGATCACCTTGCTGTCCTTCATACCGGCAAGATGCTGAATGGCACCTGAAATTCCAAGGGCGATGTAGAGATCGGGCGCCACCACCTTGCCGGTCTGGCCGACCTGCCAGTCGT
>CALCDT010000004.1 GCA_937900425.1 uncultured Alphaproteobacteria bacterium | reverse complement strand
AGGCCGGCCTCCAGCCGGTCGCGCAGCGCCGCCACGCCGTCCCACTCGGCGCGGCGGGCCAGCATCTCGCGGGCGGCCGCGCCGAAGCCGGCGATGGCGGCGACGTTCTGGGTGCCGGCGCGGGCCTGGCTCTCCTGGCCGCCGCCGGTGATCAGCGGCGTGAAGGCGATCATGTCACTCGCCCGGACGATGGCGCCGGCGCCCTGGGGGCCGCCGAGCTTGTGGGCCGAGAGCGTCGCGACGTCGACGCCGAGGGCGGGAAGATCGACCGCCATCCGCCCGGCCGCCTGGGCCATGTCGGAGTGGACGAGGCCGCCGACGGCGTGGACGAGACGCGCGACCTCGGCCAGCGGCTCGATCACACCGGTCTCGTTGTTGGCGAGCATGACCGAGACAAGCGGACGCTCGCCGATGGCGGCGATGTCCGACAGCCGGCGCTCCAGCGCCGCCAGATCGACGACGCCGTCGCCGTCGACCGGGATGGTCTCGACCCGGTCGGCGGCAAAGCGGCCGCCCTTGCCGACGCAGGGGTGCTCGACGGCGGAGACCAGCAGGCGGTCGAAGGCGAGCGGCCGGCCGTTCATGAACCAGTGCGGGGTCAGCACGGTGACGGCGGCTTCCGATCCGCCGGAGGTGAAGGTGACGAAGCGGGGGTCGGCGGCGAGAAGGCCTGCGACCGCGCGGCGGGCCTCTTCCACCCGCCGCCGCGCGGCACGGCCCTCGCCGTGGACCGACGAGGGATTGCCGGGGGCTGCGAGCGCGTCGACCATCGCCGCGCGCGCCGCGGAAAGCAGCGGCGCACCGGCGTTGTGATCGAGATAGAGGCGTCGACGATCCATCGGCGAGAATCCAGGTCCCATCACTCTTCGTCACCCGGCGCGAAGCAGGCGACACCGCGAATTGCCTCGCTTCGTCCGATGCCCGGCCGAAAGCGAGAACTCTCTTCGAGAGACGAATGGCCCGGCCCGGAATTCACTCGACGAAGCGACCGATTTTTCTTGACGCGGACTTGCAAGACGCGCCATGTCGCTTGCCAGCGAGATCATGGTTCGAGGCACACGCGCTCTCGATACGAAGACGTATGAAAGCCCGATCAGTTTCGAACCGTTCTAAAAAAACTTTTAGGCAGCGGGCTCTGCCGAGTCAAGCCGCGCCTTACGGGATACCCCGGATCTCCACCCCATCCGACTCCGACATCGAAGGTTGAAGACGACCCATGCCCGAAGTCATTTTCAACGGTCCGGCTGGCCGGATCGAAGGGCGGTTCCAGCCGTCCAAGGAACGTAACGCGCCGATCGCCCTCATTCTTCATCCGCACCCGCAGTTCGGCGGGACGATGAACAACGCGATCGCCTATCAGCTGTTCTACATGTTCAAGGAGCGGGGCTTCGCCGTGCTCCGCTTCAACTTCCGGGGCGTCGGTCGCAGCCAGGGCGCCTTCGACCACGGTGCGGGCGAGCTGTCGGACGCGGCCTCGGCGCTCGACTGGGTGCAGACCGTCCACCCCGACGCGCGCTCCTGCTGGGTCGCCGGCTTCTCCTTCGGCGCCTGGATCGGCATGCAGCTGCTGATGCGGCGGCCGGAGATCGAGGGCTTCATCTCGGTCGCCCCGCCCGCGAACCTCCACGACTTCTCCTTCCTCGCCCCCTGCCCCTCGTCCGGCCTCATCATCCACGGCGACGCCGACCGTGTCGCGCCGATGAAGGACACCCAGACCCTCGTCGACAAGCTGAAGACACAGAAGGGCATCGTCATCGAGCAGAAGATCATGGAAGGCGCGAACCACTTCTTCGAGGAGCGGATCGACGAACTGATCGGCTATTGCGGCGACTACGTCGACCGCCGCCTCGCCTTCGCCGAGATCTCCTGATCCCGTCCGGAAGGCAGAGAGACCCTGGAAGGCGCGCCCGGGCGGCGCGCCTTTTTTCATCCCGCTTCCACAACCCCGTCCGGCCGCGCCAGCACGCCGCCCGTCGTCGGCGCCTTCACACCCGTGGTGCCGGGGAAGGTGAGCGGCAGACCCTTCAGGCTGCGGGCGGCGAGATAGGCGAAGGCCTCGGCCTCGATGAAATCTCCCGAAAGCCCGGCCTCGTCGGCGGTCGTCACCGGCACACCGGTCGCGTCGGATATGTGCCGAAGCAGCGCCGGATTGCGCGCCCCGCCGCCGGCGGCGACGATCAGCGCCGGCCGCTGCGGCAGCAGGTCGAGGCCGGCGGCGATGCTGCGGGCCGTGAAGGCGGCGAGGGTGGCGAGGGCGTCGGCGGTCGCGAGACCCTCGACCGGCCCGGCGTCGAAGGCGTCACGGTCGAGCGACTTCGGCCAGGGCGCCGCGAAATAGGGATGGTCCAGCAGCCGGGCGAGGATCGCCTCGTCGATCCGTCCGCCCGCCGCGATCCGGCCGCCGTCGTCGAAGGCGAGGCCCTCGCGCCGCATCAGCAGGTCGTCCATCAGCGCGTTGGCCGGGCCGGTGTCGAAGGCGATCGGATCGGCACCGGCGGCCAGCAGCGTGACGTTGGCGACGCCGCCGAGATTGAGAACCACCGCGGGCAGCGCGAGGCCGATCCGCTCGGCCAGCGCCCGGTGATAGACCGGCGCCACCGGCGCCCCTTGGCCGCCGGCCGCGACATCGGCGGCGCGCAGGTCGAAGACGACCGGAAATCCCGTCTCGCGGGCGAGCCGGGCGCCGTCACCGATCTGCACGGTCAGCCCGCGCTCGGGCGCGTGGAACACGGTCTGACCGTGGAAGCCGACGAGATCGACCGCGATACCCTCCGCCGCCGCGGCGGCGGCGAGCCCGTGCACCGCTTCGACGTGGGCGTTCGTGACCACCGCCTCCGCCCTCGCCAGCGGTTCCGGCCGCGCGGTGCGATCGGCGAGATCGCGCGCCGGGGCGAGCGCCGCGCGGATCGCGGCACGCTCGGTGTCGTCGTAGGGCCGAAAGCTGCGCGGGCCGAAGGCGGTGACGCGCTCGCCGTCGGTGCGGAGGATCGCGGCGTCGACGCCGTCCATCGACGTGCCGCTCATCAGGCCGAGGCACCAGAGTTCGGGCGCGGTCATGTCGTCTCCCCGTCGCGGCGGACGGCTCGCTGCGTCCGCCCTCGCCACGATCAAAGCCAGATCGACCTTAACGAGGCGGAAACCATCCCCCTTTCGGCGTGAAAGCCGCGGCGATCTTTGCTAAAGACCCGCCACGTCGCCGCGGGGAATGCGGCACAGGCCAGGGTCACGGTGTCATGAGCGGGTTCAAGTCCGATTTCCTTCGCGTCCTCTCCGAGCGCGGCTTCGTCCACCAGATCTCCGACCCGGAGGGGCTGGACGCGGCGGCGGTGAAGGGGCCGATCACCGGCTACATCGGCTTCGACGCCACGGCGAAGAGCCTCCACGCCGGATCGCTGATCCAGATCATGATGCTGCACTGGATGCAGGAGACCGGCCACCGGCCGATTGCCCTGATGGGCGGAGGCACCTCGATGATCGGCGATCCCTCGTTCAAGGACGAAGCGCGCAAGCTGCTCACCGTCGAGGACATCGAGGCCAACCTCACCGGCATCCGCAGGTGCTTCGCCCGCTACCTCGATTTCGACGGCGGCCGGGCGATGATGGTCAACAACGCCGACTGGCTGCTGTCGATCAACTACATCGAGTTCCTGCGCGACGTCGGCCGGCACTTCTCCGTCAACCGGATGCTGTCCTTCGATTCGGTCAAGCTCAGGCTCGACCGCGAGCAGTCGCTGTCCTTCCTCGAATTCAACTACATGATCCTGCAGGCCTACGACTTCGTCGAGCTCCACAGGCGCACGGGCTGCGTCCTGCAGATGGGCGGCTCCGACCAGTGGGGCAACATCGTCAGCGGCATCGACCTCGGCCGCCGGCTCGCCGACGCCTCGCTCTTCGCGCTGACCTCGCCGCTGCTGACGACGTCGTCGGGCGCCAAGATGGGCAAGACGGCGAGCGGCGCCGTCTGGCTCAACGCCGACATGCTGAGCCCCTACGACTTCTGGCAATACTGGCGCAACACCGAGGACGCCGACGTCGAGCGGTTCCTGAAGCTCTACACGACGATGCCGCTCGTCGAAATCGCCCGGCTCGCCGCGCTCGGGGGATCGGAGATCAACGAGGCCAAGAAGGTGCTCGCGACCGAGATCACCACGATCCTGCACGGCCGCGAGGCCGCCGACGCTGCCGCCGAAACGGCGCGTCGCACCTTCGAGGAAGGGGCGCTGGGCGAGGATCTGCCGACGATCGAGGTGGCACGCGGCGAGTTCGAGGCCGGTCTCGGCGTCCTCAGCGCCTTCGTGCGCGCCGGTCTCGTCGCCTCCAACGGCGAGGCCCGCCGTTCGGCCCAGGGCGGCGGCCTCAAGGTCAACGACACCGTCGTTTCCGACCCGAAGGCGACGCTCACCGCGGCCGATCTTTCCGACGACGGCATCGTTAAGCTCTCCTTCGGCCGCAAGAAGCACGTGCTGCTGAAGGCGGTGTGAGGCGGGCGGCGGGCGATCCCCCGCCGCTGTTCGGGCCGAACATGTCGGCCGTGATCGCCGCATACCAGGCCTCGGCCTCGCCGGCGTTGCGGCGCCGCGTCTCGTCCGGCTCGCCGGGCTTGCTGACGAAGGGATGCACGCTGGTGATGCGGCCGTCCTTCGGGCCGTAGAGCGCGCCGACCTTCACCGCGTCGCCCTCGTCGATCAGGCTCCAGCAGGTGTTGAAGAAGCGCGGCTCGACCGGATCGGCGCCGAGCAGGTCGGCGGCGATGGCCTCGGCCGCGACCTTGCCCTGGCTCGAGGCCGAAAAGGCCGACTTCGGCATGTCGCCGGCGATCGCGGCGTCGCCGAGCACGAAGACCGCCGGATCGATGGTGGAGCGCATGGTCGCCGCCTCGACCGGACACCAGTCGCCGCCGTCCTCGACGAGGCCCCATTCCACCGCGGTGACACCGGCCCGCTGTGCCGGGATGACGTTGACGAGCGCCGCCCGGAACTGGTCGAGGTCGGTCACCACCGTCCGAGTCACCGGATCGACCCACTCGACGCCGCCGTGGATCGAGGGCGGCAGCCACTCGACCATGCCGGGATATCGGCTCTCCCAGCCCTCCATGAACAACGCCTGCTTGGAGAATTTCTCCTTGGCGTCGACGATGACGATGCGGGCGTCGCCGCGGCCGGTCTTCTTCAGGGCGTGCGCCATCATCGACACGCGCTCGTAGGGACCGGGCGGACAGCGATAGGGGTCCGGCGGCGCCAGCATGACGATGGTCTCGCCGTTCTTCACCGCGTCGAACTGCTGCTTGAGAAGCCGGGTCTGCGGCCCGGCCTTCCAGGCGTGCGGCAGTTCCTTGGCCGCCTGAGGGCTGTAGCCCGGCACCGAGTCGTGAAGGAGATCGACGCCGGGTGCGACCACCAGCCGGTCGTAGGGCAGCCGGGTGCGGCTGATCAGCGTCACGATCTGACTGGCGCGATCGGCGAGCAGCGCCCGCTCGTGGATCACCTCGATGCCGAGATCCTGGAGCCCGACGTATGTGTGGCGCAGCGATTCGAAGCTGCGCAGGCCGCCGAGATAGAGGTTCGAGCCGAAGCAGGTGGTGTAGAGTTCGTCCTGCTCGACGAGGGTGATGTCGAGCCGGTCCGGATAGTGGCGGGCGAGGTGAGTCGCCACCGTCGCCCCGCCCGGACCGCCGCCGATGACGACGACCTTCGGGCGAACCTGGGCGCGAAGCACCGTGGGAGCGGCGAGGAGGCCGGCCCCGGCGCCGGCGGCTTTCAGCAGCGTGCGGCGGTCGATGGTCATGGCCTCGCCTCCCCGGCGAAATGGTCGGCGAGCGCGCGGATGGTGGCGTCGTCGAGGCCGGCGGCGACGGCCGGCATGATGTCGCCGGGACGGGTGCCGTCGCGCCAGGCGGTGAGGGCTTCGGCGATCTTGTCGGCGGGACGGTCGGCGAGCCCCGGAATCGCGCCACCCGCCGGGCCGTGGCAGGCCGCGCAGGTGGCGGCGAGATAGGAAAGCTGCGTTTCGCCCGCGAGCGCGGACGACGCCAACACGCCGGCGGCGAGGCCGGCGGCCAACACTTTGATCATCAGGGTCCCTCCCCTCCGGCGCCGCGGCCTTCCCCGCCGCGGGACACCGGTCTCGTCCGGGAATTCACGCGCGCCCCGCCGCACCCGGCCGGCCGCGCCTCCTCCCTTGTCGCCCCCAAGCTAGCAGGATGCGCCTTGCGGGGGGAGGCGCTTCGCGCGATCCTGACGGCCTGCCACCGCGACCCGCCGCCGCGCCCTATCCATAAGGCAGCCAAGCCTAATTTATGCTCTTGACCAATTCCAGGGCAGCAATGAAGATGGCTTGATCAATTGGTCAAATTTCTCGTCGGCGGGTTGCTTGGCGGCCCGGCGGCGAGGCCATCGGGGCCGCGCCACCGGCCGCGCCGGCCGCTTCGTTTCGGGGAACTGCACGCCATGACCACGCCCGCCTCCAACCTGCGCATCGACGGCGACCGGCTCTGGGACAGCCTGATGGAGATGGCGAAGATCGGCCCCGGCGTCGCCGGCGGCAACAACCGCCAGACCATCACCGACGCCGACGCGGACGGGCGCGCCCTGTTCCAGCGCTGGTGCGAGGACGCGGGCCTGACGATGGGCGTCGACAAGATGGGCACGATGTTCATGACCCGGCCCGGCGAGGATCCCGACGCCCTGCCCGTCTACGTCGGCTCCCACCTCGACACCCAGCCGACGGGCGGCAAATACGACGGCGTCCTCGGCGTGCTCGGCGCGCTGGAAGTGGTGCGCACGATGAACGACCTCGGCCTCAAGACGAAGCACCCGATCGTCGTCACCAACTGGGCCAACGAGGAAGGCGCCCGCTTCGCCCCGGCGATGCTGGCCTCCGGCGTCTTCGCCGGCATCCACGCCCTCGACTACGCCTACGCGCGCCGGGATCCGGAGGGCAAGACCTACGGCGAGGAGCTGAAGCGCATCGGCTGGCTCGGCGACGAAGAGGTCGGCGCGCGCAGGATGCACGCCTATTACGAACTCCACATCGAGCAGGGGCCGATCCTCGAGGCCGAGGGCAAGGACATCGGCGTCGTCACCCATTGCCAGGGTCTGTGGTGGCTGGAGTTCACCCTGACCGGCAAGGAGGCCCACACCGGCTCGACGCCGATGGCGCTGCGCGTCAACGCCGGCCTCGCCATGGCGCGGATCGTCGAGATGGTCCAGACCGTGGCGATGGAGAACCAGCCGAACGCGGTCGGCGGCGTCGGCCAGGTGTTCTTCTCGCCGAACTCGCGCAACGTGCTGCCGGGCAAGGTGGTCTTCACCGTCGACATCCGCACCCCGGACCTCGCCAAGCTCGACGCGATGCGGGCGCGGATCGAGGCCGAGGCGGCGACGATCTGCGAGGCGCTCGGCGTCGGCTGTTCGGTCGAGCCGGTCGGCCACTTCGACCCCGTCACCTTCGACCCCACCCTAGTCTCCGCCGTGCGCAAGGCGGCCGAGGACCTCGGCTATTCCCACATGAACCTGGTCTCCGGCGCCGGCCACGACGCCTGCTGGGCGGCGAAGGTCGCCCCCGCCACCATGATCATGTGCCCCTGCGTCGGCGGGCTGTCGCACAACGAGGCGGAGGAGATTTCCAAGGAGTGGGCGGCGGCCGGAACGGACGTGCTGCTTCGGGCGGTGCTGGAGACGGCGGAGATCGTGGGATGACGGTCTAGAGTGCGAAGGCGACGCCGACGATGCCGCTCCGCCCCACCCCCTCATCCGGCCCTTCGGGCCACCTTCTCCCCGAGGGGGAGAAGGGTAACCCTTGGCGGATGCCGGTGGAGGGAGACCGGGTAGCCCGACTGCGATTTCGTGCGCGATGGGTACCGCGTTCAACTAGGCAACACTCTCACCGCGAATTACCCTTCGCCCCTCTGGGGAGAAGGTGGCCCGAAGGGCCGGATGAGGGGTCGCGCCAGATGCCAGAGTCGAAGCGAAAATCCCTGGATCGACGCCCCGGCGCAACCGACCGGGCCCGCTCCCTCCGCCGCAGCCAGACCGACCACGAACGCATTCTCTGGAACCACCTCCGGGATCGCCGCCTCGAAGGCCACAAGTTCTTGAGGCAGGTGCCGCTCGGACCCTACGTCGCCGATTTCCTCTGCCGCGAACGGTTCCTCGTCGTCGAACTGGACGGCTCGCAGCACTGCGATAGCGCCCACGACATCGTTCGGACGCAGTGGCTGAACGGCCAGGGCTACGCGGTGCTGCGCATCTGGAACCACGAGCTCGTTCAGACGCCGCTCGCCGTCCTCGACACCATCCTCGCCGCCCTCGACGGCCGTCTCGACGGCCCCTGCGCCATCACCCGCTTCCATCCGCCCGTAACGAACTGACAGATCAGGGAACAGCGTCATGACAACCACGGTCATCAAGGGCGGCACGGTCGTCACCGCCGATCTCACATACAAGGCCGACGTCGCGATCGAGGGCGGGAAGATCACGGCGATCGGGCCGGATCTGAAAGGCGACACCGTGCTCGACGCCGCCGGATGCTACGTGATGCCGGGCGGCATCGATCCGCACGTTCACCTCGAGATGCCGTTCATGGGCACCTATTCGGCCGACAACTTCGAGAGCGGCACCCGGGCCGCGCTGTCGGGCGGCACGACGATGGTGGTGGACTTCTGCCTGCCCGACCCCGGCCAATCGCTGATGGACGCGCTGAAGCGCTGGGACAACAAGACCAGCCTCGCCTCCTGCGACTATTCCTTCCACATGGCGATCACCTGGTGGAGCGAGCAGGTGTTCGACGAGATGGCCGACGTCGTCAAGCGCGGCATCAACAGCTTCAAGCACTTCATGGCCTACAAGGGCGCGCTGATGGTGAACGACGACGAGATGTTCGCCTCGTTCAGCCGCTGCGCCGCCCTCGGCGCCATCCCCTTCGTCCATGCCGAGAACGGTGACGTCGTCGCCGCGCTGCAGGAGAAGCTGATGGCCGCCGGCAACACCGGCCCGGAGGCCCACGCCTTTTCGCGGCCGGCCGAGGTCGAGGGCGAGGCGACCAACCGCGCCATCATGATCGCCGACATGGCGGGCGTTCCGGTCTACATCGTCCACACCTCGTCGGAAGAAGCCCACGAGGCGATCCGCCGGGCCCGGCAGAACGGCATCCGCGCCTACGGCGAACCGCTGATCCAGCACCTCACCCTCGACGAGAGCGAATACGCGCATCCCGACTGGGACCACGCCGCCCGCCGGGTGATGAGCCCGCCCTTCCGCAACAAGAAGCATCAGGCGAGCCTGTGGGCCGGACTGCAGTCGGGCTCGCTGCAGGTGGTGGCGACCGACCACTGCGCCTTCACCACGGAGCAGAAGCGCTATGGCGTCGGCGACTTCCGCAAGATCCCCAACGGCACCGGGGGTCTCGAAGACCGCATCCCGATGCTCTGGACCCACGGCGTCGCCACCGGCCGGCTGACGATGAACGAGTTCGTCGCCGTGACCTCGACCAACATCGCCAAGATCCTCAACATGTACCCGAAGAAAGGCGCGATCCTCGTCGGCGCCGACGCCGATATCCTCGTGCTCGACCCGAACAAGGGCAAGACGATCACGGCGGCCGCGCAGCAGTCGGCGATCGACTACAACGTCTTCGAGGGCAAGGAGGTCACCGGCCTGCCGCGCTTCACGCTGACCCGCGGCAAGGTCGCGGTCGAGGACGGCACGGTGAAGGCGGAAACCGGCCACGGCGAGTTCGTCGCCCGCGACCCGAACCCGCCGGTGAATGCGGCCTATTCGACCTGGAAGGAACTGGTGGCGCCGCGGGCCGTGCCGCGCTCGGGCATTCCGGCGAGCGGGGTGTGAGGAGTTCGATCGTGTCGTCGATGGCGTCCCCACTCCCTTCCATGAAAACGACGGCCGCATCATGACCGCCCGTCCACCGGCCATCGCCGTCTCCGACCTGTCGCTCACCTTCCAGACCGGCGACGGGCCGGTCCACGCCCTGTCCCATATCGACCTCACCGTCGACAAGGGCGACTTCGTCTCCTTCATCGGCCCCTCCGGCTGCGGCAAGACCACGCTGCTGCGGGTGATCGCAGACCTTGAGCGGCCGACCGCCGGCGCCATCACCGTCAACGGCACCAGCCCGGAGACCGCCCGCAAGGACCGGGCCTACGGCTACGTCTTCCAGGCCGCCGCGCTCTATCCGTGGCGGACGATCGCCAAGAACGTCGCGCTGCCGCTCGAGATCATGGGCCTGCCGAAGGCGGAGCAGGACGAGCGGGTGCGGCGCAACCTCGCCCTCGTCAACCTCACGGGATTCGAGAAGAAATATCCCTGGCAGCTGTCGGGCGGCATGCAGCAGCGCGCCTCGATCGCCCGGGCGCTGGCGCTGGAGCCGGATCTGCTGCTGATGGACGAGCCCTTCGGCGCCCTCGACGAGATCGTCCGCGACCATCTCAACGAGCAACTGCTCCAGCTCTGGGCCAAGACGGCCAAGACCGTCGTCTTCGTCACCCACTCGATCCCTGAGGCGGTCTATCTTTCGACCAGGATCGTGGTGATGAGCCCGCGCCCCGGCCGCATCGAGGACGTCATCGTCTCCGACCTGCCGCGCGAGCGCCCGCTCGACATCCGCGAGACACCCGAGTTCCTGAGGCTCGCCCACCGGGTGCGCGAGGGCCTGCGCGCGGGGCACAGCTATGAGGATTGAAGCGGGATCCGCGCGCGGCGGTCATGCCGCCCCCCTCATCCGGCCCTTCGGGCCACCTTCTCCCGCGAGGGGAGAAGGGGTCCGGACGGAGATGATGATACCGCTCGCCAGCACCGCAGGATTCGGCATCGTCGATCTTTGCCGTATGTCCGAGGAACCGAACGACCTCGAATGTCCGAGGGGGTGCGCGATCCCCTTCTCCCCTCGCGGGAGAAGGTGGCCCGAAGGGCCGGATGAGGGGGCGCAGCGGCGCAGCGACCGCGGCGTCCTGCGACCTCCATCCCATTCCCCGCGTCGAGTCCCAACCCCAACCTCACACCGGCACCACCCCGTCCAGTTCCGGCAGCAGCACCACGCTCTCCTGCTCGTTGGGATCGGTGCGGGCGATGACGGCGATGGCCGGCTTGTCGGAGAGGTTGGCGGGCAGGTGCGGGACGCCGGGGGGGATGTAGAACATGTCGCCGGCCCTGACGATGCAATGGTCCTTCAGCCCCTCGCCGTACCAGGTGTGGGCCTCGCCGGAGAGCATGTAGATCGCCGTCTCGTGGTTCTCGTGCATGTGCGCCCTGGCGCGGCCGCCGGGCGGGATCTCGAGCAGAAGCATGCAGATGCCGGTGGCGCCGACCACCTCGGCGGTGATGCCTTCCAGATAGTCGAAGCCCTGCTTGCCGGCGTAGCTGGTGGCACCGGGACGGACGAGACGGCATTCCCTGGTCATGACGATGTCGTTGCTCCCTTCGATGCCGGCGGGCCCCTGCCCCGGCCGGCGGCGACGCGGCGCGTCCGGCGCGATCCTGCTCCCGTCCCGGCCCGCCGCGCAAGGAGGGCCGCGTGATGGCCGGCGCGGCGACCGTCTCTCTTCCAGCGCCCCGGTCCGGCGGGGTCGTCGCCGGCCTCCGGCGCCACGCCCTGCCTGTGGCGGTCGTGGTCGCGGCGATCGTCGCGCTCTGGTACGCCGGCGCCGTCCTGCTCAACGCGCCGCAGCAGGTCGACGCCTTCGTCCGGGCCGGGACGCCGGACTACTCCACCGCCGATCTCGTCCGCGAGACGCTGAACCAGAAGCGGCCGGTGCTGCCCTCTCCCCACCAGGTCGCCGCCGAGTTCTGGGCGTCCACGGCGATGGTCGCCCCGACGTCGAAGCGCAGCCTGATCTACCACGGCTGGGTGACGCTCTCCTCGACCCTGCTCGGCTTCGCGGCGGGGACGCTGTTCGGCATCGCGCTCGCCGTCGCCATCGTCCACTCGCGGGTGATGGACAAGTCGCTGATGCCGTGGATCATCGCCTCGCAGACCATTCCGATCCTCGCCGTCGCGCCGATGATCATCGTCGTGCTCAACGCGGTCGGCATCACCGGGCTGCTGCCCAAAGCGCTGATCTCGATGTATCTTTCGTTCTTCCCAATCACCGTCGGCATGGTGAAGGGCCTGCGCTCGCCGGACGTCATCAACCTCGACCTGATGCGGACCTATTCGGCGACGAAGCGCCAGGTGCTGTGGAAGCTGCGACTGCCGTCGTCGGTGCCCTTCCTCTTCACCTCGATGAAGGTCGCGATCGCCGCGGCCCTCGTCGGCGCCATCGTCGGCGAGCTGCCGACCGGCGTCGTCGCCGGCCTCGGCGCCCGGCTGCTGTCCGGCTCCTACTACGGCCAGACCGTGCAGATCTGGGCGGCGCTGGTCGCGGCCTCGCTGCTCGCTGCCGCCCTCGTCGCCCTCGTCTCCGTGGTGGAGCGGCTGGTGCTGGCGCGGATGGGAGCGCGGGCATGACGTCGGCCGCGCTCCTCCTGATCCTCGGCCTCGGCACCGCCCTCAACGTCGCGCTGGTGCGGGCCGCCCCGGCGTCGGCCGCGCTGCGCACGGGGCGCGACGTGGCGGTGCCGCTCGTCTTCGGCGTCACGCTGCTGGCGCTCTGGCAGGTGGCGGTGACGGGCTTTGCGATCTCGCCGGTGCTGCTGCCGGCGCCGGCGGCGATCTGGGGCAAGATCGTCATGGAATATCCAACGCTCTGGGCCGACTTCTCGCAGACCTTCCTGAAGGGCGCCCTCCTCGGCTACGCCATCGGCTGCGGCTCGGGCTTTCTCGCGGCGCTGCTGGTCGACAGGGTCGATTTCCTGAAGCGCGGCCTGCTGCCGATCGGCAACCTCGTCTCGGCGCTGCCGATCGTCGGCGTCGCGCCGATCATGGTGATGTGGTTCGGCTTCGGCGTCGGCTCCAAGGCGGCGGTGGTCGTGATCATGACCTTCTTTCCGATGCTGGTGAACACGCTCGCCGGCCTTTCCGCCGCCGGCGCCATGGAGCGCGACCTGATGCGCACCTATGCCGCGAGCCACGGCCAGGCGCTCACCAAACTGCGGCTGCCGGCGGCGATGCCCTTCGTCTTCAACGCCCTCAAGATCAACTCGACGCTGGCGCTGATCGGTGCGATCGTCGCCGAATTCTTCGGCTCGCCGGTGGTCGGCATGGGCTTTCGCATCTCCACCGAGGTCGGCCGCCTCGCCATCGACATGGTCTGGGCCGAGATCGCCGTCGCGGCGGTGGCCGGCTCGCTGTTCTACGCGCTCGTCAGCCTGCTGGAGCGGCTGACGACGTTCTGGCACCCGTCCTTCCGCGCCCGTTGAGGCTGGCCCGATGAGGATGGATTGAACGCCGCATCCCCGACGGGCGGACAGCGCCCGCGGGAGAGCATGCGGCCAATGAAGAAGGGGAATGGCATGAAGAAGACGTTCGGGGCCGCGCTCGCCGCGGCGACCATGCTCGCGGGATTCTGCGTCCCGGCGCTCGCCGCCGACGGCGTCACCCTGCAGCTCAAGTGGGTGACCCAGGCCCAGTTCGGCGGCTACTACGTCGCGAAAGACAAGGGCTTCTACGAGGAGGAAGGGCTCGACGTCACCATCAAGCCGGGCGGCCCGGACATCGCCCCCGAGCAGGTCATCGCCGGCGGCGGCGCCGACGTCATCGTCGACTGGATCGCCGCGGCGCTGTCGGCCCGCGACAAGGGCCTGCCGCTGGTCAACATCGCCCAGCCCTTCGCCCACTCCGGCCTGATGCTGACCTGCCTCAAGGCGAGCGGCATCGCGACTCCCGCCGACTTCAAGGGCAAGACCCTCGGCGTCTGGTTCTTCGGCAACGAGCTGCCGTTCTACGCCTGGATGAAGCAGCTCGGCCTGCCGACCGAGGGCGGCGCCGACGGCGTCACCGTGATCAAGCAGGCCTTCAACGTCGACCCGCTGCTGCAGAAGCAGGCCGACTGCATCTCGACCATGAACTACAACGAGTTCAACCAGGTGCTCGAGGCCGGCATCCCGGCCGACGAGCTCGTCGTCTTCAAGTATGACGACGTCGGCGTCTCGCTGCTCGAGGACGGCCTCTACGTGATGGAGGACAGCCTCAAGGATCCGGCCTTCGTCGACAAGATGGCGAAGTTCGTGCGCGCCTCGATGAAGGGCTTCGCCTACGCCGCCGAAAACCCCGATGAAGCCGCCCAGATCATCCTCGACAACGACGACACCGGCGCCCAGACCCTCGAGCATCAGGTCTCGATGGCCAAGGAGATCGGCAACCTGACCGAGGGCTCCGACGGCTCGCTCGACATGGCGAAATACGAGCAGAGCGTGAAGATCCTGCTCGACGCCGGCGTCATCACCAAGGAGCCGGAAGGCGCCTACACGACCGCGGTGACGGACAAGGCGAAGATGTGAGGACAGGCGTCGCGGCCGGAGCGGAGAAGCAGCCTCCGCTTCGGCCCGTGCCCGTCGCGACGGCCCCGTGCCTCATCACCGCTTCAACTCGACCTCGATGAAGGACATTGGCGCGTCGCCGCCGTTGACGACGTTGTGCTCGACGCCCTCCTCGCGCCGGTAGACCTGCCCGGCCGGCGTATCGACCCGTCGTTCGCCGGTCGGCTCCTCGATGAGGAAGGAGCAATCGCTCATCGGCACGACCACGTAGTCCATCGCGTGCCGGTGCCAACCGGTGTCGGCGCCGGGGGCGAAGTCCCAGCGGGTCACTCGGACCTTTTCGTCGTCGATGAGGACGGTGGCGACGGCGGGCGGACGGGCGGCGAAACGGCTCACGGTGACCTCGGGAAGCGGCAACGGGCGGGCGGCCAGCAAAGCAAAAGGCCCGGCGGACGTCCACCGGGCCTTCGCGAGGAAAGATCGCTCTTTTCCGATCCGGGCTTCACATCAGGCAAGCCAGCTGCTGATAAATTCTCGGCTTGAGGGCGCCCACCAAATAGCATACAATAATATGGATTTCTTAGATTATCACAAGCACTTCTAATAGTGTCGGGAGATATGCTCATGACCGGAGTCAACTACGTATCTTTTATTTTCGTTTTCGCTCAGGTATTAATCTCAACTATGCCAACCCTTGCTTCTGATTTGGTGATTCCTGTTGAATATGAATTGCCAGAAAGATATCCGAAGCCTGGGGATCGTGCGCCTTCCCTAGAGTATGCTTATCGCGCCATATCTGGAGCGGCGCCTCAGAATACGCGCCCAAACCAGAATATAGAAAATTACATTTTTGATGATATTGGCGTTCGCGTATCCCATCAAGGAGAAAAATATACATGCCCATCTGATAAATTTGAAATCACTACTGAAAGTAAGTATTTTGCATTGAACGCTGATAAAATCCTTTCCGCGGATGATCATAGAATTGCAAGACTTTTAGTATATTCGACAGAGAATATTTGCGACAACATAAGTGATGGCAGGTTTAAAGAACTTTTTGATAATATTTCAATAACTTACTCAGGAAAATTAGTTAGTTATCTATCTATCAAGATAGCAACTACTAGAACTGATCTGAATAATATTTATAGTATAGACTCGATATCTTATAGTTTTAGTGTGAATCCAAGAGAAGACGTATCATCGATTGAAGATGGCAGATTTTCACCGATATTTGATGGAATACACTCTAGGATTGTTAGTGGAGATCGGGTTTATGACGATAGTTTTTTGCGGAGAATTAAGGAAAGTGCGCGTGAGCATCCTCATTTAGCAGCCGCTTATCATTATTACTTGACGTCGCACAAAAAGGATAGTTCGTTTGTCGGCGCCATTGGCTATGGAGATGTATTAACCGGCGATGATCGGCAGTATATATTTCTCGCTAGTGTACTTGGACATTCCCCATCTGCTGAAATATTGTCTTATGGAGAGGTTGTACGCCCCAAAGAGACAAACTACACCAAGCCAGATAGCTTTACCTATGAAAGGTTCATCTACCGGACGCTTGGCTTAGCTCTTGCGTCTGGATATTCGATAGATGTAGTTTATAAATATCAGATTGAGCAAATAAGACAGGCTTCCAGAACGAAAGAAGCCTACCTTGAAAGATATACTAGAGCCGGCCCTATAGTTTTTTCAGATTTGTCTGACACGAATACATATGTTGATCGTGCACCTGAGGTATATGAGGTAGCGCGCTTATCCACTCGGAAGTTTGATGAGGATTGCGAAAACTATAATATTTTACTACCATACCTTCGGGACACACAGAATCTAGTCTCCGCAATGGCTAAATCCACGAGGGAGCAAGGTATTGTTTTTGAAATGCAAAACGCCTACGTTGTAGATATGGGGAATGGATGCCAGCTAAAATCTGACATTGCTAGCATTCCATTAGGAATTGAGCGCATCGATGATCTTAGCTGTTCTAAGAACGCCCCTAATGATTACGACTGTTCATATTCTCTGGTTATGGTTTGCCCCATGAACCGGACCGGCATGGCACCGCTGGATGCGCTTCTCCGGGCAGCATGCGCTGAAGATCAGAAAAGGACATGGCGCCTTCAAGCACAAGCAAAGTTTCAAAGGATAAATCCTGAGTCGGCATGGGCAATGTCACGATTCGAAGCACGAAAAAATTAGTAATATCGGCGCTTCGGTGAACTGATCTCTCTCGGCCTCCTCCTGAGGAGGCCGAGAGAGATCGTTTCAACTGCAGCCTTGGCGTCACATCGTCGGGAAGCTGAACTGGGCGCCGGACTTGATGCCCTCCGGCCAGCGGCTCGTCACCGTCTTGATGCGGGTGTAGAAGCGCACGCCTTCCGGCCCGTAGATGGCGTGGTCGCCGAAGATCGACCGCTTCCAGCCGCCGAAGGAGTGGTAGGCGACCGGCACCGGCAGCGGCACGTTGATGCCGACCATGCCGATCTCGATCTGGTCGGCGAAGCTGCGGGCGGCGTCGCCGTCGCGGGTGAAGATGGCGGTGCCGTTGCCGTATTCGTGGTCGTTGATCATCTGCGCGGCCTCGGCGAAGGTCTGCGCCCGCACGACTCCGAGCACCGGGCCGAAGATCTCCTGCTTGTAGATCGCCATGTCGGTGGTGACGCGGTCGAACAGCGTGCCGCCGAGGAAATAGCCGTTCTCGTAGCCCTGCAGCGAGAAGCCGCGGCCGTCCACCACGAGGTCGGCGCCTTCCTTGACGCCCTGGTCGATGAAGCCGGCGATCCGGGCCTTGGCCTCGGCCGTCACGACCGGGCCCATTTCCGCGTCGCTGTCGGTATAGGGCCCGATCTTGAGCGACTGCACCTTGGGCTTCAGCGCCTCGACGAGGCGGTCGGCAGTGCCCTCACCCACAGGAACCGCGACCGAGATCGCCATGCAGCGCTCGCCAGCCGAGCCGTAGGCGGCGCCCATCAGGGCGTCGACGGTCTTGTCCATGTCGGCGTCGGGCATGACGATGGCGTGGTTCTTGGCGCCGCCCAGCGCCTGAACGCGCTTACCGTGGGCCGTGCCCGTCGCATAGACGTATTCGGCGATGGCCGTGGAGCCGACGAAGGAGATCGCCTTGACGTCTGGATGCTTCAGCAGCGTGTCGACGGCGAGCTTGTCGCCGTGGACGACGTTGAGCACGCCGGCCGGAAAACCGGCTTGCTGGAACAGCTCCCATACGAGGTTGACGGCGGAAGGATCGCGCTCCGACGGCTTCAGCACGAAGGTGTTGCCGCAGGCGATCGCCACCGGATACATCCACATCGGCACCATCGCCGGGAAGTTGAACGGGGTGATGCCGGCGACGACGCCGAGCGGCTGGCGGTCGGACCACGAATCGATGTTCGGGCCGACGTTGCGCGAGAACTCGCCCTTGAGCAGGTGCGGGATGCCGCAGGCGAATTCGATCACCTCGAGGCCGCGCTGCACCTCGCCCATGGCGTCGGCGTGGGTCTTGCCGTGCTCGCGGGAGATCGCGGTGGCGATCTCGCTCATGTTCTCGTCGACGAGATCCTTGAACCTGAACATCAGCCGGGCGCGGCGCAGCGGCGGGGTCGTGCCCCAGGCCGGGGCCGCGGCCTTGGCGGCGGCGACGGCGGCGTTGATCTCGTCGAGGCTGGAGAGCGTCAGCACGCCCTGCTCCTCGCCGGTCGCCGGGTTGAAGATCGGCTGCGTCCGGCCGCTCGCCGACTTCACCTTGCGGCCGTCGATGCAGTTCTCGATCTCGTACATGGGTCGTTCCCTTCGTGAGAAGTCCGCCGGCCGGCCGTGGATTGCGCGGAGCCGACCAGCCGCGCGGTGAAGCCGTTCACTCGAATGGCGTCACCCGCGGCGAGCACCGCCGCGATACGATGCATGGCTTGTAGCACTTCAATTCTTGCGCAAGAACATCGCACAGAACACACCCGTTGTGCGAATTTCGACGGGCCAGTCGGATGCCGAGGGTCTCGCCACGGCGGCAGCCCATAGCGAGGCAAGCTGGGGGAGATCCGCCGCTGAAACGACGAAGGGCGCCACGGGGCGCCCTCGCCTTCAGTCCTCGACGTCCGGCTCCGGACCCTCGACGGGCGCTTCCGGATCGACGAACTCGCCGTCGAAGGTCTCGATCGGCGGCTTCGGCCGCGGGATCGGCACGGCGCCGCTCAACGGCTGCGACGGCGCCTCGATCGCTTCGGGGTTGGGCTGGGCCTGCCGCTCGGCCCCGTTCTGGCGCTCGCCCGGCGGCAGGATGTCGCTCTCCTGGCGGCAGTCGTTGAGCCAGACGTCGTAGACCGGGTGCTCGATGGCGTTGAGGCCGGGGCTGGCGGCGAACATCCAGCCGGAGAAGACGCGCTCGATCCGGGAATCGAGCCGGATCACGTCGACCTCGACGAAGGCGTCGGTCTGCGGTGTCTCGGTCGAGGGCCGGGTGTAGCAGACCCGCGGCGTCACCCGGAGGGCGCCGAACTGCACGGTCTCGTCGATGTAGACGTCGAAGGTGATGATGCGGCCGGTGATCTTGTCGAGGCCGGTGAAGACGGCGACGCGGTTGGCCACCTTCTCGGGTGATTGCGCAAGAGCCGGCGCCGAACCGCAGGCGCAGAGAAGGGCGAGGAGCGCGGCGGCGCGGCTTGCGGAATTGGCTTTCATCTCGTCCCGTCTGTTGCGGCAGCCGGCGTCCTGCCCTGCCCGCCCGTCCCCGATCGGCGACCCCGCTCGCGGGGCGCGACGCTTTTAGCACCGCATCCCCCGCCGTCAAAGCCGCTCGTCGGTGGCCCGGCGTTCATGAAATCTCTCCGCCGCGACCTTCGCCGTTCAATCGGGCCGAACGGTGGCGGCTCCCTCCGGGCGCGCGAAGGGTCACGGCAGGACAGCGAACCGCTCGACCAGCAGGTCATAGAAGGCGTCGTCGTCGACGTCGCGGATGAACAGCGCGTTGGCGGGACGGTCGGTCACGTCCCACCAGTCGACGACGGTCATGCCGCGGGTCAGGGGGCTCGCGGTCTCGATGGTGATGTTGACGTGTCGGCCACCGAAGATCTCCGGGCGCAGCAGCCAGGCCACCGTCATCGGATCGTGCAGTGGTCCGCCAATCGAACCGTACTTCTCCTCGTCGAAGCGTTTGGCGAAGTCGAGCAGGCCGGCATAGGCCGGGCCGCAGCGGTTGGGCAGCGCGCGGAACCGCTCGATCCGGGCCGGCGTCGTCGCGGCCTTGTGGGTGACGTCGAGCGGCAGCACCACGAGCGGCACCCGTCCGGAGAAGACGAGAGCGGCGGCCTGCGGGTCGACGTAGATGTTGAACTCGGCGGCCGGCGTGATGTTGCCGCCCTCGCCCATCGCCCCGCCCATCAGCACGATCTGTTTCAGCCGCTCGCCGATCCGCGGCTCGCGGGCGAGCGCCAGCGCGACGTTGGTGAGCGGGCCGAGGGCGCAGAGCGTGATCGTGCCGGGCTCGGCCGCCATCACCGTCTCGATGATGAAGTCGGCGGCGTGGCCGGGCAGGACCGGCATGGTCGGCTCGGGCAGGTCAACGCCGTCGAGGCCGCTCTCGCCGTGGACGTGCTCGGCCGTGACGAGCGGTTCGAGCAGCGGCCGGTCGGCGCCGGCGTAGAGCGGGATGTCGGGCCGGCCGCAGAGTTCCAGCACCTTGCGGGCGTTGTCGACGGTGAGCGCCAGCGGCACGTTGCCGGCGACGACGGTGACGCCGACCACGTCGATCGCATCGCTCGCGGCGAGCGCAAGCGCGAGGGCGACGGCGTCGTCCTGGCCGGGATCGGTGTCGATGATGACGGGAATGCGGCTCATGGCGTCGTCCTCGGCGGGGTGCGCGAAGGGAATGGGTAGGTACCGGGAGGCGGATGGCGGGAGCGGTCCGTCGTAGCGGTTCCGGGAGAGGCGGAAGGATCGTCGCACCGTCCGCTCAGATGGAACGGGTCTCCGGTCGCGGTGGCGACCACAGCCCTTCGACGCGAAACGGCGCCGGCCGGTGGCCGACGCCGTCGGAAGAGATGCCGGCCAGCTCTCGCCGGATCAGCTGCCGGGCGTCCAGGCGTCGTAATCACCGGACACGCGCGGACGCTGGCCCTCGGACAGCAGCGAGCCGCGGGGGCGGTAGGCGGCGGGGGTGCCGGTCGGGTTGGGGCGGTGCGGCTTCTGCCAGGCGCGGGCGGTGTAGCTCTCCTGGGACGGCGGCGTCGCGACGCGGTGATGCATCCAGCCGTGCCAGCCCGGCGGAATGGCGCTCGCCTCGGCCTCGCCGGCGTAGATCACCCAGCGGCGCTTGCCGTCGGCGGTCTGGTAGTAGACGTTGCCGAACTCGTCCTCGCCGACCCGCCTGCCCTTGCGGGAGGTGAAGAGGTCGGTGCCCATGGTGGAGCCGTTCCACCAGGTGAAGATCTTGAGAAGCAGGTTCTTCATGGTCCGCCATCTGGCCGTTGCCAATTCGCCGGGACTATGGCGAGCGCGGCCGGGCTTGTCCAGCGCCAACACCGGGATCGAGGGCCGCGCCGGAGCGAAAGCCCGGCGGCCTCAGAGCTGTCCGCTCGCGCGCTTGCCCGGACGCAAGAGAGGCTTGACGCGCCTCGTCGTCGCGGCGCGGGCGGCGGCGCGCTCGGCCGCGGCGGCCTCGGCCTCCTCGTCGACCGGCCGGGGCGCCGGTTTGTCGGGAACGATGCGCCGGAAACCGTGGCTCGGTGGCAGGGGCGCTTCCGACGATCTTCCGACCACCGGACCGTCGTCCTCCTCGCTCTCGTCGGCGATTGCCGGATTGATCGCCCGGGACAGGATCTTGTCGACTTCGGTCTGGATCTGGGCGACGCGGCGGAAGCTGCGGTCGTGGAACATGCGGGCCCGCTCCAGCGTGTCGTGGCGGCCGCGGTGGATCGACAGCGCTTCCTCGACACCCTCGATCACGAAGTGCCCGCTGTCGGCCAGCGTGAAGCGGCGGCCGTCCTTCGTCACCCGCTGCACCCAGGTGGCGAGGCAGGCCGGCGAGATCGGCTTGACGAGAAAATGGTTGGCACCGGCGCGAAACGCCTTTTCCACGATGGCACGGGTGGCGTGGGCGGAGACGATCAGCACCGGGACGAAGGACAGCGGCGCCATCTGCTTCATGCGGATGGTGCGCAGCAGCTGGTAGCCCGACATGCCGCCGAGCCGCCAGTCGGTGATGACGAGGTTCGGCGGCTCGACCAGCATCGCCTCGAGCGCGTCCTCGGCCGAATCGTAGCTGCGCAGGCGGCGGGGACGGAGCGCCATCAGCATCGAACGCAGCATGATCTGCATCGGCTTGGAATCCTCGACCAGCATGATGTCGAGGAACTCGGCGGGCAATCCGTAGCTGCTGTGATGCATCATGCGAAAGGTGTCCGTTCCGTTCGTCTGCCGGCCGTCCGGCCGTGGCCGAGGGTGCCTCCCGCACCGCCCCTGGAGAGCTTCGGACCATAGCGCCGAGCTGCTTCGGAAGCCTTCCGAACTTCTCTCCAATTTTCGGCGAATGTTTACCGAATTTTATCGGGTCGGCAGAGGCGAATCGCAGAACAGACACCATATGTAGATAGCTAGCCCGTGATCGACACCAGTTCTTGACACCAGTTCTTGACGCAGGCCGCGACTCGCCCTCTTCTTGAGGGGTCGCCGGATGACCGGCGCGAGAGTTTCGACATCGGGTTCTTTCCCCGCCCACCGGGCGCCGTGGCGGCGACGAATCGCCGGGGCGGCGCAGACCGAAAGGGGCGCCGAGGTCAAACGGGAATCGCCGGCGGCGAGCGTCGGCGACAGTTTCGTGGATAACCGTTTTCGCCTTGTTGATGACGACCCCGCCCCCGATTGGCGGGGACGGCGATCGGCGCGATATGTGGGGAACGAGCCCTCGGCTGGGCACTATATCTGGAAGGGACTTCAGGGATGCGGATCGAACGTCGGTTTACCAAGGCAGGACGCTCGCCCTACGCGGACATCGCGTTCCGGGCGGCGACGAGCGAGATCCGCAATCCGGACGGCTCCGTCGTGTTCCGCGCCGAGAACCTGATGGTTCCCGAGAGCTGGAGCCAGGTCGCCGCGGACATCCTCGCGCAGAAGTATTTCCGCAAGGCCGGCGTGCCGGCGGCGATGAAGCGCGTCGAGGAGGAGAGCGTCCCCTCCTGGCTGTGGCGCTCGGTCGCCGACGACACGGCCCTGTCCGACCTGCCCGAGAGCGAGCGCACCGGCGGAGAGACGGATTCGCGCCAGGTGTTCGACCGGCTCGCCGGCACCTGGACCTACTGGGGCTGGAAGGGCGGCTATTTCACGACGGAGGAAGACGCCTCCGCCTTCCATGACGAACTGCGCTACATGCTGGCGACCCAGCGCTGCGCGCCCAACTCGCCGCAGTGGTTCAACACCGGCCTGCACTGGGCCTACGGCATCGACGGCCCCGGCCAGGGCCACTATTACGTCGATCCCTTCACCGGCAAGCTGACCAAGTCGAAGTCGGCCTACGAGCATCCGCAGCCGCACGCCTGCTTCATCCAGTCCGTGCAGGACGACCTCGTCAACGAGGGCGGCATCATGGACCTGTGGGTGCGCGAGGCGCGCCTGTTCAAGTACGGCTCGGGCACCGGCTCGAACTTCTCCATGCTGCGCGGCGAAGGCGAGCGGCTTTCGGGCGGCGGCAAGTCGTCGGGCCTGATGAGCTTCCTCAAGATCGGCGACCGCGCCGCCGGCGCCATCAAGTCGGGCGGCACCACCCGCCGCGCCGCCAAGATGGTGGTGGTCGACGCCGACCATCCGGACATCGAGGCCTACATCAACTGGAAGGTCCGCGAGGAGCAGAAGGTCGCCGCGCTGGTCGCCGGCTCCAAGGTCTGCTCGCGCCACCTCACCGCGATCATGAAGGCCTGCATCAACTGCGAGGGCGACGGCGACGATTGCTTCGACCCGGCGGTGAACCCGGCGCTGAAGCGCGAGATCCGCGCCGCCAAGAAGGCCTCCGTGCCGGAGAACTACATCCGCCGCGTCATCCAGTTCGCCAAGCAGGGCTACACCGCGATCGACTTCCCGGTGCTCGACACCGACTGGGATTCGGAAGCCTATCTCACCGTCTCCGGCCAGAACTCGAACAACTCGGTGCGCGTCACCGACGAGTTCCTGCGCGCCGTCGAGAACGGCGGCAGCTGGAACCTGACCGCCCGCAAGGACGGCAAGGTGGTGAAGACGGTCAAGGCCCGCGACCTTTGGGAGGACATCGGCCACGCCGCCTGGGCCTCGGCCGATCCGGGCCTTCAGTTCCACACCACCATTAACGACTGGCACACCTGCCCGGCGTCGGGCGAGATCCGCGCGTCCAATCCGTGCTCGGAATACATGTTCCTCGACGACACGGCCTGCAATCTCGCCTCGCTGAACCTGCTGACCTTCCGCAACGCCGACGGCAGCTTCGACGTGCCGGCCTTCGAGCACGGCGTGCGGCTGTGGACCATGGTGCTGGAGATCTCGGTGCTGATGGCGCAGTTCCCCTCGCGGGAGATCGCGCGCCTCTCCTACGAGTTCCGCACCCTCGGCCTCGGCTACGCCAACGTCGGCGGCCTGCTGATGTCGTCGGGCATCCCCTATGACAGCGACGAGGGCCGCGCGATCTGCGGCGCCATTTCGGCGCTGATGACCGGCATCTGCTACGCCACCTCGGCCGAGATGGCGGCGGAGCTCGGCACCTTCCCGGGCTACGAGAAGAACGCCGACCACATGCTGCGGGTGATCCGCAACCACCGCCGCGCCGCCCACGGCGCCACCTCGGGCTACGAGAAGCTGTCGATCGATCCGGTGCCGCTCGACCACGGCGGCGCCTGCAAGGACGCGGCCCTCGTCTCCGCCGCCAAGGCGGCCTGGGACATGGCGCTGGAGCTCGGGGAGAAGCACGGGTATCGCAACGCCCAAGTTTCGGTGATCGCGCCGACCGGCACCATCGGCCTCGTCATGGACTGCGACACCACCGGCATCGAGCCCGACTTCGCGCTGGTGAAGTTCAAGAAGCTGGCCGGCGGCGGCTACTTCAAGATCATCAACCGCGCCGTGCCGGAGGCGCTGCGCGCGCTCGGCTACTCGGAGAGCCAGATCGCCGAGATCGAGGCCTATGCCGTCGGCCACGGCTCGCTCGATCAGGCCCCCGCGATCAACCCGCCGACCCTG
The DNA here is from genome assembly GCA_937900425.1 of uncultured Alphaproteobacteria bacterium. GTDB lineage: Bacteria > Pseudomonadota > Alphaproteobacteria > Rhizobiales > Pleomorphomonadaceae > CALCDT01. The sequence continues at coordinate 13,135 of CALCDT010000004.1, read as the reverse complement.
CGCGCCAAGGGCTTCTCGGCCGAGGCGATCGACAAGCTGAAGGGCGCCGTCAAGTCGGCCTTCGACGTCAAGTTCGTCTTCAACCGATGGACCCTCGGCGAGGAGGAGATGGCCCGGCTCGGCGTCACCGCCGACCTGATGAACGACCCGTCCTTCGACCTCCTCTCCTATCTCGGCTACTCCAAGGCCGAGATCGAGGCGGCCAACACCCACGTCTGCGGAGCGATGACGCTGGAGGGCGCGCCCTTCCTCAAGGCCGAGCACCTGCCGGTGTTCGACTGCGCCAACCCCTGCGGCCGGCTCGGCAAGCGCTATCTCTCGGTCGAGAGCCACATCCTGATGATGGCGGCCGCCCAGCCCTTCATCTCGGGCGCGATCTCCAAGACGATCAACATGCCCAACGAGGCGAGCGTCGAGGACTGCAAGAACGCCTACATGATGTCCTGGCGCCTCGCTCTGAAGGCCAACGCGCTCTACCGCGACGGCTCCAAGCTCAGCCAGCCGCTCAACAGCCAGCTGATCGCCGACGACGAGGACGACGCGGAGGACGCCGTCGAGGCGCTCGTCGCCGAGAAGTCGGTGACGGCGCGGGCGGCCGCGGTGGCCGAGCGGATCGTCGAGAGAATCATCGAGCGCGAGATCAAGGTCCGCGAGCGCGAGAAGCTGCCCGGCCGGCGCAAGGGCTACACCCAGAAGGCCATCGTCGGCGGCCACAAGGTCTACCTGCGCACCGGCGAGTACGACGACGGCCGCCTCGGCGAGATCTTCATCGACATGCACAAGGAAGGCGCCGCCTTCCGGGCGATGATGAACAACTTCGCCATCGCCATCTCGCTCGGCCTGCAATACGGCGTGCCGCTCGAGGAATACGTGGAGGCCTTCACCTTCACCCGCTTCGAGCCGGCCGGCATGGTGCAGGGCAACGACGCCATCAAGAACGCGACGTCGATCCTCGACTACGTATTCCGCGAGCTCGCCGTCTCCTACCTCGGCCGCCACGATCTCGCCCACGTCCAGCCGGACGCGAGCGCCACCTCGATCGGCGGCGGCGTCAACGAGGAGAAGCAGCAGGCTCCGGTGCCGGTCAGCCACGGTCTCGTCCGCGGCCAGACCCAGAAGTTCAAGGTGCTGGCCGGCACCGCCGAACCCAAGGGCTCGGCCGGCGCCGGCGCGACGGCGAGCAACGTCTCGGCCTTCGCGACGGCCCGCTCGACGGTGACGGTGACGGCCCGCGGCGGCTCCACGGCGACGGCCTTCAAGCGCGACCTCGACAGCGAGACCGCCCGTGAAGCCGACGTCGGCCACGCCGAGCCGACCCCGGCGGCTCGCGCCCCCTCCGACCTCGCCGTCCGCGTCGCCCAGGCCAAGGCCCAGGGCTACGTCGGCGAAAGCTGCAACGAGTGCGGCAACTTCACGATGGTGCGGAACGGGACGTGCCTGAAGTGCGACACTTGCGGGTCGACGAGCGGGTGCAGCTGATGGGCGATCGGCATTGATGCGATCTTCGAGGGGCGCCGGTCGGCGCCCCTTTTCTTTGCGGAATGTCGCGGACCTTGCTAGCGTTTCCAGATGAGCCTATATTCAAGCTCACCTGAGAGGACACTCTGATCATGACCGTTCACCGTGATGTCGCCTCGCTGCTCGGTGCCGGTACCAAACGTCCGTCGACCGCGTCGCCCTTTTCGCTGATCGATTCCATCGAAGGCGGCCTTCCGATCGCGGCGCTGGATCGCGTCGCCGATCTCGTCGCGCCTTCGGATGCCGCTTTCCGATTCCGGATCGTGCCGAGGGCCACGTTGACCCGGCGCAGAAGTTCCGGCCGGCTTTCAGCCGAAGAGGGGGCGAAGGTCGCCCGCCTCGCCCGGATCTGGAGCCTCGCCGTCGACGTCTGGGGCTCGGCGGAGGCGGCGCGCGCCTTTCTCCATCGCCCCCACGCCATGCTCGAGGATCACGCGCCGCTCGACGTCGTCGTCCGCAGCGAGATCGGCGGGGAACTCGTCACCGATATTCTCGGCCGCCTGAAATACGGCACGGCGGCGTGACGGCCCAGGTCCTCGACCGGACGTTGACCGCCTATCGCATCGGCGATCCGAGTGGCGCCTATCCGATCTTCGACGCCACCGGATCGACCCTCGCCCCCGGCCGCTGGAACACGCCGGGAAGTCCTATGATCTACGCGAGCCTCGCCTACGGGACGGCGCTGCTCGAAAAGCTCGTCCACGGCAGCGGGCAGTTGCCGCCGAACCAGCATTTCATCGAAATCACGCTGCCGGCTGGCCTGTCCTACGAGGTTTTCCTCGAAGCGCGGCTGTCCGGTTGGGACGCCATGCCTGCGAGCGTCAGCAAGAATTTCGGCGAGAGGTGGTGTCGCGACCTGCGCAGTGCCATCCTGCTCGTACCGAGCGTGGTGACGCGCGTCGAACAGAACGTGCTGATCAATCCCCGCCATCCGGAATTCTCCAGGATCACGACGAGCCTCCACAGGCCGGTCCATTGGGACAGTCGGCTGTTCTCGCCGTGAACTCGCCGTGCAAGCGTAGCTGCGGCGGCGGGCGCTCACCGCCGTGAGACGCGCCGCCCCCCCTCACCCTCACCACGCCGTGAGCGCCGCCATGATCTCCATCGGCGTCGTGGCGCTGCCGGCCGCCGGCGCGGTGACGGTGGTGTCGCCGGTGGCGCCGGGGATGGCGGCGGCGTCGCGTTTCCTCACCGCCTCGTCGGGCGTCAGCGGCAGCACCGGCGCCGGCGTCGCCGAGGGGGCGTTCTGGATGTCATGGCGAAAACCGCATATCGATGCCAATGCCCGGCGGGTGCTGGTACGCTCCACACATGCTCCTCGAGACAAGGCGGTCGACCATGGGAATTCTCGCGAAGGCGACGGAAGTCGTGGGGGGCGCTGTCGCCCTCGTCAGGCGCTTCGGGTCTCCGTCGCATCAGGCCGTCGGGCTCACACCCCGGATTCCGGAGGCGCGGAAGCAGGGAATCATGACCCTGAAACTTCCCGCCGCGGAGGGCTGGAAGGAGGGGCGCAAGCCCGTCTGCGCGCCGGGGCTTCGGGTCAATGCCTTCGCGTCGAACCTCGATCATCCCCGCTGGATCGAGGTCCTGCCGAACGGCGACGTCCTGGTGGCGGAGTCGAAGGAACAGCCGGAGACGCCGCGCACCCTCATGGACCACGCTCAGCAGGCCACGATGCGCCGCGTCAAGGCGATCGGCGAGAGCGCCAACCGCGTCACCCTGTGGCGTGACGCGGACGGGGATGGTGTCGCCGAGCGCCGCGAGGTCTTCGTCGAAAACCAGAACCAGCCCTTCGGCATGGCGCTGGTCGGCGACCGGTTCTACCTCGGCAACACGGACGGCATTCGGTGTTTCGACTACCGGCCAGGCGATACGAGCCTTAAGGGCGGTGGTGAAAAGCTCGTCGACTTCAAGCCGCACGGGCACTGGACCCGCAGCCTGATCGTCTCGCCGGACCGGGCGAAGATCTACGCCGGCGTCGGATCCCTGTCCAACATCGGCGACAAGGGTATGGCGGTGGAAGAGGGGCGCGCGGCGATCTGGGAACTGGACGTCGCCACCGGAAAGGCGCGGATTTTCGCCTCGGGGCTGCGCAACCCGGTCGGCATGGCCTTCGAGCCGGTCACGAAAAAGCTCTGGACCGTCGTCAACGAGCGCGACGGGCTCGGGGACGAAACGCCCCCCGACTACCTCACCTCCGTCGTGGAGGGCGGGTTCTACGGCTGGCCCTATTGCTACTGGGGCAGGACCGTGGACGATCGTGTCGCGCAGGCCCCGGATCTCGTCGCCCGTGCCATCCAGCCGGATTATGCTCTCGGCGGCCACACGGCGTCGCTCGGGCTCTGCTGGATGCCGGACGGCACCTTGCCGGGGTTCGGCGAGGGCATGGTGATCGGCCAGCACGGATCGTGGAATCGCTCGACGCTCAGCGGCTACAAGCTGATCTTCGTCCCCTTCGCCAATGGCGCGCCGAATGGACCGGCTCGCGACATCCTGTCCGGCTTCCTGTCCGAGGACGAGAAGCTCGCCTACGGGCGCCCGGTCGGGGTTGCGATCGGCCCGGACGGCAGATCGCTGCTGATGGCCGACGATGTGGGGGACGTCATCTGGCGCGTGACCGCCGCGTGACGCAGCGGGTCGCACCGCAACGGTGACCTGCTGTTCCGGGAACCTCGATCGCTTCATCGTCCGGGCCTTCCTTCGGCCCGGACTTCAGCCTCATCCGGAGGCCATCGCGGGGGTCACAGCGGTCGCCCGCCGCCCCCCTCATCGTGCCGTCAGCGCCGCCATGATCTCCATCGCGTCGTGGCCGCTGCCGGCCGCCAGCGCGGTGACGGTGGTGTCGCCGGTGGCGCCGGGAATGCCGGCGGCTTCGAGTTTCCGGACCGCCTCGTCGGGCGTCAGCGACAGCACCGGCGCCAGTGTCGCCAGCGGGGCGTTCTGGATCAGGCCCAGTACGGCGAAGGCGGGATTGCCGCCGCGGCCGGAGGGCTGCCCGGCGGCGTCGTAGGCGTACCATCCGCCGGCGGCGAGGCTGAGGGCGAGCGCGACGGGCATCACCGCGTGGCGGAAATAGATCTTGATCGGCAACCAGTTCTTCCAAAGGTGCAGGACCACGGGCACCAGCAGCACCAGGGAGAGCACCTCGTGCATCTCGTGGAACAGGCCCGAGTTCCAGTGGAAGTAGAGCGCGACGCCGGAGACGGTGGAGACGAGGAAGAGACCGGCGGTGAGCGGCGTCGCCCACCCCGCTAAGGCGGACTTGAAACGGGACATCGATCGACCCTCTGAAGCGTTGATCACATGGGATCGAAGGCCGGGCACGGCGGGCTCCCGTCCGACACCCACCGACGACCGCGGCCTTCGGGACGGACACTACGCCGCGTCGCGGCCGCAGTCCCGCCGGGTCTGTAAGAGAGTGTAATCATGCGTATCCGTGGCTCCGCGGCGGGGTACGGTCGACGAGTGCGATCCCGCCGCCGCCGGTTCGCGCGGCGACAGCCGCCTCCCCGGACGCCGGGCGCCTGCACCCCCTCGTGCCTTCGGCTCTTGCGCCTCACCCGCATTCGTAATAATCGAAGTTACATGAAACGCGACAGCCGCCTCTCCTCCGTCCTGCACGCCCTGCTCCACATGGCCGAGCAGGACGGGCCGATGACGTCCGAGGCGCTCGGGGCGTGTCTTCAGGCCCATCCGGTCGTGGTCCGCCGCACCATGGGCTTCCTGCGCGAGGCCGGCATCGTCGCGGCGGAGCGTGGGCCCGCCGGCGGCTGGCGCATCGTCGCCGACCTTTCGAAGGTCAGCCTGCGCCAGCTTCACGACTGCCTCGGCGAGCCGGCGATCTTCGCGATCGGCAACCGCAACGACGCGCCCGAGTGCCTCGTCGAGCAGGCGGTGAACGCGGCGCTGGAAGACGCCTTCACTGAGGCGGAGGCGCTGCTGCTGGCGCGCTTCGGCGAAATCACCCTCGCCGCGCTGGCCGAGGATTTCCGGCGGCGGCAGGCCGCGCGCCGGGCAACGAAGGAGTGATCCCCGTGCAGCACGACGTCATCGTCATCGGCGGCAGCTACGCCGGCATGGCCGCCGCCCTCCAGCTCCTGCGCGCCCGCCGGCAGGTGCTCGTCATCGACGCCGGGCTGCGCCGCAACCGCTTCGCCAGCACGTCGCACGGCTTCCTCGGCCAGGACGGCACCGACCCGGCCGAGATCGCCGCCACCGCACGGCGCCAGCTTCGAACCTATCCGACGCTGACCTGGACCGAGGGCGAGGCCGTCGCCCTCGCCGGCGCGCGCGACCGCTTCACCGTCACCACCGCCGCCGGCGACGTCCACGCCGGGCGACGCGTCCTGCTCGCCACCGGCGTCGCCGACGCGCTGCCGGCGGTCGAGGGGCTCGCGGAGCGCTGGGGCCGCTCGGTATTCCACTGCCCCTATTGCCACGGCTACGAAATCGGCGGCGGCGCGATCGGGGTCATCGCCACCGGCCCGCTGTCGGTCCATCAGGCCGAACTGCTGACGGACTGGGGCTCCGTCACCCTCCTCGCCGACGGCGCCGTCGACCTCGACGCCGACACCCGCGGCGCCCTCGCGGCGCGCGGCGTCGCCGTCGAGGAGACGCCGATCGCGCGGATCGAGGGCGATGCCGACGTCCGGCTCGCCGACGGCCGCGTCCTCGCCTTCGCCGGGCTGTTCACGGCCTCGCGGGTCTCGCCGTCGTCGCCATTCGCCTCGGCCTGCGGCTGCGACCTCGTCGAGACGCCGATCGGCCTCGCCGTGCGGACGGATGCCGCCAAGGAGACCAGCGTGCCGGGCATCCACGCCTGCGGCGACCTCGCGCAGGTGCCGCATTCGGTGTCGCTCGCCGTCGGCGACGGGGCGATGGCCGGCGTCTTCGTGCATCGCTCGCTGCTGTGGCCGGCCTGAGCCGGAGGGTGACGGGAATGACCGGCCGCACCGAAACCGAAGACGTCGCCGGCTATGCCGAGCGCGTCGCCCGGCACGTACCTGGTCTCGCCGCCCTTCATCGCATGACCGCCCTGCTGCTCGCCGAGCGGGTCCCGGAAGAGGGCCGGGTGCTGGTGCTCGGCGCCGGCGGCGGCCTCGAAACCAAGGCGATGGCGGAGATGCGGCCGGGCTGGCGCTTCGACGGCGTCGACCCGTCGTCGGCGATGATCGGGCAGGCGAAGGCGGTGCTCGGCGCCGACGCCAGGCGTGTCACCTTCCACGAGGACACGATCGATGTGGCACCGCCCGGCCCGGTCGACGGAGCGACCGCCCTGCTGGTGCTGCATTTCCTCGAACGCGCCGAGCGGCTGGCGACCCTTCGCGCCCTCGCCGATCGCCTCGCGCCCGGCGCGCCGCTCGTCGTCGTCCATCACAGCTTTCCGCGGACCGGCGGCGCCCCCGATCGCTGGCTGGAGCGCAACGCCGCCCTGCTCGCGGCGTCCGGCGTCGCCGGAGACCGTGCCAGATCCAGCATCGCGGCGATGAGGGACCGACTCCCGGTTCTCGATCCGGCGGAGGACGAGGCGCTGCTGGCGGAGGCGGGATTTGCCGGGATCGAGCTGTTCTACGCCGCCTTCACCTTCAAGGGATGGGTCGGCTACCGGGCTTGACCGGCCGCGCCGTCGACGGCGGCCCCCCGGCGGCGAACGCCCACCCGGCGATGCCGAAAGACTTCAAAGCCCCGGCAAAACCAAATAGGGTCGTCGCAGCTTCAACCGACCCCGCGCCGGCGGCCTCCCCCCGCGGCGACGCGTCATCAGGAACCCCTCCCCCATGTCCGCAAGCGTTCTCGACCTCATCGGCAACACGCCTCTCGTCCGCCTGAAGGCGGCCTCCGAGGCGACCGGCTGCGAGATCCTGGGCAAGGCGGAGTTCCTCAATCCCGGCCAGTCGGTCAAGGACCGCGCCGCGCTCTACATTCTGAAAGACGCGCTCGACCGCGGCCTGATCGAGCCGGGCGGAACCGTGGTGGAAGGCACGGCCGGCAACACTGGCATCGGCCTGACGATGGTCGGCAACGTCCTCGGCCTCAAGACCGTCATCGTCATTCCCGAGACCCAGAGCGAGGAGAAGAAGGACGCGTTGCGCCTGCTCGGCGCCGAACTGGTCGAGGTGCCGGCGGTGCCCTACCGGAACCCGAACAACTACGTGAAGCTGTCCGGGCGCCTCGCCGAGGAACTGGCGAAGACGCGGCCGCACGGCGCGATCTGGGCCAACCAGTTCGACAACGTCGCCAACCGGCAGGCCCACGTCGAGACCACGGCACCGGAGATTTTCCGCCAGACCGACGGCAAGGTCGACGGCTTCATCTGCGCGGTCGGCTCGGGCGGCACGCTGGCCGGCGTCGCCATGGGCCTCAAGGCGCTGAAGCCCGAGGTGAAGATCGGCCTCGCCGACCCGCACGGCGCTGCGCTCTACAGCTACTACACCAGCGGCGAACTCAAGGCCGAGGGCTCCTCGATCACCGAAGGCATCGGCCAGGGCCGCATCACCGCCAACCTCGAGGGCCTCGAGGTCGACCACGCCTTCCGCATCGCCGACGAGGACGCCGTCTCCATCGTCTTCGACCTGCTCGAGCACGAGGGCCTCTGCCTCGGCGGCTCGTCCGGCATCAACATCGCCGGCGCCATGGCGATGGCCCGCGAGATGGGGCCGGGGCACACCATCGTCACCGTGCTCTGCGACTACGGCAACCGCTACGCCTCCAAGCTGTTCAACCCCGCCTTCCTCGCCGAAAAGGGCCTGCCGCTGCCGGGCTTCCTGAAGACGGAAAGCACGATCGCGCCGCCGTTCCTTGCGGCCGAGTGAGGACGCCCGCCGTGACCGACCTGCTGTTTCGCGACGACGCCTATCTCTCCGCCGCCGAGGCGACGATCATCGAGGCGTCTGACGACGGGGTCCTCGTCGACCGCTCGATCTTCTACGCCCAGGGCGGCGGCCAGCCCGGCGACACCGGCGAGTTGGAATTCTCCGACGGCACCCGCGTCGCCGTCACCGGTGCGGTCTGGGCCGACGAGGCGAAGACGCAGGTCCGACTTGTTCTCGCCGAAGGCGCGCGCCGGCCGGCGGCCGGCGAGAGCGTGGTCCAGCATCTCGACTGGCCGCGGCGCTACGCCCTGATGCGCATGCACACCGCCCTTCACCTGCTCTCGGTCGCCCTGCCCTATCCCGTCACCGGCGGCCAGATCGGGACGGAGGAAGGACGGCTCGACTTCGACATGGGCGAGGGCGTCATCGACCGCGACGCGGTCACGGCCCGGATCACCGCCGAGATCGCCGCCGACCACGCTGTCACCACGGAGTGGATCACCGACGCGGAGCTCGACGCCAATCCCGGTCTCGTCAAGACGATGATGGTGCAGCCGCCGCGCGGGTCCGGCCGGGTGCGGCTCGTGCGCATCGGCACCGGCCTCGATCTTCAGCCCTGCGGCGGCACCCACGTGCGATCGACCGCCGAGATCGGCGAGGTCCACCTCGGCAAGATCGAGAAGAAGGGCCGCATCAACCGCCGCGTCCGCCTGCGCTTCGGCCCCCCGCCGGGCTGACCGGGCCCGCCGGCCCGACGACCTGCACCGGCGAACGGTCACCGACCGCCGTGACGGCGTTCTCGAAATGCCCGTCGCACGCGGGCGTCATTCTTCGCGCGCGCAATATTTCGCGAACGGGCGGCGGTAGCGAGCCGGCTCCGGTTTCGCCGCCCTTTCCGCGCGAAACCACCTCCCCCCTCCCCTCTCGCCTTGCGGAACAACGGGATATTCGTCGCAGACCTGAGCGGTCGATGCCACCCTCGCCGACGTGTCGGTCGGGTGAGCGGTGCCGCCCTGCGTGTGCAACTGCGAAATATTGCTTGGATGTCATGAAGTCACCGCAACCATCTCATGGCCGACTTGCGATCACATCGACTTATCGACTTGTCGGAATACGATCGATCCGACATAGTTCGAGATGAAGGCGGCGGAAGACGTTCTTACCAACAACAATTCGCCCGGCACCGAAACGCCCCGCACCCCGGTGCGGCCGCTGCATTCTGCCGAGGCGAGAGACAATATTGGGGGAGGTCGAACGTGGCAGCGATCAGACGAACGATGCTGACGGGTGTCGCCATGGTGATCATGGCGGGCACCGCACAGGCCCAGCAGGATCTCGACACGCTCGGGCAGTTCAAGAAGACGGGAACCACCGAATTCACCTTCGTCGAGCAGACCGGCAAGAAGGCCGACGCCATCAAGGCGACGCTGGCCAAGATCAAGCTGCCGCCGGGCTTCTCGATCGATCTCTACGCCATCGTCCCCGACGCCCGGCACATGGCGGTCGGGCCGCAGGGCATCGTCACCTTCGTCGGAACCCGCAAGACCTCGGTCTGGGCCGTCACCGACCGTGACAAGGACCGCGTCGCCGACGAGGTCAAGAGTTTCGCGCCATCGCTGGCCATGGCCATTCCCAACGGCGTCTGCTTCTCGCCGGACGGCTTCCTCTATGTCGCCGAGCAGAACCGCGTGCTGACCTTCCCGGCGGCCGAGTTCTTCTACGAAAGCCCGGACGTCGCGGCCTTCCCCGTGGTCAAGCAGGGCGAACTGATCCCGCCGGAAGAAGAGAGCTACAATCACACGGCGCGGGTCTGCAAGATCGGCCCCGACGGAAAGCTCTACATCTCGCTCGGCCAGCCGTTCAACGTCCCGGCCAAGGAAAAGCGCGAGCTCTACGGCAAGTGGGGCATCGGCGGCATCATCCGCATCAACACCGACGGCAGCGGCCGCGAGGTTTACACGACCGGCGTGCGCAACTCCGTCGGGCACGACTTCGACCCGAAGACCGGTGACCTCTGGTTCACCGACAACCAGGTCGACGGCATGGGCGACGACATTCCGCCCGGCGAGCTCAATCACCAGACCGCGGCCGGGCAGAATTTCGGCTTCCCGTGGTTCGGCGGCGGCAGCATCCGCACCAACGAATACAAGGACGAAGAGCCGCCGGCCGACGCCATCGCCCCCGCGGTCGAGATGACGGCCCACGCCGCCGACCTCGGCATGAGCTTCTATTCGGGCTCGATGTTCCCGGAGAAGTATCGCGGCGGCATCTTCTCGGCCCAGCACGGCTCCTGGAACCGGAAGACACCGGTCGGCGCCCGGGTGATGTTCACCTCGATCGCCGAGGACGGCACGGCGACGACCGAACCCTTCGCCGAGGGCTGGATCGACGAGAACGGCGAGTATCTCGGCCGCCCCGTCGACATCGCCCAGCTCCGGGACGGCTCGATCCTCGTTTCCGACGACCTCGCCGGGGCACTCTACCGGATCAGCTACAAGGCCGCCGACTGATCGGCGAAAGCGCGGTGCGGACGGGTGTTCCCCCCGTTCGGGAAAAGGGGAGCCGGCGGCGCTCGCCGGCCCCCGCCCCCTCTTTTTACCGGTGTTCGTTTGAACCGACCTCTCGTCGTCCTTTCCGCCCCCACCCCGCAATCCTATCCGCCGTCATTCCCGAAGGCAGGAATCCAGCGGACGGCAGGGGAACGGCCGACGACTTCGTCGGGGCGGCGGCGGGTTCGGGCGCCGATCGTAAGGTCGGCTCTCGCGGAGGGCCGGATTCCGGCGTTCGCGGGAACGACGGTGGAGAAGCCTTTGGAAGCGTGCTCCTACCGCTCGTTCCATCGCATTCCGCTACGGCTGCAGGCTCCGCCGGCCGACGTCGCTCAGCGCGACGGCGGAGAGACGTCGGTTCAAGCGCCAGCTGGTATGACGATGCACAGCACCAACAATCTCCGGTCGCCGCCATCGGCCTCGGCGGACGCGGTATCCAACAGGTGGGGACGGGAATGACGAAAACGACGATCGCCGCGGCACTCGTGCTGACCGCTTCTCTCGGCACCGCGGCGGCGGCGGATGCGGCCGCCGGCCGGGAGAAGGCCGGCATGTGCCGGACCTGCCACGGCATCGACGGCGTCGCCCGCATCCCGGAGGCGCCGAACCTCGCCGGCGAGAGCGCGATCTACCTGCAGACCCAGCTCAAGGCGTTCCGCGGCGGCAAGCGCACCCACGAGATGATGTCGGTGATCGCCGCCGGCCTTTCCGACGAAGACATCGCCGATCTCTCCGCCTGGTACAGCTCGATCGAGATCAGCGTGAAGATGCCCGAATAGCCCCCCACGCGAAGACGGTTCGTCCGCCCCGCCCGGCCGCGGTCCCTGTCCAGCTTCGGTCGGTTCGGTGTAGAACCGGAAAAAACGTGGGAAGGGATTCGCATGAACGGGCGCCGGGATCAGTTTCTCGTTTCCACCGACTGGCTCGCCGACCATCTCGGCGCGCCCGATCTCGTCGTCGTCGACGCCACCTGGTACCTGCCGACGGCCCAGCGCGACGGCTGGCTCGAATATCTCGACCGCCACATTCCCGGCGCGGTCTTTTTCGACGTCGACGAGATCGCCGACACCGACAGCCCCTGGCCGCACATGCTGCCACGGCCGGAGAAGTTCGCGAGCCGCATGCGCGCGCTCGGCGTCGGCGACGGCCAGCACATCGTGGTCTACGACGCCCTCGGCCTGTTCTCGGCGGCGCGGGTGTGGTGGACGTTCAAGGTGATGGGGGTGCGCGACGTCCACGTCCTCGACGGCGGCCTGCCGAAATGGCTCGGCGAAGGCCGGCCGGTCGAAAGCGGCGAGGTCGACCGCGCCCCGCGCCACTTCACCGCCCGGCTCGACGCCAGCGCGGTTCGCGATGCCGAGGCGCTGCTGGCGAACCTCGGGACGGCAACCTGCCAAGTTGTCGACGCCCGCTCGGCGGCCCGCTTCGCCGGCGAGGCCCCCGAACCGCGGGCGGGCGTGCGCGGAGGGCACATCCCCGGCAGCCTCAATCTTCCCTTCGACAGCCTGCTTGAGAACGGGCGCCTCAAGGACGACGAGACACTGCGGGCCCGGTTCGCTGAGGCGGGCGTCGACCTTTCGCGCCCGATCGTTACGTCCTGCGGCTCGGGCGTCACGGCGGCGGTGCTGTCGCTGGCACTCGAAATCATCGGCGCGCGAGCGACGGCGCTCTACGACGGCTCGTGGACGGAATGGGGATCCCGGCAAGACCTTCCTGTAGAAAAATAGTCTGGTCAAGATGAACCGCAGATGAACGGAGACGACACCAAGAAATAACGCGAAGTTGCCTTACTTCGATCGCATTCCCGGAACTTCATGTGCCCCGGCCGCGTTCACAGCGAACGGATTTCAAGGACCGCCGAGGAAACCACCATGAAGATCTTGAAGAATGTGCTCCTGGTCGGCATCGCCGGCAGCCTGCTGGCGACGCCCGCCACGATCGGCGCCACGGCGGCGCCGGCTGCACCGATCCTGCTCGCCCAGAGCGAGGGCGACCAGCCCTCCCCCCAGCAGCGCCGCCTGCTGCTCCAGCAGCAGCAGGAACAGGAGCAGCAGCAGCGTCCGCAGCGCCAGGAACGGCAGCAACAGCGCGAGCAGCAGCCAGAGCGCCAGGAACAGCGCCGTCAGGAGCGGCAGCAGCAGGAGCCGCAGCGGCAGGAGCGGCAGCAGCAGCGCGAGCAGCAGCAGCAGGAGCGCCAGCAGGAACGCCAGCAGCAGCGCGAACAGCAGCAGCAGGAGCAGCAGCGCGAACGCCAGC
>CALCDT010000003.1 GCA_937900425.1 uncultured Alphaproteobacteria bacterium | reverse complement strand
GCCTCGGCGGCGCGGACCGCGGCGGCCTCGTCGGCCGGATCGAGCCCGGCCTCGCGCAGGGCCTCGCCGACGGCGCGGTAGAGCAGGCCGGTGTCGAGGTGGACGAAGCCGAAATGGGCGGCGAGGCGGCGGGCGAGCGTGCCCTTGCCGGAGGCGGCGGGGCCGTCGATGGCGATGATCACGGCGCCGCCTCCCCGCCTTCGAAGAACCGCGCTCCGGCGCGGGTCATCAACCCCTCGAACTCGGGAAAGCTCGTCGCGATCACCGCGGCGTCGTCGACGGTGACCGGGCTGTTCGCGACGAGGCCGAGCACGAGGAAGCTCATGGCGATGCGGTGATCGAGGTGGGTGAAGACGGTGCCGCCGCCGGCGACCGGCCCGCCGGTGACGGAAAGCCAGTCGGGCCCCTCCTCGTGGACGACGCCGTTGGCGGCGAGGCCGGCGGCGACGGCGGCGACGCGGTCGGATTCCTTGACCCGCATCTCCTCGATGCCGAGCATCGTCGTGGTGCCCTCGGCGACGGCGGCGGCCATGGCGAGGACCGGGTATTCGTCGATCATCGCCGGGGCCCGTTCGGCCGGAACGGTGACGCCCTTCAGCGCCGAGGCGCGCACGCGCAGGTCGGCGATGGTTTCGCCGCCGGTGTCGCGCTCGTTCTCGACGGTGATGTCGCCGCCCATCTCGACCAGCGTCTCGACGAGGCCGATGCGGGCGGGGTTCATCAGCACGCCCTCGACGGTGACGTCGGAGCCCGGCACGATCAGCGCGGCGACGATCGGGAAGGCGGCGGAGCTCGGATCGCCGGGCACCTCGATCGCCTGCGGCTTCAGGTCGGGCCGGCCGACGAGGCGGATCACGCGGGTGCCGTCGGCGGCGGTGTCGATGGAGATGTCGGCGCCGAAGCCGGCCAGCATGCGTTCGGTGTGGTCGCGGGTGAAGACCGGCTCGATCACGGTGGTGACGCCCGGGGTGCCGAGACCGGCGAGCAGCACGCAGGACTTCACCTGCGCGGAGGGGACGGGCACGCGGTATTCGATCGGCACCGGCGTTCGGGCGCCGCGCATGGTCAGCGGCAGGCGGTCGCCGGAGCGGGCGACGACGTCGACGCCCATGCGCCGCAGCGGCTCCAGCACCCGGCCCATCGGCCGCTTCCTCAGCGAGCCGTCGCCGGTGAAGGTGACCGAGATCGGCTGGGCCGCGGCGAGGCCCATGCAGAGGCGCACGCCGGTGCCGGCGTTGCCGAAGTCGACGACGTCGACCGGCTCGAGCAGACCGCCCGAGCCGAGGCCGTCGACGGTCCAGGTGCCGGAGGGCTCGCGGGTCACGGTGGCGCCGAAGGCGCGCATGGCCGCGGCGGTGTTCAGCACGTCCTCGCCCTCGAGCAGACCGGTGATGGTGGTGCGGCCGCGGGCGAGCGCGCCGAACATCAGCGAACGATGCGAGATCGACTTGTCGCCCGGCACCTTGATGCGCCCCGACATCGGCCGGGAACCGTGGGACGACAGCGGGCGGGGGGCGGCATGGGCGCTCATGGGGCGGGCCTTCGGCAACGGATCGGGGGGACGGTCGCTCGAAGGGCGAGAACCTGTCCGGCGCGCCCCCATAGCACGGCCCCCGCGCGGGCGTCACCCTCGCGCGCACGTTCGTCCGGAAGCACCGCCGATCGCCCGCCCCGATCACCCGGCCGGATCGTCCGGCCCGCCCCTTCGACGCCCCCTCGGCCGCCGCGCCGTGCCGCTGCCGCGGCGGGCGGGAAATCGGCTTTGACAGACGCGGGGGATGCGACTATGTCGGGGGCCGATTTTTATCCTGCGGTCCGGCGCGGGACGGCCCGCCGTGCCGCACCGGATCCGGGTGATCCTGAAACCGGCATCGATCCCGCTTCCCGGCGATCGACGACACCCAAGCGAGGCCCGAGCGTGGCTAAACCGGACCTGGGAACCAAGCGCCTCTGCCCGAGCTGCGGCGCCAAATACTACGATCTCAACCGCGATCCGATCCTGTGCCCGCGCTGCGGCGCCGCCTTCGATCCGCACGTCACCTCCAAGGTCCGCGCCACAAAGGTGGTCGAGGAAGAGGAAGAGGAGATCGAGGAGGAGGAGGACGTCGCCAAGCCGGAGTTCGTCTCGCTCGAGGAAGCCGACGGCGAGGACGCCGAAGAGGACATTCCGGACATCGACGACGAAGGCATCGAGGAAGACGCCACCGAGGACGACACCTTCCTCGAGGAAGACGAGGACGAGGGCGACGACGTCACCGACATCATCGGCGGCGGCCGCGAGGACGACGAGGAGCGCTGAGCGCCCCTCTGTCCGGGCCGCGACCAACGCCCCTCCGAAACGACGAACGCCCCGGCCATGGCCGGGGCGTTCGCGTTTCAGGCGACCGGGCGCCGGGGGTCAGCGCATCCGCACGCCTTCCTTGATGAAGGTGCCGTTGCGCAGTTCCGCCACCGCCTGGGCGAGTTCCTCGCGCGTGTTCATCACGATCGGGCCGTGCCAGGCGACCGGCTCCTTGAGCGGCGCGCCGGACACCAGCAGGAAGCGGATGCCCTCATCGCCGGCCTGGACCGTCACCTCGTCGCCGGCGCCGAAGACGACCAGCGTGCGGTTGCCGCTCTCGTCGCGGATGTGGACCTCGCGGCCGTCGATCTCCTTCTCGGTGAGCACCCCGAAGGGCCTGGAGGCGTCGCGGAACGAGCCGGAGCCCTCGAAGACGTAGGCGAAGGCCGAGCGGTAGGTGTCGACCGGAAAGGTCCGGCGCTTGCCCGGCGGCACCGTGATGTCGAGATACTGCGGATCGGCGGCGATGCCGTCGACCGGGCCGGTCCTGCCCCAGAAGCTGCCGACGACCACCCGGACGATGGTGCCGTCGTCGTCGACGATCTCCGGGATCTCGCCGGAGGGCACGTCCTGGTAGCGCGGCTTCGTCATCTTCAGCGCCTTGGGCAGGTTGGCCCAGAGCTGGAAGCCGTGCATGCGGCCGAGGGCGTCGCCCTTCGGCATCTCCTGGTGAAGGATGCCGCTGCCGGCCGTCATCCACTGGACGTCGCCGGCGCCGAGGGTGCCGCGGTTGCCGAGGCTGTCGCCGTGGTCGACCGTGCCGGCGAGTACGTAGGTGATCGTCTCGATGCCGCGGTGCGGATGCCAGGGGAAGCCCTTGGCATAGGCGCGCGGGTCGTCGTTGCGGAAATCGTCCATCATCAGGAACGGGTCGGTCAGGCTCGGATCGCCGAAGCCGAAGACGCGCTGGAGATGGACGCCGGCGCCCTCGACGTGGGGCGTGGTGCCGGAGATATGGCGGACGGGCCGGATGGACATGGGGGCCTCCGATCATGCGGGGCGGCGGGGTGCCGCCGGTTGCCGTGAAGATGGTCGTTTCCGGCGGCGCAGGAAAGAGGCGCGGCGAGGACAGACCGTCCACTCAGACTGAACAATGACGGACAGCTCCGGTGAACGATCACTGCGCGGAATCGTCTGCGGCGTGAGCATGCGGATGGGGCTCGCCGACGCCGGACGACCGGGGTGCGAGGGCGACGAGACCGGGGAGCAGCACCGCGGCCCCCGAAAGCGCCAGCGCCACGGGCGGGGCGGGGATCGCGGCCGACGGACAGCCGTCGGCGACCTTGCGCCAGCTGCTGACGTTCTGGTTCATCGCGCATTCCATGAGGACGCGGGTGTCGCCCCGGCTCATGCAAACCCGCTCGCCGAGCTTCAGCGAGGTTCCCTGGTAGCGGCAGGTGCAGTCGGCCCGCGCGGCGCCGGCCGCGGCGAGGACGAGCGGCAGGGCGAGGATCAGGCGAAGGCTCATGGCGCTTCCCTCCCGGCG
Source organism: uncultured Alphaproteobacteria bacterium (assembly GCA_937900425.1). Taxonomy (GTDB): domain Bacteria; phylum Pseudomonadota; class Alphaproteobacteria; order Rhizobiales; family Pleomorphomonadaceae; genus CALCDT01. The sequence goes on along the minus strand of CALCDT010000003.1, from coordinate 19,291 downwards.
GTTGCGGAAGGCAGTCTACGCCCGTCGGCGGGCGTTGCCCAGCATTTCGCTTACCGAGTGACGTCGCCGCGGCCGGCGCCGCTCCCGGCGTCAGGTCGCGCCGTAGCGCACCGTCCAGGCCGCCTCGATCGCTTCCATCCACGAGGGGTGCGGCTCGGGCAGGACACGGCCGAGTTCTTCCGCCGAGGGGGTGGCGACGCCGCGGGTGAGGCCCTCGAACAACGCCTTCTCCGCCGCCGGCAGGGCGGCGACGCCGAGCACGGTCGGGTCGCCCCAGACCGCGGCGTCGGCCTTGCGGGCCTGGGCCTGTGGCGACATCAGGAAGTCGGCGAAGACCATGGCGCCGGCCGGGGCCGAGGCGTTGAAGGGGATCGCCACGAAATGGGTGTTGCCGATGGTGCCGCCGTCGAAGACGTAGCCGCGCACCGTGTCCGGCAGCAGGCCGTTCTCGACGTCGTTGGAGGCGGCGGCGGGGTTGAAGGCGAAGGCGACGTCGATCTCGTCGTCGGCGAACAGCTGCATCAAGGCCGTCACCGATTGCGGATAGGCCCGGCCCGAGCGCCAGAGATGCGGCGTCGCTTCGTCGAGCCATGCGAACAGCGGCCGGGCAAACTCCTCGAAGTCGGTGACGGGTGCGAGCAGGATCGCCGGATCGGCGACGGTCTCGACGAGGATCTGCTTGAGGAAAGTGGAGCCGACGAAGTCCGGCGGCTGGGGATAGGCGAGGCGGCCGGGGTTGGCGCGGGCGTAGGCGAGAAAGTCCGCGGCGCTGCGGGGCGGCTCGGCGGTGACGGCGGCGTCGTGGAAGAAGACGAGCTGCGCCATGCCCCAGGGCGCCTCGAGCCCGTCGGTCGGCACCGTGAAGTCGAGGCGGGTCGTCGGCTTGCCGGCGACGTCGACGAAGGCGAAATTCGGCAGGTTTTCGGCCCAGCCCCGCGCCTGCAGCAGCCCCCCGCGCTTCATCGCCGCGAAATTCTCGCCGTTGATCCAGACGAGGTCGACGCTGCCGCCCTCGCTGCGGCCGGCGACCTTTTCGGCGAGCACGGTCTGGACGACGTTGGCGGTGTCGGTGACCTTGACGTGTTCGACAGCGACGCCGTGGCGCGCCTTCACCTCGGCCGCGGCCCAGGCGATGTAATCGTTGATCTGCTCGCCGCCGCCCCAGGCGTGAAAATAGACGGTCTGGCCCCGGGCCTCGGCGAGCAGCGCCGCCCAGTCGGCCGGGTCGGCGGCGGCGCCGGCACGGGCGGGGAGCAGCGGTCCCGCCGCGGCGGCGGCCAGCAGGCCGAGGATCTGGCGGCGGTCGAGGGTCACGATGGCGTCTCCGGAAAAAGGCGGCGGTGCCGCGCCGCGGCCAGATCATCGCGGCCGGTCGCGGCGGTCAATTCACCCTTGCTTGAAGGGCGGGTGTCCGGCGGGCCCGGACGGGTGTCAGCCTTGCGAGAAGTGATATTCCGTCACCTGGCGGTAGGTCTCGCCGGGGTCGAGCCGCGGGGTCGGGAAGGCGGCGTGGTTGACGGCGTCGGGGATGCGCTGGGGTTCGAGGCAGAGACCGGCGCAGGGCACGAAGCGGCGGCCGTCGGTTCCCCTCACGGGAATGTCGATCTTGGCGCCGTCGTAGAACTGCAAGCAGGGCTCGGTCGAGTGAACCTCGAGGACGAGGCCGCTCGCCGGCCCGCGCACCCGCGCCATCGGCCGCGGCTCGGCCGCCGGCGCCTCGGCGACGACGAAGTTGGCGTCGTAGCGGACGCGCTCGCCGTCCACCTCCATCCGCAGCGGCCGCGGGTGCCGGAAATCGTGGGTGCCGCCCTCGACAGCGGCGAAGGCGCCGGTCGGAATGAGGTGGTCGTCGTAGGGGGTGTAGGTCGCCGCCGGGATCGTCACCTCGTGGTCGAGGATGTCGGCGCCGCCGTCGAGGTTGAAATAGGCGTGGGTCGCGAGATTGACGAGGGTCGGGGCGTCGGTGGTCGCCTCGAGGGTGATGACGAGGCGGCCGGGGCCGGCGATCTCGTAGCGGCAGCGGGCGCGGACCTCGCCGGGATAGCCGTCCTCGCCGTCCGGCGAGACGAGGGTGAAGGTCGCCGAGCGGTCGTCGTGGCCGGCGAGGCTCCAGTTGCGCCAGGCGAAGCCGGTGGTGCCGCCGTGGAGGTGGGTGCGGCCGGCCTCGTTGATCGAGAGTTGGTAGTCCCGTCCGTCGAGGGTGAAGCGGCCGGCGGCGATGCGGTTGGCGCAGCGGCCGACGACGGCGCCGAAATAGGGCGATCGGTCGACGTAGTCCTCGAGCCGGTCGAAGCCGAGCACAACGTTGCGCGGCCCGCCCGCGGTGTCGACGTCGAGGCGGCGGATCGCGGCGCCGTAGCCGAGGAGCGATACCGCGAGGCCCTCGCCCGCGATCGTGACCTCGACCACCGATTCGCCGTCCGCGAGCCGGCCGAACTCCCTGACACCCATGATCGCCTCCTTCTCCCGCGACGGATCCTGCGGGGCTTCGCCGACGGCTCGGCGCCGGCCTGCCGATTCGACACCGGAACGGAGTGGGCGGCGGGCGCGATCAAAATGCAACAGCCGGCGGAAAAGAATGCCGGGCGGGAAGGACGGAACCGGCGGGCGTCGCCGCCCTGCGACCGCCTAACTCGTTCCATCGGCTCGCGAAGCCGGCCGAACGACGCCCGCGGAGGCGGCTCGCCGGCCGGCATCGGCGGGAAACGGCCGTTTACGTCTCGTTAACCAGAACAGAAAGAATTTTAATCAAAAGGTGCGTCAGACGGGGCGGGGACGGGGGTTCGGCCACCATTTGGTATCAATCGCCGAGTTCAAATCCGATCCGGTTTTCGCTATCACTGCCGCGGGGCACGACTCCGGTTCCGCCAACGGAGGGCTTTCACGGGCTCTCCCCCATACCGGAAGACGTTCGCCGCCGATCCCGGGGGATCGACGGTGGCGATCGAGAAGGACAAGAACAAGCATGCTGCTTCGCACGGGCGTCCTGGTCGCCGTCGGCCTCATCGCCGTCGGCTGTTCCAATCTTCCGGCGGAGGGCCCGAGCGCCTCGGCGATCCGCAAGGACGCCGGCAAGGAGATCTCGCCCTCGCTGTTCGCCTACGAACTGATCGACATCACGCCCGAGTCCGTCGCGGTGCTGCGCGAGCGCACCAACGACACCTTCGCCGGCAACTTCTCGGGCAAGGGCGGCGGCTCGGTCGGCCGCATCGGCGTCGGCGACACCGTCGCCGTGACGGTGTGGGAAGCGGGCGCCGGCGGCCTGTTCTCGGGCACCGGCAACGGGGCGGCCGGGGCGGCCGGCGCCAACAGCGCCCAGATCCCGCCGCAGATGGTCGATTCCGACGGCACCATCGTCGTGCCCTACGCCGGCGCCATCCGTGCCGAGGGCCGCACCACCCAGCAGGTCAAGGCCGAGATCGAGGCCGCTCTCGCCGGCAAGGCGATCGAGCCGCAGGTGCTCGTCAACGTCACCAAGAGCGTCGCCAACACCGTGACCGTCACCGGCGAGGTGACGAGCGGCGGCCGGGTGCCGCTGTCGCCGCGCGGCGATCGCATCCTCGACGTCATCGCCGAGGCGGGCGGCGTCTCCGTGCCCGCCCACGAAGCCTTCGTCACGCTGACCCGGCGCTCGGTGACGGCGCGGGTGCCGATGCAGAAGATCATCGACAATCCGAGCGAGAACATCCGCGTCTCGGCCGACGACGTCATCGCCATCAGCCAGCGGTCGCAGACCTTCACCACCTTCGGCGCCGCCGGCCGGCACGCCGAAACCCCGTTCGCGGCAGAGGAGATCACCCTGTCGGAGGCGCTCGCCAAGGCCGGCGGCCTCGTCGACAATCGCTCCGATCCGGCCGGCGTCTTCGTCTATCGCATGGAAAAGCGCGAGATCGTCGCCCGGCTCAAGCCGGCGAGCCAGGTGCTCGCCGCGAGCTACGGCGCGACGGTGCCGGTGATCTACCGGCTCGACCTGCGCTCGCCTGCGGGCCTGTTCATGGCGAAGTCCTTCCGCATCTTCGACAAGGACACCATCTACATCGCCAACGCGACGCTGACCGAACTGCAGAAGTTCCTGCAGCTGATCGGCACCATCACCCAGCCGGTGTCGACGACGACCTCGCTCGCCAACAACCTGTCGACCAACTGATCGGGCAGACGGAGCACCCCGGGCGACCGGGGTGCTCGCGTGGATGCGGCCCCGTCCGGCCGCCCGGCGCCTCGCCCGTCCCCAATCGCCCCCGACGGCCGTCGCGCGCGGCATCGCCCTCCCTCGTACCGGGAGGCGCAGGGCACGTCTGCGTGATCGTGCAGCCCCGCGCCGTTGCACCAGGGCGCCCTTCATCCTACCTTCGGGAAGGACCGGCCCCTTGCGGGCGGGACGTCGGGCGTGACATGGCAGGATGGTGCGTTTCCTTCTCCGCTTCCTGGGACTTGCGATCTTCGCGGCGTCCTTCATCGCCCTCGTCGCCGACGGGGTGAGGTCCCTTGCGGCCGACGAACTGATGCTGACCTCGCTCGGCGCGACCTGGTTCGCACTCGACGCCGGATCGCTGGAACGCCTGCAGCAGGCCGTCGCCGCCGGCGACGGCGGGGCGGTGCTCGACCCGATCGTCGGTGCCGTGCTGCTGTGGCCGACCTTCGCGGTCGGCGGCGTTCTCGGCGTCCTGCTGATGCTGCTCGGCCGGCGCCGGAGTCGCACCGCTCCCGCCGGCTGATCCCGGCCGGAGCGGGTCGATCCACCCGCCGGCCGTTTCACGACGTCCCAGCCCCGCTATCCCGGCGGCCCGGCGTCCGCCCGCCCTCCGGTTCGCCGCCTTCACGAGGAGATCTCCGATGTTTCTCGCCGACATGCTGACACGCAAGCTCAAGCTGCCGACGGCCGGTGAGGCCCTGCCGGGCCGGGCCGAGGCGCTGCCGACGGCGCAGACCCATTTCGTCAACGGCCAGCCGCTCAAGGGCCCCTATCCCGAGGGCAGCGAGAGCATCGTGCTCGGTCTCGGCTGCTTCTGGGGCGCCGAGCGCAAGTTCTGGCAGCTGCCGGGCGTCCACGTCACCGCCGTCGGCTACGCCGCCGGGACGACGCCGAACCCGACCTACCAGGAGGTCTGCACCGGCCTCACCGGCCACAACGAGGTGGTGCTGGTGGTGTTCGATCCGGCGCGGATCTCCCTCGACGGCGTGCTCGCCGCCTTCTGGGAGAGCCACGATCCGACCCAGGGCATGCGTCAGGGCAACGACGTCGGCACCCAGTACCGCTCCGGCATCTACCTGACCGACCCGGCCCAGCGGGCCGTCGCCGAAGCCTCGAAGGCGCGCTACCAGGAGGCGCTGGAGGCCGCCGGCCGCCGCCAGCGCATCACCACCGAGATCGTCGACGCCGGACCGTTCTACTTCGCCGAGGCCTATCACCAGCAGTATCTCGCCAAGAATCCCGAGGGCTACTGCGGCCTCGGCGGCACCGGCGTTTCCTGCCCGGTGCCGACCGGCGTCTCCGCCGCCTGAGGGTTCACCCTCCGGCCTCCCGTCCCGGCCGACCCGTCTCTCCGACCCGGCCTCACGGCCCCGCCGCATCCGCGACGGGGCCGTTTTCATTGATGGTTCCGGGCCGTTAATCTTAATAGACACCAACCTCTCATGGTGATTAATGCCTATTAAGGCGATGTTCGTTCCATCATTAAGACCTCGGTAGGCGTAACTACGAAGCCTCGTTGGATTTTTTCCGAAAATTTTATAATTTTGGCCGATCAAGACTGTACGAGCGAGCCAGAAGCTCGAAACAACACAGTGAGGCGGCCATGGACAACCAGATCAGGGAACTCATCACCAAGCACGGCGGCCTTTCGGTCGACGTCGCGACCCTCGGCCTCGACGCCGACCTCTACGACGCGGGGCTGTCGTCCTTCGCCTCCGTGCAGCTGATGCTCGGCCTCGAGGACCGCTTCGACATCGAGTTCCCCGAGACCATGCTGAACCGTCGCACCTTCGCCTCGATCGCCTCGATCCGGGCCGCGCTCGCCCAGCTCGTCGACGCGAGCGAGGCGGCCTGATGAGCGCGATCGGAAAAGCCGAGGCGCAAAGCCTCGTCGAGCGGGCCCGCCGCGTCGCGGCGGTCGCCGCCGCCCATGCCGACGCGGTCGACCGCGCCGCCCGCTTCCCTGCCGAGGCGATCGCCGCCATGAAGGCCGAACGGCTGCTCGGCATCGCCGTGCCGGGCCGGCTCGGCGGCGAGAGCGCGACGATCGCCGAGATCGCCGAGGTCTGCTCGATCGTCGGCCAGGCCTGCTCGGCCTCGGCGATGATCTTCGCCATGCACCAGATCAAGATGTCGAGCCTGACCTCCCACGGCGAGGACAGCCCCTGGCACCGCGCCTTCATGACGCGCTGCGCCGCCGAGCAGCTGCTGCTCGGCTCGGCGACGACCGAGGGCGGCATCGGCGGCGACCTCAGGAACTCGATCTGCGCCGTCGTCGTCGAGGGCGAGCGCGCCCGGCTGGAGAAGGACGCCACCGTCATCTCCTACGGCGCCATGGCCGACGCCATCCTCGTCACCTCGCGCCGCCATCCGGACGCCGCGTCCTCGGACCAGGTGATGACGGTCGTGGTCAAGGGCCAGTACACGCTGGAGCGAACCACCGAGTGGGACACGCTCGGCATGCGCGGCACCTGCTCGGAGGGCTTCAAGCTCGTCGCCGAGGTTCCGGCCGAGCAGATCTTCCCCAAGCCCTTCGCCGAGATCGCCGCCCAGTCGATGCTCGCCACCTCGCACATCTTCTGGAGCGCGCTCTGGTACGGCATCGCCGTAGACGCGGTCGCCCGCGCCCAGGCCTTCGTGCGTGCCGCGGCCCGCCGCCAGCCGTCGGTGACCCCGCCCGGCGCCCTGCGCCTCGCCGAGGTGTCGGCGGCGTTGCAGACGATGCGCTCGGCCGTCGTCGCCGGTGTCGAGCGGTTCGAGGAGGCGAAAGCCAACCCGGACAAGCTGATGTCGATGGGCTTCGCCGTCGCCATGAACAACCTCAAGGTCGCGACCTCGCAGCAGGTGCTGGCGATCATCAACCACGCCATGCTGATCTGCGGCATCCTCGGCTACAAGAACGGCACGCCGTTCAGCCTCGGCCGGCACCTGCGCGACGCCCACTCGGCGCAGCTGATGATCAGCAACGACCGCATCCTCTCCAACACCTCCAACCTGCTTCTCGTGCAGAAGCAGGACACCAGCCTGATCGGGTGACGCGATGGACATGCAAGGCGACTTCCTGAACCGCCTCTTCGACCGCGGCCTCCTGGTCGAGACCGGTGTCGACGGGCTCTACGGCCGCTCCGGTGTCTTCGAGGACGTCATCGCCCGCTTCGACGCCCTCGTCTCGGCCCACGGGGCCGAGGACGGCGCCGAGGTGATGCGCTTTCCCCCGGGCATGAGCCGTCCGGCCTTCGAGAAGAGCGGCTACCTCAAGAGCTTCCCGCAGCTCGCCGGCACCGTGCACAGCTTCTGCGGCGACGACCATGGCCACAACCGCATCCTCGAATGCCTCGCCGAGGGCGAGGACTGGACCGGCGACCAGCAGGCGACCGACATCGTGCTGACGCCGGCGGCCTGCTACCCGCTCTATCCGGCGATCGCCCGGCGCGGGCCGCTGCCCGAGGAGGGCCGGCTCTACGACCTGCAGTCCTACTGCTTCCGTCACGAGCCCTCCAAGGAGCCGACCCGGATGCAGCTGTTCCGGATGCGCGAATACGTCCGCGCCGGAACGCCGGAACAGGTCGTCGACTTCCGCGAGAGCTGGCTGGTCCGCGGCGAGGCCCTGATGCGCTCGCTGGAGCTGCCGCTGACGATCGACGTCGCCAACGACCCCTTCTTCGGCCGCGCCGGCCGGATGATGAAGGTCAACCAGCGCGACCAGGGCCTGAAGTTCGAACTGCTGGTTCCGGTGAACAGCGAGGAGAACCCGACCGCCTGCCTCAGCTTCAACTATCACCAGGATCATTTCGGCAAGACCTGGGGCATCGTCACCGCCGCCGGCGAGACGGCGCACACCGCCTGCGTCGGCTTCGGCCTCGAGCGCGTCGCCCTCGCCCTGTTCCGCCACCACGGCCTCGACGTCACCGCCTGGCCGGCCGGCGTGCGCAAGGCGCTGTGGGGCTGAGAACGGGAGCGCGAACGGTCCGCTTCCCGGTTCTCCGGAATTCGGGATGCTCGTTCCGGCACCGCCTCACCGCGAACGCCCATCTTCTCCCCGCCGGGGAGAAGGTGGCGCGAAGCGCCGGATGAGGGGAGCGGCGCATCCGCAACCGAGAGCCTCCGGGTCGTCCATCGCGAACGACAGCCCACGGGCAACGCCTGACGCGCCCCGGCACCTCGCCGTGGCGCGCCCCCTCATCCGCCCCTTCGGGGCACCTTCTCCCCGCGGGGGAGAAGGGGATGCGCGGGGCGAAGGTCCGGGGATGTCGCATCGCCAGAGGTCGCCGAGGGGTTGGGAAGCTGATCACGGTCGACAAAAGCCGGTGACCGAATTGGTCCAGGGGGTCGACAGCGGTCGTCGGTGAAACGATCCGCGAGACGCCGGTCGGAGCCCCGGAGGGCGCGGCCTACCAGGGTCACTGGATCGTCGGAGATGCGGGGCAGACGCCTCGACAGGGAGAAATAGACATGCATGCCGCACGCATGATCCTGCCGCAGGAGCCGGACGCCGAGGACCGCGCGGTCTTCCCCGGGCTCGATCCGGCGACCTATCGCCGTCATCCGCTCCACGCCGCCGAGCGGATGTGGCCGGAGACCAACTGCTACGTCGACCTCTGGATCGAGGTGCTCTCCACCCTCGGCCTGCCGCCCGAGGCCGCCCTCGGCTTCACGGTGACCCAGGACTTCGAGGGCGACCAGTTCACCTTCTTCAAGTTTCCGACCGAGGATCTGGACAGCCTCTACGGCCTGCGCGTGCAGGAACTCGCCGTGTTCGATCCGGTCGAGACCCACGTTACGACCCAGATCGGCCGCGGCCGGCTCTGCCTCGTGGAGGTCGACGGCTATTTCCTGCCCGACACCGCCGGCGTCGCCTACCGGAGTGAACACGGCAAGACCACGGTGGCGATCGACCGGCTCGACATCGCCGGACGGCGCATGGCCTATTTCCACAACGCCGGTTACTTCGCCCTCGAAGGCGAGGATTTCGACGGCGTGTTCCAGACGGCACCGGGCGCGGACGGCGAGCGGCCGCTGTTCCTGCCCTATTCGGAATTCGTGAAGTTTCCCGAGAGGAAGCCGGAGCCGGCCGAACTCGCGGCGAAGGCGCGGGCCAATCTCGCCCGCCACCTCGCCCGGCGGCCGCCGACGAACCCGATCGCCGCCTTCGCCGAGGTGTTCCCGGAGCAGGCGGCCGCCCTCGCCGGCCGGCCCTTCGCCGCGTTTCACAAATACGCCTTCAACACGCTGCGCCAGTTCGGCGCCAATTTCGAGCTGCTCGCCGCCCATCTCGTCTGGCTCGGCGACGACGGCCAGGCGGCGGCCGACGCGCTCGCCATCGCCGAGACCGCCAAAAGCGCCCAGTTCCAGCTCGCCCGCGCCGTCAACCGCGGCCGCTTCGACAAGCTCGCCCCGGTGCTGGCGCCCGCCGTCGATGCCTGGGACCGGGCGATGGAAAGGCTCGACGTCGACTACGGCGCCGCCTGACCAGGCGAGCGGGCCGGTGACGCGACGGGAAGCCCGTGCGGCCGGACACGAACGGGACGGGAGGGACGAAGCCACGCCGTCTCCCCGGGGCGCCCCGACCGCCGACCGCCGACTGCCGACTGCCGCCGCCCCCGTCAGCCCGCCGTTAACCTCGCCCGGCGCAGGATCGCCGCGACGCTCACCCCGACGCGAGGCAATCCGTGACGGTCGCCCTCGGCTCCTTCCGGCTGACATCCACCGCCCCCGGCGCCGCCGCGACGCCGGCCGATCTCGACCCCGGGGCGCGCTTCGTCGCCGCGCCGGTGCCCGGAACGGTCGCCCGCGCCCTCGCCGACGCCGGCCTCTACACGGTCGACGATCCGGCGCCACTCCACGATGCCGACCACTGGTATCTCGGCACGATCGAGGGCGAAGGCGCCCTCCGCATCGTGTTCGAGGGGCTGGCGACGCTCTGCGACGTCTTCGTCGGCGGCGCGCTCGTGCTGTCGAGCGACCACATGTTCGCCCGCCACGAGGTCGTGGTCGATCTTTCCGGCCGCACCGACCTCGCGCTCTGCTTCCGCGCCCTCGCCCCGCGCCTCGCGCAGAAGGGGCCGCGGGCGCGGTGGAAGACCGGGATGATCCCGAACCAGGGCCTGCGGCTGGTGCGCACCACGACGATCGGCCAGATGCCCGGCTGGTGTCCCGCGGTCGAGGCGGTCGGCCCGTTCCGGCCGATCCGGATCGAACCGGCGAGCACCCCGCGCATCCGCCCGCTTCGGCTGATGCCCGATTTCGACGGCACCGCCGGCAGCCTCGACGCCGTGATCGCGGTGAGAGGCGCCGTCGCGCCGCCGCGCCTCTCCTGCGCCGGCGGAGAGGTGGTGCTCGCCGAGCGGGAGCCGGGCATCTTCGCCGGCCGCCTCGACGGCCTCGCCGTCGCGCCGTGGTGGCCGAACGGCTTCGGCGACCAGCCGCTCCACCCGGTGACGCTCTCCGTCGACCGCACCCTCCACGAGCTCGGTCGCACCGGCTTTCGCCGGATCGAGGCCGACCGCGGCGCCGACGGGCGCGGCTTCGGTCTCCGGGTCAACGGCCGGCCGGTGTTCTGCCGCGGCGCGGTCTGGACCTCGGCCGACGTCGTCGGCCTTTCCGGCACCCGCGCGGCCTACGAACCCGTGCTGCGCCTCGCCCGCGACGCCGGCATGACCATGATCCGGGTGTCCGGCACCATGCTCTACGAGAGCCCGGACTTCTTCGCGCTCTGCGACGAATTCGGCCTGATGGTCTGGCAGGATTTCGCCTTCGCCAACTTCGACTATCCGGTGAAGGACCCGGCTTTCGTCGCCGCCGTCCGGCGCGAGGCGGCGTATTTCTGCGCTGCGACCGCCGGCGCGCCCTCGCTCGCCGTGCTCTGCGGCGGCAGCGAGACCATGCAGCAGGGCGCGATGATGGGCCTGCCGGAGAGCGCCTGGCGCAGCCCGCTCTTCACCGACGTCCTCGCCGAGGCGGCGGCCGATCACCGGCCCGACGCGGTCTACGTCGAGAATTCGCCCTCGGGTGGCGCCCTGCCCTTCCTGCCGAACGTGGGCGTCGGCCACTATTACGGCGTCGGCGCCTATTGCCGGCCGCTCGAGGACGCCCGGCGCGCCGGGGTCCGCTTCGCCGGCGAATGCCTCGCCTTCGCCAACGCGCCCGAACAGGCGACGCTCGACCGCCATCTGGCGGTGCCGCCGGTCCACCATCCGCGCTGGAAGGCGGCGACGCCGCGCGATCTCGGCGCGTCCTGGGACTTCGAGGACGTCCGCGACCACTATCTCGCGCTGCTCTACGGCGTCGATCCGGTGCGCCTGCGGCGCGAGGACGTCGCCCGCTATCTCGACCTCGCCCGCGCAACCACCGCCGAGGTGATGGAGGCGACCTTCGCCGAGTGGCGCCGCGCCGCCTCGCCCTGCCGCGGGGCGCTGGTCTTCACGTTGCAGGATCTGGTGCCGGGCGCCGGCTGGGGCGTCGTCGACGCCGTCGGCGCCCCCAAGGCCGCGTATTTCGCGCTCGCCCGCGCCTTCCGGCCGCTGCAGCTGACGATGACCGACGAGGGCACCAACGGCCTCGCGCTCCATCTGCTCAACGAAACGGGGGAGCTTCGGCCGGTGACGCTGTCGCTCGCCGCCCTGCGCGAGGGCGCGGCGCCGGTGGTGCGCGCCGCCTGCGATCTCGACCTCGCCGCCGGGGCGGCGCTGGAGATCGGCGCCTTCGAGCTGCTCGGTGCTTTCTTCGATTTCACCTACGCCTACCGCTTCGGCCCCCCGGCCCACGACGTCGTCGTGGCGCGGCTGACCTGCCGCGACAGCGGCGCCCTCCTCGCCGACGCCTTCCACTTTCCGGGCGGACGCGGCGCCGACCGCCGCGACTGCGGCCTCGCGGCGCGGCTCGAGGAAGATGGGGACGGCTTCGCCCTGACGATCTCCTGCACCCGGCTGGCGCAGTCGGTTCACGTCGTCGACGCGGATTTCCGTGGGTCCGACGGCTGGTTCCACCTCGCGCCCGGCGAGGAACGGCGGCTGCGCCTTCTCCGCCGGCCCGACGCCGCCGAAGGCGCGCGGCCCCGCGGTGAAGTCGCCGCGGTCAACGCGCGCGACATCGCCCGCTACGGCGGCTGGCCGCAGCGGGAGGGGGGATGGGACGGCCCGCCCCCGCCCGTCGTCGTCGCCTCAGGCCGAGTGCCCGCTCACGCCCCGACGTCGCGGGCGTAGGCGATCTGGATGCGGCGCTGGTATTCGGCGCGCGAGATCCGGTTCTCGTCGACGGCGCGGGCCAGCGAGATCGCCTCCTGCCAGAAATTCACCTCGCTGGCGCGCAGGGCGTAGCTGGCGCGTTCGATCGCATACTGGCGTCGGGCGGCCTCCTCGTAGGAGATCCGGCCTGCGTTGCGCTCGATCGCGATGTCCTTCTTCTGGTTCTCGACCACGGCGATGCGGGTCGAGGACGGCGGCAGCGGCGTCGAGACGCAGGCGGCGAGCGAGAGCGCTGCGGCGAGAACCGCGATGATCGTCGTCTTCTTCATGAAAATCCCCCGAACCCTTGATCGGCATCTGCGCGAAGAAACCGTACCATGCTGAAAGGCGCGTGAACGCGGCACGAGGACGGTCTCACCTCGCAACGCACGAGACGGCCGATCGGTCGCATCCGGCCTTCTCCTGTCGCGCCGGGGAGCGATTGCCCCGGCGAAAGCCTGCACGGTCCGCCGACGCCAGGATGCCCGCCCGCAGCCGCGGGCCCGGAACGATCCGCTCCGCACGCACCACCTCGACACCGGTCTGCGGCAGGCCGGCGCCCCGATCAACTCCAGCCGGCGTCGATCACGAATTCTTGAGCGGTGCACATCCGCGAGGCGTCGGAGCCGAGAAACAGCGCGAGGTCGGCGACGTCCTCCGGCTGGATGCGGTCTGGCAGGCACTGGCCGGCTTCCATCGCGGCGATCGAGGCGGGATTCACCCACAGGTCGAGCTGGCGCCGCGTCATCACCCAGCCCGGCAGCAGCGTGTTGACCCGTATGCGGTGGGCGCCGAAGTCGCGCGACAGCGAGCGGGTCAGGCCGTGGACGCCGGCCTTCGCCACCGAATAGGCCACCATGCCGCCCTGCCCGAGCCGCCAGGTGATCGAGCCGAAGTTGACGATCGAGCCGCCGCCGCGGCGCATCATCTGCGGGATCGCCGCCTTGGCGGCGAAGACCATCGGCCGCTGGTTGATCGCCATGCGCTCGTCCCAGTCGTCGGCCGTCAGGTCCATGGTCGCGTGGCGCTGGTCGTTGGCGGCGTTGTTGAGGAGGACGGCGACGTCGCCGAAGGCCGCCCCGGTCTCCTCGACCGCGGCCTCCAGCGCGGCGACGTCGCGGACGTCGCAGGGGATGAACAGCGGCGCGGTATCGACCTCGCCGGCGAGCCGGTCGACGAGGGCGCGGCTGTCCTCGTCGGCGATGTCGACGAAACCGACCCTCGCCCCCTGCCGCGCGAAAGCCTCGACCAGCGCCGCCCCGATCCCGCTGCCGCCCCCGGTGACGAAGACGGTCTTGGCCGCGAGATCGGGATAGCGGGCACGGACGAGGACCATGGCTTGCCTCCGGGGGACCTTCCGTCCGCAAGAGTGGAGATGACGACCCTTCAGCCCGGCGCCGCCGGAAAGGCCACCTCCACCACCAGTCCCGGGCCGGCGTCGCCGAGGACGAGGTCGGCGTCGTGGAGCGTCGCCACCGCCTTGACGAGGGCGAGGCCGAGGCCGCTGCCGGCGGTGGTGCGGCTCGTCTCCAGCCGGCGGAACGGCTTCGTCACCTCCTCGAGCATCGCCTCGGGAATGCCGGGACCGCGGTCGGCGACGGTGAGCACGACACGGCCGTTCCGCCGCTCGAGAGCGAGGTCGATCGGCGTGCCGGGCGGGGTGTGGCGGATGGCGTTCTCCACGAGGTTGGCGAGGATCTGCTGGACGAGGGCGCGGTCGCCGACGATGGCGAGGCCCGGCTCGATCGCCGCTTCGAGCGGGTGGCCGGCCTCCTCGGCGACGGCCTCGTAGGTGTCGGCCATGTCGGCGCAAAGAGCGGAGAGATCGAAGGGGGCGAAGGCCTCGCGGCGCGCCCGCGCCTCGATCTCGGCGATCCGCATCAGCGCGCTGAAGGTGTCGAGCAGCCGGTCGACCTCGGCGATCGCCTGCTCCGTCACCGCTTCGTAGTCGGCGACCGAGCCGGCCTCGTCGCGGGCGGTCTCCAGCTTCTGGCGCAGGCGGGCGAGCGGGGTGCGCAGGTCGTGGGCGACGTCGGTGGTGACGCGCTTGAGGTCGGCCATCAGCGTCTGGATGCGGTCGAGCATGCCGTTGATGGCGCCGGTGAGCCGGTCGAGTTCGTCGGCGGTGCCGCGGCCGGGAATGCGGGCGGAGAGGTCGCCGGCGACGATCGCCCGGGTCGTGGCGTCGATGCGGGCGATGCGGCCGAGCACCTGGCGCGAGGTGACGAGGGCGCCGGCGAGGGCGAGCAGGGCGGCGACCGTGCCGCCGGCGACGAAGGCGTTGAGGATCGCCCGGCTGGTGCGGCGGAGGCTGGCGTCGCTCTGGCCGGCGGCGAGGAAGGTGCCGCCGGAAAGCCGCCGGCCGACGCCGAGGATCGACAGTTCGCCGTCCTTGCGCTCGAGCAGGAAGGGGCCGTCGACCCGGGGCATCAGCGGCGGGAGGCTGCCGGCGAGGATGCGGCCGGAGGCGTCGACGATCAGCACGCGCAGCGGGTCGACCCCCTCGGGCGCCTCGGTGTCGACGGCGGCGGCGGCGACGAGGCCGGGGATGCCGAAGCGGTCGTGGACCTCGGCGAGGCGGTTGACCTCGTTGGCGGCGAAGGCGCGCAACTCGTCGCGGGCGCTCTCGACGGCGATGTAGTGGACGACCATGCCGATCACCGCGATCGAGGCGAGGAACACCAGCGAGTAGCCGAGAGCGATGCGGAAGCTGGTGGTCCTGAAGATCTCAGCCGGGTGGGCGAAGGACATAGCCGGCTCCGCGCACGGTGTGGATCAGTTCGGCGTCGAAGCCGCGGTCGACCTTGCCGCGCAGGCGGCTCATGTGGGTCTCGACGATGTTGGTCTTCGGATCGAAGTGGAAGTCCCAGACGTTCTCGAGCAGCATCGTGCGCGTCACCACCTGGCCGGCGTGGCGCATCAGGTATTCGAGCAGCTTGTATTCCTGGTTCTGCAACTCGATGGTCCGTCCGGCCCGGACGACCGAGCGGGCGAGACAGTCGACCTCGAGATCGTGGACGCGAAGGTGGGTCTCGCGCAGCGGCTTCGACGCCCGGCGGGCGAGGGCGTTGACCCTCGCGTTGAGTTCGGCGAAGGCGAAGGGCTTGACGAGATAGTCGTCGGCGCCGGCCTCCAGCCCCTCGACCCGGTCGTCGAGGCTGCCCATGGTGGTGAGCATCAGCACCGGCACGCCGTCGCCGGCGGCGCGCAGCGTGCGCACGATCTTGAGGCCGTCGATCCCTGGCAGCATGCGGTCGGCGACGACGAGATCGTAGCCTTCGCCGGCGGCGAGGAACAGCCCGTCCTTGCCGGTGTGGGCGACGTCGACGACGTGGCCCTGCTGGCGCAGGCCGCGCGCGACGTAGTCGGCCGTTTCGACGTCGTCCTCCACCACCAGTATCTTCATCCGCCGCCTCCCGCCGGGCCCTGCGCCCCTTCGCCGAGGGGAGAGGTCGGCCGCTCCCCCGCCGTCTCCAGATAGCGATCGCCCCTCGGCCGGGTCCAGTCCCGGAGATTGGGAATAATCAATCTTCCGGCGATGCCGGGGAGAAGGCGCGGGACGTCTAATCGCCGCAAGCTCCGAAGGCCCCCGCCAGAGCACCCGCCGCCCCCGAAACGGACCGGCGCCGGGCGGCGAGGACGGGCGAGGCCGGACGGGAGCCGTGCAGATCGAGAACGAAAGGTTCCCCGCGATGACCGCCACCTCCGCCAGCCGCACGAACGAGCCCCGGAAGAACCGGGGCCGCGTCATGGCCACCGCCGCCGCCCTGATGCTCTCCGCCGCCGTGATCGCCCCGCTGGCGACCCCGGCCTTCACCACCGAAGCCCGGGCGGCGGTGCCCGGTGTCGACTTCTCCGAACTCGCCGAGCGGGTGCTGCCGGCGGTCGTCAACGTCTCGACCACCCAGAAGGTGGCGCAGGCGAGCTTCGGCGACGACTTTCCCCGCGGCACCCCCTTCGACGAATTCTTCCGCCAGTTCCGCGACCAGCGCCGCTTCGGCGGCAACGACGGCGGCGGCCGCGAGGTCGAGCGCACCGCCCTCGGCTCCGGCTTCATCATCGACAAGTCGGGCTACGTCGTCACCAACAACCACGTCGCCGGCGACGCCACCGACATCAAGGTGACGCTGCAGGACGGCACGACGCTGCCGGCGACCCTCGTCGGCCGCGACGAGAAGACCGACCTCGCCCTGCTGAAGGTCGAGAGCGACAAGGACCTGCCCTTCGTCAATTTCGCCGGCGGCGACGAGATCAAGGTCGGCCGGGCGGTGATGGCGGTCGGCAACCCCTTCGGCCTCGGCGGTACCGTCACCGCCGGCATCGTCTCGGCCCGCGGCCGCGACATCCACTCCGGTCCCTTCGACGACTACATCCAGACCGACGCCGCCATCAACCGCGGCAACTCCGGCGGCCCGCTGTTCGACATGGAGGGCAACGTCATCGGCATCAACACGGCGATCTTCTCGCCGTCGGGCGGCTCCGTCGGCATCGGCTTCGCCATCCCCGCGACCCTCGCCCAGCCGATCCTCGAGCAGATCCGCGACCACGGCCAGGTGTCGCGCGGCTGGCTCGGCGTCGCGATCCAGCCGGTCACCGACGAGATCGCCGAGGGGCTCGGCCTCTCCGGCACCAAGGGGGCGCTGGTCTCTTCGGTGACCGAAGGCAGCCCGGCCGAGAAGGGCGGCCTCGAAGCCGGCGACGTCATCACCTCGGTCGGCGGCAAGAGCGTCGAGCAGTTCCGCGATGTCGCCCGCCTCGTCGCCGGGGTCGATCCGGGGACGTCCACCGACGTCGGCATCGTGCGCGGCGGCGAGACGAAGACGCTTTCGGTCGCCGTCGGGTCCTCGCCCGACACCCAGGCCGTCGCCGCCACCGACGACGGCGAGAGCGCCACGCCCTCGCTCGGCCTCGCCCTCGGCCCGATCACGCCCGACGTCGCCGAGGATCTCGACCTCGCGCCGACCACCCGCGGCGCGGTGGTGATGCAGGTCGAGCCCGGCTCGCCGGCGGACGAGCAGGGCCTTCGCCCCGGCGACGTGATCCTCAAGGTCGGCAAGGCCGCGGTCTCCGGCCCCGGCGAGGCGGTCAAGCTGCTCGACGCGGCCAAGAAGGACAAGAAGCCCGTGCTGGTGCAGATCCAGCGCGAGGGGTCGCAGCGCTTCGTCGCCCTCTCCGTCAAGGCGGCCTGAGCCACCCGGGCGGTTCGTCCCTCGCGGCCGGGCGTCCTGCTCCGGGACCTCATCGGGGCCGGGCGGCGTCCGGTCGCCGAGGCCGGAGCGGGTCACCCCCGTTCCGCTCCGGCATCCGGCCGTTCCGCGGACCTGCGCCGCGAGGCGGCAGGGGTGCCGACGCGCCCCGCGCGGTGTCCTCCGGCAGCCCGCTCCGGGCACCTCCACCCTCGATTCCCCTGCTCCGGCCATTGCGCCGGAACGGGAAGTGCGGGAGAACGGCGGTCGATCCGCCGGCCCCATCGCGCCGGCCCGCCGTCCACCGCCCTCCGCGGAGCCCGCCGCCGATGAAGCTCTACCGCTACCTGACCGGACCCGACGACGCCGCCTTCTGCCACCGCGTCTCCGCCGCCCTCAGCAGCGGCTGGGAACTCGCCGGCCCGGCGACGCTCACCTTCGACAGCCTGCAGGGCCGGGTGATCTGCGGCCAGCCGGTGGTCAAGGAGGTTCCGGGCGACTACGGCCCCGACATCAAGCTGTCCGACTACTGAGCCGCGGCCGCCGTCGGCGGCCGACGGAGGGGCAGGTTCGTCCGGGGGCGCATCGAACTTGCCGGGCGCCGCCGATCCGGACGACCCCGGTCGACGGGCGCCTCGGATGGTCCGGCCGCCTGCGTCCCCGTCCCCGACGTCCTTTCTCCGGTTTCCGGCGCGGCGTTCCCCTGGGCCGGAGGCGTGTGCCGACTCGACAATTGAATGATCGAGTGACAACCGTGGGTCTGAAGGCGCCGGTCTCCCGCACCGATCGCTTTTTCGAGAATGGGCTCGGTATCAGGGCCTTCTCGTCCTCCTCCGCCCGTGAAACGGCTGTCGCCGGGCGGTCGTCAGCGCAGACGCTTATCAGACATGCACCGACGGCAGGCCTGTTATTGATTTATCATCTAGTAAAATTTCCTGCCGAATGTTATTTTAGCCCTCGAAAAATAAGGGGCTCACCATGAAATATGCCATCGACATCCGCCTCCAGTGCTTCGATCCGCAGGCGTTGCGTGAAGCCGCGCTCGCGCGGGCAGCGGAGGCCGGGATCGACCGCGAGAGCTTCGAGCGCGCCCGCAACGTCGCCGGCGACGGTGTCGCCTTCGATCTCAAGGCCCTCCTCGTCCTCACGTCCCCGCTCGCCGGATGTGATCTCACCGTGCTGCCGCCTTACCGGCTGGCCTCGCTGGACGAGGTCCGCACTCCGGCGCCGGTCGAGGGGGCAACTTCTCTTGACAACGTTGACACGGCGGATGCGTCTTCCCCTGCCACCCTGCGGCGGTCCTTCGTCGTCGGTGGACGCGGCGGTCGCTGACGGCGAGGGCGGCGGCAGCCACACCATTGCCGTCCGGGATTGACGAATGGTCGGGGACGACGCGGAGCCGCCGCCGCTCCCCGAGGATAGGCCCTCCCCTTTCCAGCCTTGCCGCGCGCAGCGCAGATCGCGACTACGGCCTGCGCAACGCCCCGTCAGACCCGGGTCACGGCCGACGCCGGGTCCCCCGCTGCTTCCGGCACGTCGCGCGCCATCGGCTCTCGCTTCGAGCCGACCTCGAGGTCGGCGGAATCATCGAGACCGTCGGGGCCGGAGACGGCGCCCGGCAGGCGGGCCGCGGCGCCGACGTCGGCGGCCGGCGCATCCGGGACCGGCGGCCTTCCCGCGGGCGGTGGCCC
>CALCDT010000002.1 GCA_937900425.1 uncultured Alphaproteobacteria bacterium | reverse complement strand
GGACGCCGTGGATGCGGGCGATGTAGCAGCAGGTGGCGACGACGCCACGCTTGCCGCCGCCGACGATCACCGGCCGGTCGCGCAGGGACGGGTCGTCGCGCTTCTCGATCGTCGCGTAGAAGGCGTCGCAGTCGACGTGGGCGAGGGCGAGGGCGTCGAGCTCGGGATGGTCGAGGACGCGCGGGCTGCCGCAGCGGCGGCAGGCCGCCGGCCGCCCGGCGGTGGCGACCGTCAGCTCGCGTCCGTCGCAGTCGCGGCACAGGCCCATGCCGCCCTCCCTCAGCCGCCGGCCGACTCCAGCCGCGCGTGGGCGGCGACGACGGTCTCGGGGGCGACGCCGTGCTCGGCGGCGAAGACGTGCAGGAGCGACTCGTCGGCGAGAAGATGGGCGAGGACGCCGCCGAGGAAGCCGGGCTGGGCGGCCGCCGACCTCAGATTGTCGGGGCCGAGGCCGGAGAGCGCGAGGAAGCGCGACAGCCGGTCGCCGTCGGCCGCGAGGAAGCCGAGCGCGGCGATGGCGACCTCGCTCGCCGTGTCCGCGTCGATGCGCCCGCGCGGGCGTCCCTGCGTCATCATCGGGTTCCGTCCCGGTCTGCGGCGCGATCCGGCCGGATCGGCGAAGAGGCCCCCGGCGGTGCCGCCAAGGGCTTGAGAGCGGGGCGATTTCTTAACGTCCGCATGATTCCATCCGGCTGGAAAGCGCCCTATCATTCTGCCCCCGGCGCCGTCGGCCGCATAGGGCCGCGGGGCGGACCACACAGGACGATCCGACAGAGTGGACACGCCCCCGCAGCCGAAGACGGTCCTCATCGTCGAGGACAACGAGCTCAACATGAAGCTCTTCCACGACCTTCTCGAGGCGCACGGCTACGCGACCCTGCAGTCCCGGCACGGCCGCGAGGCCTTCGAGGTGGTCCGCACGCGGCGGCCGGACCTCGTCGTCATGGACATCCAGCTGCCCGAGGTCTCCGGCCTCGAGGTGACGCAGTGGATCAAGAACGATCCGGAACTGAAGCACATCCCGGTCGTCGCCGTCACCGCCTTCGCCATGAAGGGCGACGAGGAGCGCATCCGCGCCGGCGGCTGCGAGGCCTACCTGTCGAAGCCGATCTCGGTGGCGAAGTTCCTGGAGACCATCCGCAGCTTCCTCGACCCCGCGGCGACCTGAGACGCCACGCGCAGATCCGATGCCGAGCCACGGAAGATCGCTCCAGCTTCAAAAGCTCGAGCCTGTTCTTGTCGCTCGGATCGTTTCGATCCGAGCGGAATATGCGCGCGCCCGTGGCGCAACGTGCGTGGGGGCCACCGTCGGCGCGGCGGAGGCGGTCCGGCCCGACGGCGAGATCGACGGCGAGCGCCGTGACGACGGCGGGCGGCGGCGCGGGTGGAGTCGCGGCCGGGACCACCGGTGCGAAGGCCCGGAAAGCAAAACGCCCCGGCGGGCCGGGGCGTCGGTCGTCGATCGGAGCGGGGCGGCGCTCGCCGCCCGCGATCACTTGATCTTCGCTTCCTTGAACTCGACGTGCTTCTTGGCGATCGGATCGTACTTCTTCTTCGACATCTTGTCCGTCATCGTCCGGGAGTTCTTCTTCGTCACGTAGAAAAAGCCGGTGTCGGCGGTCGAGAGAAGCTTGATCTTGATGGTCGTGGCCTTGGCCATGTCTGCAGTCCCTGCGACGGCGGCTGCGCCCACGTCGCGCGTGGCCTAGCCGGTGTCCTGTTGTCCGATTGGCGCGAATAGGTGACGGAGGAGGGGGCGAAAGTCAAGGGCGCGAGCGCGCGAGGATGCGCCAAGCGGCGATCGCCGCGTAGAGCCCGAGGAAGGCGGAAGCCGCCACCATCGCGCCGTGCGGCCGCCACAGGTCGAGGCCGACGCCGATCGCCGCCGGGCCGACGAGAGCGCCGCAGGCGTACATCAGCACGAAGGCGGCGTTGGCGGAGACGAGATCGAGGCCGGTGAAGCGGGCGCCGAGGTGGGTGAGGCCGACGGTGTAGAGCCCGGCGACGAGGCCGCCCCAGACGAACAGCACCGCGGCGAGCGCCCAGTACGTGTCGCTGACGAACGGGATCGCGGCGGTGCCGGCGAATCCGGCGAGGCCGCAGGCGAAAAGGAGCTTCTGGCGGTCGAGGCGGTCGGCGAGCATGCCGAGCGGCACCTGCGAGACGACGTTGCCGAGGGCGAGGGCGGAGACGAGCAGCGCCGAATCGGACGGGCTGTAGCCGAGGGCGATGCCGTAGACGGGGATGAAGGAGATGGCGCCCGATTCCGTCGCGCCGAAGGAGAAGGCGGCGAAGGTGGCGATCGGCGCGACGAGGACGAAGGCGAGGATCGAGCTCTTGCCCTCGCCCTCGACGCGCGGCTCGGACGCGCGCGCCGCGAGGATCGGCACCGCCGACAGGGCGAGCACCACCGCGCCGACCACGAACGGCAGCGCGCCGACGGTGCCGGTGACGCCGAGGATGGCGGGGCCGGCGGCGAAGCCGATCGACAGGACGGTGCCGTAGATGCCCATGGCGAGGCCGCGCTTCGCGCTCGGCACGACCGCGTTGATCCAGTACTCGGAGAGCACGAACATCACGGTGAGGGCGCCGTGGAAGGCGAGCCTGAGCGGGAACCACACCCAGAACGGCTCGATCACGTAGAACAACACGAAGGCGACCGAGAGCACGGCGA
>CALCDT010000001.1 GCA_937900425.1 uncultured Alphaproteobacteria bacterium | reverse complement strand
GGAAGCCTACGGCGAGATCGAGAACGGCACCTGGCTGTCCGCCGGTGCGTGGGACCCGCTGCACATCTTCACCCGCGAGCCGATCCGCACCCTCGCCGACATGAACGGCAAGCGCGTCTTCGGCGTGCCGACGGCGGGCCGGTTCCTGTCGCGCTACGGCCTCGTGCCGGTGACGGTGCCGTGGGACGACGTCGAGGTGGCGCTGCAGACCGGCGAGCTCGACGGCGTCGCCTGGTGCGGCTTCACCGAGGCCTACGAGGTCGGCTGGGCCGACGTCTGCAAGTACGCCCTCGCCAACAGCGTCTGCGGCGCCTGGTGCGGCTCCTACTTCGCCAACACGGAGAGCTGGAACAAGGTGCCGCCGCACCTGCAGCAGCTGTTCCGCTCGACCATCGACCAGTCCCACTACTACCGCAACGTCTGGTACTGGGGC
Organism: uncultured Alphaproteobacteria bacterium; assembly: GCA_937900425.1. GTDB lineage: Bacteria > Pseudomonadota > Alphaproteobacteria > Rhizobiales > Pleomorphomonadaceae > CALCDT01. The sequence goes on along the minus strand of CALCDT010000001.1, from coordinate 2,728 downwards.
GGCGAGGCGAAGCTGCGCGTCGAGGGCAAGAAGATGGAGCTCACCCAGCTGCCGGCGGAGGAGTGGGCCCAGGTGGTCAAGGACGCCGAGGGCTTCTGGGACGAGATCGCCGCCTCGAGCCCCCGCGCCGGCCGCGTCGTCCAGGCCTTCAAGGACTATGCGGTGATGATGGAGAAGGCGGGCTACCCGTACCGTTGAGCCCGAAAGGGCTTCGAGGTGCAAACCCTCCGGAGCCCTTCCCTCTCTGCCCGGCAGAGACGTCCGGCCCGTCGCGCGGCGCGCGGCGGGCCGCTTATTTTTTTCGGCTCAGAAGAAGGCCCCGGTCGGCGGCAGCGCGCCGTTGACGTAGTGGTCGCCGAGGATGCGCTCCTTGTAGACGCGCGGATTGTGGGCGGCGATCACCTTGATGTTGCGCCAGTGGCGGTCGAGCGCGCGCAGGGTGCTGACGCCGCTGCCGCTCGAGACGTCGATCAGCAGCCCCGCGAGCGTCGCCGCGGTCTCGTCGACGACCACCTTCGCCTCCGCCGCCGCGATCGACGCGGCGAGCGACAGCGCGCGCGCATCGTCGGTGTCGACCCCGGCCCAGGCGCGGTCGAGGGCGGCCGACGCCCGCTCGGTCACCGCGACGAGCGCCGCGCGGTGGGCGGCGATGCGGCCGATCACCGACAGCAGCTCCGGCTCCTGCGAGGGGTGCTCGGCGAGTGCGTGGTAGTAGTTGCGGCCGCGACCGCGGATCACCGCGACGGCGTCGTGCAGGATCCGCTCGACGATGCCGGAGATCACCGTCGTCAGGTAGATCTGGTGGAAGGTGAAGCCGTAGAGCGGCGGGATGGTCTCGTCGCGCGGCGGCACCCGGTAGAGGTCCCCGGCGCCGACGGCGACGCGGTCGAAGACCGTCGTGCCCGAGCCGGTCAGCTTCTGGCCGAAGCCGTCCCAGTCGTCGTCGAGTCTGACACCGGCCGCCTTGGTGGGAACGAAGAGGTTCCGCACCTCGCCGCTGCGCCCGTCGACCGCCGTGGCGAACAGATAGTCGGCATACATGTTGCCGGTCGAGTAGATCTTCCGGCCCGAGATCCGGTAGCCATCGCCGTCCGGCTCCAGCACCATGCCGGGCTGGTGGCCCTGGCCGCCGGCCGGCTTGCCGTTCGCCTCGCTGAAGGCGACGCCGAACATCGCGCCCCCGGCCGCGAGCGCCAGCACCCGCGCCGAGAATGGGTCGTCCGGCGTGCGCCGGTGGGTCTCGACCGCGAAGAAGTGGTTGCGGAAGACGTGGGCGATGTTCGGGTCCGCCTTGGCGAGGTCGCGGACGAGGGCGAAGAACTCGCCGAGCGGCAACGGCCCCTCCCCCGCCCCGCCCTCCGGCCGGACGGGATCGTCCGGGCGGTCCGCCCGCTCCGCTCCGGCCGGGGGCCCGAGGCGAACGGCGCCGAAGCCGCATTCGAGCAGGCGCCGCGTCTCCGCGAAGATCGGCGTCCGCTTCACGTCGCGCTCGGCGGCGCCGGCGGCGAACGCCTCGAACAGCGCGTCGTAGCCGAGGCGCCGGGTGACCGGCGCCCAGGCGTAGGCGGGGGCGCCCCCCGCCGCGATGGTCTGTTCCCGCGACATCTCAGCCACCGGTCCCTGTGCGGGCGGGCGCCGGCACGCCCCGCGGGTCGACGAAGGGGTCGAGGCCGAGGTGGTCGCGCAGCGTGACGCCCTCGTAGTTGCGGCGGAAGCGGCCGGCCTTCTGCAGGAGCGGGATGACGTGGTCGACGATGTCCTCGAGGCCGGATGTCTGCACGTCGATGTTGAGGTTGAAGCCGTCTGCCGCGTCGGTGTCGATCCAGTGGAGGATGTCGGCGACGATCCGCTCGGGGGTGCCGACGATCATCCGGTGGCCGCCGATGATGTTCGACAGCGCCGCCTGCCGGGCCGTCCAGTTGGCCGGCCGCGCCTCGGCGAGGATCTGGGCGCGCGGCCAGCGCGACGCGATCGGCACCCGCGGCTCCGCCCCGGCGGTGAGGGCGTAGGGCAGCGGCTCGTCGAGCGGCAGGTCGTCCGGGGTGAGGCCGAAATGGTGGGCGAGCTCGGCGTGCAGGAAGGCGATGTCGAGGCCGGCGTCGAGTTCGTCCTTGCGCCGGCGCGCCTCCGCCTCGGTGCTGCCGACGATCGGGAACAGGCCGGGCATGACGAGGAGCTGCGACGGATCGCGGCCGTTCGCCCGGGCGAGCCCCTTGACGTCGGCGTAGAACCTGCGGGCACCCTCGATGGTGCGCTGGCCGGTGAACAGCGCATCGGCCCAGCGGGCGCCGAACGCCTTGCTGTCCTCCGACTGGCCCGCCTGGAAGATCACCGGCCGCCCCTGCGGGCCGACCGGCGCCGACAGGCTGCCGCTCGAGCGGAAGTGCTTTCCGGCGACGGCGATCGGCCGCGTCAGCGCCGGATCGACGAAGACGTTGCGCTCGGCGTCGGCGACGATCGCCTCCTGCGGCAGCGACGACCACAGCCCGGTGACGATCTCGGCGAATTCGGCGGCGCGGCGGTAGCGCTCCTCCTGGCCGAAGCCGGTCTCGAGACCGTAGGCGGCGAGCGCCACCGGCGTCTGGCTGGTGATGATGTTCCAGGCCGCCCGGCCCTTGGAGATGTGGTCGAGCGAGGCGATCTGCCGGGCGACGACGTAGGGATGACCGAAGATCGTCGACGTCGTCGCGACGAGGCCGATGTGGCTCGTCGACTGGCTGAGAGCGGC